>CAZIWG010000008.1:28210-53563 GCA_964542925.1 uncultured Granulosicoccaceae bacterium | reverse complement strand
ACTAAAATATAGCCATAGCTCGTTAGCGTTCGGGTCTTTTTGGTGTTGTGACATATATTCTTCAATGTCACCATTTTGAGAAATCCACTTAATTGCTGTTTCTAAGTAATCCTGCCGATTAACAGAGCCACTGAGGTAATCTTTTCCAAGCCCATAAGCTGGACAGTTCCTCTTACTAAAATGACGTTTGGCATCAGATACCCATGTGCCATGATATACGGCATTGAGTAATTCCTGATTTGTAAGCTCCTCACCAGCAATATTTATAGTTTTAAACCACTCTAATTTTTCGCTATCCGTACCGCTACACAAGTAGATCATTAGCTTATATTCTTCAATTTGGTCTTTTTCATTATTTTGAAGGTTGTGAAATGCTCTGTTCTCTGGAAAGTTTCCTACTTTTACAGAAAAGTCCCCATCAACATATTGGCATATAGAAATTGTTCTTTGCTGTCCGTCAATTACTTCATAATTGCCATCATCTCTAACCGCCCAATACATTACATTTAGCGGGTAATTTTTTGTAACTGTGTCAATGACGGCGTCTCTCTGCTTATCTTTATAGATAAATTCACGCTGATATGGAGGGCGAATATCTAATCTCCCTCCATATCCTATTACCCCTTCATCAGAATTGTCCTGGTACCCAGCAGTCAGTTCTTTAATTGTGATTTCTTTCAATTCTATTTTCATGATTTAACCTATAATTTTTTATTCACAATAAAAAGTCTGTCATATAATGAGTACGCACAGTTTCCCTGTTCATCTATATAATAATTTCCCTTTTTTGGTTTTCCGATGAGCATCGGATTTCCATTAGTTTTTTTACCGGATGAGCCCGTAAATGTGCCATCCTGTTTGGTCTCTTTATATGAGTCGTAGACTTTATTGCTCTCCAGGCCGAAACCAGCTTTCATAGACAAACCAATAATTTCAAACTGATCAGGATTATATTTATCCATAAAACTAATAGGAACTCCCATAACGCCTTTATAATCCATTGGTATATTAACTACTTTGGAGACTTCGATGGCGTCATAATTATCATAATTTAAATAATCGTCTGGATTGTATGTTGCATATAACACTAACTCTTCATGTCTCTTATTATGATCAAGATTGGTAAACCACCTAACGCCGTTTACTCTCCAATAAAGTTTTCCGTCCTTAATATATGCGTTTTTGGGATTAGACATTTTTTTAGGGTCATATAAATCAGGGCTACCGATAAAGAACGCAGCCCCACCACTGAACATGGTCGCCCCAAACCAAATACTATTGGATTGAAAATATGGATATATTTCCCCGTACTTCATGGCATTCAAGTTTCCAATTATCAAAAACTGTTTCTCGTACTCAATTAGTTGAGTAACATATTCTCGAAATAATGAAAACGGAGGATTAGTCACAACGATGTCAGCCTGTTTAAGAAGTGCAATTGACTCTTCAGACCGAAAATCACCATCACCCTTAAACTTTTTGATTCCAATTTCTTCAGGATCAGGAACATTATTTTTATTCTTGTCGCCCTCGTACTCAAGATATATCGCCTGCTCTGAATCATGTCTACTAAATAAATCTATTTCTTGATTTTTGTAACAAGTTGTTATTAATTTTTTTAAACCTAATTTTTCAAAGTTATATGAGAAGTAGTGAAAAAAATTACTCACACGAGGGTCGTCACAATTACAAAGAACAACTTTATCTTTGAAGCTATGTTTATAATTCTTTAGCTCTTTCTCGATATCTGAAAGCTGAGTGTAAAATTCATCATTTTTAGTTCTTTTTGCAGAATGCAAATGTCTTACTGTTTCATTTCTAGCCATTAGTTATCCTGTTGCCTTTTTATGTATAACTATAAGTATATCCCCTAAATGTCGTTTTTAATTCGGACATTTAGGGGATATAAATTCCCTGTTTCTTTTATTTTCAACATCTTAACAATAAATATGGGGACTTTAACAATAATCATTTAGCACCCTACAAAGATAAATCGTACAAATCTATCTAACTAGTCCTGTCTCAACTTCATCACGCTTTTCTTTGCCGGCTAATTTTTCAATCAGTGTCAATGCAAAGTCCATCGCCGTTCCTGGGCCACGTGAGGTAATGATATTACCGTCAGTGACAACAGCAGTTTCTTCTGATTTGATTCCTAAGGCATTTAATACCCCAGGATAACAAGTTACTTTTTTATCTTTAAGCAGGCCCGCACTGGCAAGCACTTTAGGGGCGGCACAAATGGCAGCAACGTATTTACCTTTTTCTACCATGTTGATAATTCGTTCACGTAAGCGAGAATCGTTATCCAGGTGATCGGCACCTGGGAGGCCGCCGGGTAACACGATCATGTCGTAATTTTCTTTTAATGCAGAATCTAGATCAGTATCTGGGATTAACACCACGCCGCGACTAGCGGTGACATGCTTTTCATCTAATCCGGCACTGGTTACATCTATGCCAGCACGACGCAGTAGATCAATAATAGTAATTGCTTCAAGTTCTTCACAGCCTTGCGCTAGCGGGACAAGGACGCTTGCCATGCTGGATTCCCTTGTTTGAATTTGAGTAATCTAGAAACTGGCACTAAATCTATGCCTTCTGACTCAAGCTGCTGGAGTCTCTTTTTAAGTACCTTCATAGTATCTGGATAAGGATGACCAATTGCTAGTGCTGATCCATGAATACGGGCAATTTTTAATAATTTATCAAACTGTTTTTCAATGAACGCAGCATTATTTTCTGCATCAAGAAATACATCACGCGTTAAGCTAGGCACATTATTTTCTGTTGCCACCATGCGTGCAACGCTTTTTGCTGTTGTGCGACTATCGACAAAAAATAAATCACCGTGGCGATTTATTTCCTGCATTAACCAAAGCATGTGTCCTGGGTGACGTGTTAATAAACTTCCCATGTGATTATTGATGCCTTGTACATGCGGTATTGATGCTAAATCTTCTTGAAGAATTTTTACAAATTCCGATTCGTTCATATCCAATGTCAAACTACCAGGACCTAACTTTTTGTCATCGTGCATAGATTGCATGGGCACATGCAACATTACTTCTTTGTTATTTGCATGAGCTAATTTGGCAAGGTGATTGGTATGGGGTGTGTGTGGAAGAAAGGCATAAGCGATGGCACCAGGCAAACGTACTGCCTGTTCATCACTACTTTTATTACCTAAGTCATCAATTATTATTGCAATCACAGGCCGTTGTGCCTGTACAGATAACTGCCAGAACAATAATACGCAGCTAATAATTATTCTGAGCTTAGTCACCAATATTTATCGCTGCGACATACGGGCATGCAGTAAATTCATGCCTTTAAGTAGGTTAAGTGCTTCATAAAGTTGAAAATCCTTTTCTGACAATGGAATTTCTTTCTTGTCTTTACCTTTTGATTTTTTCTTTTCCTTACGCCCATTACCATTGCTTAAGTGACCAGCAAGATCTGCTTCTTTAATTCGTTCAAGCTGTTTCTCAGTATGTGCTACTTTTAACGGCTCCACTTTAATGTCAGGCACAATCCCTTCAGCCTGAATAGAGCGACCATTTGGTGTGTAATAACGAGCTGTAGTAATTTTAACCGCCGTGCCATTGTTCATCGGCAAGATTGTTTGTACCGAGCCTTTGCCAAAACTTTGTGTGCCTAAAATTACTGCACGCTGATGATCTTGTAATGCACCTGCGACAATTTCTGATGCTGAGGCAGAACCACCATTTACTAATACAATAAGCGGTGCACCTTTAATTAAATCACCTGATGTAGCATGAAACTTGTTATCTGAATCACTGGTGCGACCTTCGGTATAAACAATTAAACCTTTATCAATGAAGGCATCTGAAACTGATACCGCAGCATTTAAGACTCCGCCGGGGTTATTGCGTAAATCTAACACTAAGCCTTTTAAGCCATCATTTTCATCTTTAAGCTTACTGATCGCATCCGCTAAATTATTACCGGTTCGACTCTGGAACTGCGTAATACGTACATAGCCATAACCCTTTTCTAACGTACGTGACTTAACGCTGGTTACTTTAATAATGGCTCGTGTAATGGTAATTTTAAGTGGCCTATCCGCCCCTTCGCGCACAATCGTTAAGACGATATCTGAACCAGGTTCACCGCGCATGACTTTAACTGCATCACTCAAACTCATACCTTTAACCGTTTTATCATCTAAACGAATAATTAAATCGCCAGATTTCATACCGGCACGCTGTGCTGGCGTATCATCAATTGGTGTAACAACTTTTACAAAACCGTCTTCCATGCTGATTTCAATACCTAAGCCACCAAACTGCCCTGATGTACCTACCTGCAATTCAGCAAATGCTTCTTCATTTAAAAATGCTGAATGCGGGTCAAGACTTGAAAGCATGCCGCCAATTGCGTACTCAATGAGCTGTTTATCAGTACGCGTTTCAACATAATCGTTCTTAATTTTTTCAAATACTTCCGTAAAGACCCGTAAGTCCTCAAGCGGTAAAGGCGATAATTCTGCTGCTGAACGCTCTGCTAAGCCAATACGACCTAATGAAATACCTATGCCTAAGACTAATCCAACGAATAAAATCAAGAAGTTACGAGTGTATTTGTTCATTAACTGCTCCGTGCAGATACATAAAGTTTAAGTATTTTCGATAATCGCCTGATATACAAGTTATTACCAGTTTATTTTTATTGGAACGCCAAAACTACCCATCAGTTCCTTTTAACCCAACGCATTGGGTTAGTTGGCTTACCATTGTGACGTATTTCAAAATATAGCGCTGATTTTTTCCTGCCCCCGCTACGTCCCACCGAGGCAATTTCTTCACCCGCTTCAATCCAATCACCGGTTTCAACATACAGGCTATCATTATGACCATACAAGCTCATATAGCCTTTGCCATGATCAACAATGACCATTAAACCAAAACCTCTTAACCAATCTGCAAAGGCAACACGTCCATGAGAAATACTTCGAACACTAGTGCCTTGCTTGGCGCGAATGACAACACCTTGCCAGCGTAAGCCTGTGCTACCACGTCGGCTACCATAACGTGAACTAATACGTCCTTTCACAGGTAGGCGGTAACGTCCTTTTTGACTACGAAATGATTTTCTTACACCCGCATTAGTCGGTACGTCTGCGAGTGCACGACGTAAGCCTTGCATTAACTCTTCTAATTGTTTCGCATCTGTTTTTGCTTGCGCTAGCTTTTGCTGCCTTGTGCGAATTTTTTTATTTAGCGCATCAAGAACAACTGAACGTTTTTGTAAATTAGATTCTAATGCACGTTTTTGTTTTAAGCGTTTTTGCCTTGTGCCGCTTAATTTTACAGTTTGTAAATTAATTTTTTCTTCAAGTAATTTAAGTGCTGATACTTTTTTTGCAATTTCACTAATTCGTTCTGTTCGTGCTCGATTCAAATAATCATATAAAACCAAAGTACGCCCCATTAACGCCGGGTCTTGTTGGTTCAGTAATAACTTTAAATATTCTTGCCTGCCTATCGCATAAGATGTACGTATCTGTCCAGCTAATACATTACGTTGTGTATTAAGAGCAATTTTTAGATTATTTTTTTGTTTGTTTAATTTACTTAATTGTTTTTGTTGTTTACGCAGTTTTTTAGTAATTGTTTTTAATTGCCTATTAACTTTACCAATTTTCTTTTCAGATTTTTTTAATTTGCTGCGTAACTGACTATGCTTATCTTTTTGCTTTGCAAGCTTAGCTTGAATTTTTTCAATTCTTAGACGTAACTGTTTTAACTTTTGTTGTTGTAATACAGAATCAGTTTGTGCCTGTATAGGCAAAGAGGCTGTAACGATAAAGACACTCAATAACAAAGAAATAACAACACTTGTAAAACGATACACAACTCGACCACTCAAGTTATGACTGAATCCTCTCACGCGTCTTGTTGTTCCACATCTATTTCTATTAACTGCTTACCATTCATTTCATACGGTGACTGTAGGCCCATCAAATATAGCATCGTCGGCGCAATATCTGACAATGTGCCACCATCAACAATAAATTTTGCATTACGCTTGCTGTAATAAATAAGCGGAACAGGATTCATTGTATGTGCAGTATGTGGCTGACCTGTTTCAGGATTAACCATCATTTCCGCATTACCATGATCGGCCGTCATGAGCATTTCGCTATTGGTTTTATCTAGGGCAACACAAATACGTTCGATACAAACATCGAGCGCTTCAATTGCCTTAATCGTTGGTTCTAACTTACCGGTATGACCGACCATGTCTGGATTCGCATAGTTACAAATAATCACATCGTATTTGCCACCCTCGATCGCATCCACTAATTTATCTGTTAGCTCAGGCGCGCACATTTCTGGCTGTAAATCATAGGTAGCCACATTGGGTGAATTAATAAGAATACGATCTTCACCTTCAAACGGTTTTTCTTCACCACCATTAAAGAAAAAAGTAACATGTGCATATTTTTCTGTTTCGGCAATGCGTAATTGACGCATGCCTAAACTTGAAAGGTAGGCACCAAGAACATTATTCAATCGTTCCGGAGGAAATGCCACTGGCACATCAAAATCATCTTTATATTCTGTCAAGCTAACAAAACTTCCTAACTTCGGTGCTACCCCACGTTCGAACCCATCAAAGTCAGACTCAATGAAAGGTCGTGTTATTTGGCGAGCCCGATCAGAACGGAAGTTCATAAAAATAAGGACATCTCCATCTTCTATCTTTACTGGTGATTCTCCGTCTTTTACAATCGCTGTGGCTTGTACAAACTCGTCTGTCTCGTCACGAGCATAAGCCTCTTCAAGTGCAGTTAAAGCACTACTCGCTGTATATTCTGCTTTACCTTGCGTCATCACATCGTAAGCAGCTTGAATACGTGGCCAACGATGATCACGATCCATCGCATAGTAGCGGCCGATGACAGAAGCAAACTGCCCATGTCCAAGCTCGGTGAATACATCTTCCATTGCGCGGATTGATGCCTCGGCACTTTTTGGCGCGGTATCTCGCCCATCCAGGAACGCATGCAAATAAACCTTATTAACACCTCGTTCAACAGCAAGCTTGGTAATCGCGTGCAAATGTTCTTCGTGACTGTGTACGCCGCCTGGAGATAACAAACCCAATATATGAATAGCCTTATCAGTATCTTTTGCTACATCAACGGCATCGGTTAGAGTCTGATTGGTATAAAATGAGCCGGTTTTAATTGCGCGAGAAACGCGGGTGAATTCCTGATAAACCACACGACCAGCACCTAAATTTAGATGCCCGACCTCAGAATTACCCATTTGCTCTGCGGGTAAACCCACATCTGCACCAGAACCACGAATTAATGTATGTGGGCGTGTTTTCCACAAATTATCCCAAACGGGTTTATTGGCCGCATTCACCGCATTGGCTTCTGAATTTTCACTGTAGCCCCACCCATCAAGGATGAGAAGCAGCATTGTCTTAGGAATCAATGACTTATTTCCAAATAGTTAATATCGAGGATGCTATTCTACCCATAAATGAAGCAAGTTTGTATCATTTAGACTAGGTCAAAAGATAGTATTCACTTCTAGCAAAACAGTATATCACAGCGACTTTCGACTAATCTCCGCTAAAAATACGAAATAACGCTTTCCAAACAGTACATTATTGTATAATCTTTTTATTATATATGAACATATGAAATTATGTGTCAGCAGCAAGAATAGGATAGTTAGTTATGACCATGGCCGCACTCGATAATATTCTCATTTCACGCGACGAAGACATTGATCGTGCTTCTCGTTCACTCAAGGCAATGTCACATCCGCTGCGATTAAAAATTCTCTGTACGCTAGGTAATCAAGAAATCAGTGTGCAAGACATCGTTGAACATGTGGGGACGTCGCAAAGTAATATCTCACAACACCTTGCTATCTTGCGCGACAAAGGTATCTTGGCTTCTAGAAAAGATGCGAACCGTGTTTACTACCGAGTAGGTGACGAACGCACCTTACGATTAATAGGTATGATGCGCGAAGTATTTTGCCACGCACCTTTATAAGATTTAAAATTAATTTCATCTAAATTATTGTTACTTCTTACTACCCAGCAGCCGCTGAGGATTAGTACAGTGATTTAATCGTTAACAGAACTTACCCACATAGACATTAAAAAATGGAACAACTACTGACATTCATCTCTAACCACTGGGATTTATTCACTGCACTTGTCATTATTATCGCCTTATTATTTGGTAGCACCTTTCTTAATACGCTTCGTGGAATTAAACAAGTCGGTCCAGCTGAAACGACCCGCCTGATTAACCATGAAAAAGCTATCGTACTTGATGTGCGTGAAGACAAAGAATTTGCCGGCGGACATATTATCAATTCACTGCACATTCCTGTGGCGAAAGTACCTGAACGACTTGCTGAGCTTGAAAAATACAAATCCACACCTATCATTGTTAGCTGCCGAAGTGGGGCTCGCTCAAACAGTATTTGTGGTTTACTCCGCAAAAATGGTTTTGAAAATGTATCAAACCTTAAAGGTGGTTTGATTGCTTGGCAAAATGCCAGCATGCCTGTTAGCAAAACTTAATTTACGCCTTTTAATTTTTTATGAGAACTATTCATGACCGAAGTAATTGTTTACGGAACCTCTTCTTGCCCTTACTGCATTCGTGCTCGCATGATGCTAGACAAAAAGGGAGTTAACTACGAATACATTGGCTTGGATGAAACACCTGAACGTCACGGTGAAATGGTTTCTAAAGCAAATGGCCGTACTAGCGTGCCGCAGATTTTTATTGATGATCGTCATATCGGCGGTTTCGATGATATGGCTGAACTGGATATTGATGACGAACTCGACCCGCTTCTCGGCATTAACTAATATTAACTCTTTTAATAAACTGCGAATAACATCATGACTGAACCAACTGAAAATACTAACGAAGATGCTTCTAGCAACGAACAAGCCTTTGCGATACAAAAAATATTTGTTAAAGATATTTCTTTTGAGTCGCCAAATGCTCCCAATATTTTTCTTGAAAAAGATTGGCAACCCGATGTAAACCTTAATCTACAAAGCACTTCGCGTAAGCTAGATGAAGATGTTTACGAAGTTGTTTTAAATATTACAGTCACTGCAAAATTAAACGATGAAACCACTGCCTATCTTGCAGAAGTACAATATGCGGGTATTTTTAATATTAAAAACTTCCCGAATGATGACCAGACCTATATGTTAGGTAGCTATTGTCCAAACTTATTGTTCCCATACATTCGTGAAGCCATTTCTGATGTTGTAGCGAAAGGTGGCTTCCCGCAATTATTACTCGCACCAGTAAACTTTGATGCCTTACTACAACAAAAATTAGAACAACAAAAAGCAGAAGGCGCAACCGTACAATAGCCTAATAAGGGATAATATGAAGGCAGGTAGTATTTGTGTTCTAGGTGCAGGATCGTGGGGAACCGCCCTTGCGATCTTGCTTGCACAAGAAAATAAACCCTGCCAACTTTGGGCACATAATGCGGAGCATATCCAACAGCTTCAGCAACAACGTAGTAACCAACGTTATTTACCCAACATAAATTTTCCCGATAGCATTGCTGTTGAAGCTGATCTCGAACAGTGTGTTCAACATAACGAAACTATACTCATTGCTGTGCCTAGTCATGCTTTTCGGCAAACATTAAAAATTATTTCTCCGCATATGCACGCAAATCATAAAATTGCCTGGGCAAGCAAAGGTCTAGAAGCTGAGTCACATAAACTACTCAGCCAAATTCTTGTTGAAGAATTAGGCAATGATATTTCTTTTGCCGTTGTTTCAGGCCCGACGTTTGCAAAAGAAGTCGCCATCGGTTTACCCACCGCTATTACTATTGCCTCCAATGACGACACATTCTCGCAACAACTCGCCGATCGCCTGCACACAGATACATTTCGCGCGTATACCTGCCGAGATGTAATTGGTGTCCAAGTCGGTGGGGCGGTAAAAAATGTCTTAGCGATTGCAGCCGGCATTGCCGATGGTCTGGGGTTTGGTGCCAATACCCGCTCTGCACTGATTACACGTGGGCTCGCTGAAATGTCTCGACTCGGACACCAACTCAATGCGGAACCCAGTACGTTTATGGGCCTTGCCGGTTTAGGTGATTTAGTACTGACCTGCACCGATGACCAATCACGTAATCGACGCTTTGGTAAAGCGCTTGCCGCAGGTTCAACCACCGAACAAGCTTTTGCCGAAATAGATCAAGTCGTCGAAGGCGCTCTCACTGCCGAAGTGATTCATGAGTTTGCTGCAAAACTCAATGTTGATATGCCTATTTGTGAACAAGTTTACCGCATCATCTATGAGAATTTACCCGCAAAACAAGCCGTCTCTGACTTACTACTGCGTACTCAAAAAGCCGAATAAGCCCTACTCGCCGCCAGCAAAGCCTTGTTGACGCCACGCCTCATACAACATCACCGCCACCGTATTCGATAAATTCAAACTACGCGAATCAGGCTGCATCGGAACACGTAAACGCTGTTCTACAGGTAAACTATCAATAACAGCCTGAGGTAAACCACGCGTTTCTGGGCCAAATAACAATGCATCATCAGGTTGATACGCAACGTCACTGTAATTCTGTGAACCCTTAGTCGTGCAAGCAAATATTCGTCTAGGCTGCACCTGCTGAATAAAATTATCGAGACTGTCATGCTCGGTCACGATGGCGATATCACGATAATCCATTCCTGCTCGACGTAACTTCTTATCATCTAATTCAAAGCCTAAAGGATGAATAAGATGTAATTGCGTGCCCGTATTAGCACATAAACGCATTACATTACCCGTATTCGGTGGTATCTCTGGTTCAAATAAAACAATGTGGAACATAAATATTAACGATCTCCCCAATTCACGATACAATAACACCATGAATCCATTAGCTGTCGAATTTTGTGATCTTAATTTTAATACCCCGCTTGTACTGCTCTCCGGCTGTGTCGGTTTTGGGCATGAATATACCCGCGTTGAAGGGTATTCCAATACCGATGTTGGCGCGGTATGTTTAAAGGGCACAACCTTAGAGCCTCGGCTTGGTAATATCCCCCACCGTGTTTATGAAACACCGGCAGGGATGTTAAATGCCATCGGCTTACAAAATCCTGGCACCCCGCATGTGATCAATGAAATTTTACCGACACTGGATTTCTCCGAAACGCGTTACATCGCCAACGTCTCCGGTTCTACCATTGAAGAATATGCCGAAGTGGTGCGTTTATTTGACGACTCACCGATCGATGCAATGGAAATTAATATTTCCTGCCCTAATGTCAAAGAAGGTGGCGTTGCCTTTGGTAATGACCCAGATATGTCTCGTCGTGTTGTTGAAGCCTGCCGTGCAAATACTTCTAAACCCTTAATTACCAAGCTCTCACCTAACCAAACTGATATTGCCGGTAATGCCAAAGGCTGTATTGAAGCGGGTACAGATGGCCTAGCCGTCATCAATACCCTCATGGGCATGGCGATTGATATTGATAATCGTCGTCCTGTCATCGGTAATGGTCAAGGTGGATTATCAGGCCCTGCAATTAAACCGGTAGCATTATTAAAAGTGCATCAGGTATCACAAGTTGCTAAACCACATGGGATTCCGATTATCGGTCAGGGTGGTATTTGTTCTGCCAATGATGCAATCGAATTCTTGATTGCCGGTGCAACCGGTATTGGTGTGGGTACTGCATTATTTTATGAGCCACTTGCCTGTAAAACGATTAACCAAGGTATTAAAGATTATTTAATTAAGCACAAGCTTAATTCTGTGAATGATTTAATCGGCACATTGGATATGAACCCCAACCCACCTGCTTGCGGAAACTAATCTATAACTTGAAAAACACCTTCACCACTTTGTTTGTTAATAGTTAATTGCATCTCGCAATAACCATTAATAATTCCCGGATCATCACCACAACTACAACCACTAATAATTTCAGTGAAAAATACCGCTAACTTTGCAACAATGTTTTCTTCACTATCGTGACAGCTTAACAGTGACACATTAGTCGGATGTTCTGATGCCATATCACCTTGTGTTAAGCACTGTTGTAAAGGCATAACACCTGTTTTTAGTAACATAATGTCATTCAATAGTTCTGTTGAAAAAGAATCTGTTCCCCAACTTTTTAATGTCAAGCGAAAATATACGTTATTTGCCATTAGGCACTATACTTCGTTTAATTAAATTTTATATTTGAATTTATTTCTGAAGACAAAGCTGTGAGTAAATCAATAACCTCACTACTTGCATCTTCCATAGCGGTAAGACATTTAATCACTTCACTATTATTGCCATCGGCAGCGGCTTGTAATGCATCAATACCATTGGTGTGAACATACATATGAGGTTTTTCAAGCCCACGAAAAGCATGTTTAGCCGTGTATTTTTCAGCGCCTTCACCTTCATAATACCATTTACCTAATCGACACATAGTATGATCAGCAAACTCATCAATTAGTTTATCAGACTGCCCTAACATCACTTTATACACATCTAGCTTCCAAACAACATGATCCATTTTAACTGTTTGAATAAATGCGTTATCAGTAGATTGTGTGATCACTACACTCATATTCTTTGCCATATCAACAATACGTTGCGTGGTACTTTCAATTGATGCCGTATTCGTGTGCACACGATTACTCACTTCACTCACATGATCAATATCGTTAACTACCATATCCATTTCTTGATTCACTTGATCAATTAATGTTGAAATTTCATTGGTTGCCTCAGCTGATCGTTGCGCTAAGGTGCGTACTTCGTCAGCCACCACAGCAAAACCACGCCCTTGTTCACCTGCACGTGCCGCTTCAATTGCCGCATTCAACGCAAGCAAATTGGTTTGCTCTGAAATACCACGAATCATATCAACGAAACTATTAATGCCTACCGTGACTGATTTAAGGTGATTAACAGAAGCCGATAATTTTGTTGTATCTGAGTTAATACTGTTAGTTTCTGTACTGGTTACAGCCAATAAATCCATTGTTTGATTAAACAGATCATGTGTTGACTCAAAGCTATTTCGATGTTCAATCAATTCTACTGAACTTGTCGCAATGTCTTCTCGTATCGCATTGACGATTTTAGATGATCCTAACCATATATTGTTTAACTGTTGTTGGTGATCATCGGCTTCTTGTACCGCCGATAATTCAAGTTGTATTTGTTGTTTTTCTGCCTCAAGTGCATCAATTCTAGATAATAAAGTATCTCGTTCAGACAACGCTGATTGCGCTAGTTGTTCTTGTTCTTCGAGTTTTTTTTTCATTCCAAAATTCAACATAATTGACCTCATTAAGCTTAATACTAGCGACCCTTACTTTTAAAATTATCGGGTAAAGACAAAATTACTTAAGCCTCGAATACATATTACTACTGTGCTTATTTCACAAATTAATAAAATATAGTTAAAACAGTAGGTTAAGTTAATACTATTATTAATTCTAATGAAAAGTTCGATTCTGACGATACTTACCTTCAATATCACTCTATATTTAATATAAGTTATCAACACTATTCTCTAAACTGCTTGATTTTATTTACTATTTACGTAAATCTTACAACATAATTTGAGACAAGAGGCAAAGCCATTGGCAACACAGGTCCGAAAAAAAATAAGACTCGGCGACCTCCTTGTAGAACATAAGGTTATTTCTGAAAGTCAGCTAATGCAGGCGCTTGCGACACAAAAAACCAGTGGCCGCAAACTTGGCAAAGTATTAATCGAAGAGGGTTTTATCGATGAAGATAAAATGCTCGATTTTCTCTCTCGTCAATTAAGCATTCCTTTTATTGATCTTAAATATTATAAATATTCTGCGGATACGGTCAGACTACTTCCGGAAACCTATGCGCGGCGTTATCGCGCTATCAGCCTCGATGCAAGTGGCGACGATATCTTGGTTGGCATGGCCGACCCAACCGATATCTTTGGTTACGATGAAATCGCCAATATTCTCAAACAGCCTATCAGACAAGCACTGGTGCGAGAAGCCGACTTACTCAAAACCATCGATACGGTTTATCGCCGTACTGAAGATATTTCAGCTTTCGCTGAAGAACTCGGTGAAGAACTGTCTGCCAATGACTTTGATGTATCACAACTTGGTGAAACCACCGATGTCGCTGATGCACCAGTTGTTAAATTACTCCAATCACTATTTGAAGATGCAGTACAAGTCGGTGCCTCCGATATTCATATTGAACCTGATGAAAATATCTTACGTATTCGTCAACGTATTGATGGCGTGCTTCATGAAACCATCATGAAAGAATCGCGTATTGCCACAGCGCTGGTTTCACGTTTAAAACTTATGGCAAGTTTAAATATTTCTGAACGTCGCCTTCCTCAAGATGGGCGTTTTAATATTGGTGTTAGCGGTAAAAGTATTGATGTGCGTTTATCCACCATGCCGATTCAAAATGGTGAATCAGTGGTGATGCGTCTACTTGATCAATCACAAGGCTTACTCGATTTAGACCATCTCGGGATGCCTGAAAATATCAGTGATCGATTCAAAAAAATAATTACTCGACCACATGGCTTAGTGCTTGTTACCGGACCTACCGGTAGTGGTAAAACCACCACTTTATATTCAGCCTTAAATATTTTAAATAAACCTGAAACTAAAATTATTACGGTTGAAGATCCTGTTGAATATCGTCTACCGCGTATTAATCAGGTACAAGTCAAACCACAAATCGATCTTACCTTTGCACGTGTTTTAAGAACCGCACTACGCCAAGATCCCGATGTGGTGCTCGTTGGCGAAATGCGTGATCATGAAACTGTTGAAATGGGTTTACGTGCCGCTATGACTGGACATTTAGTGCTTTCAACACTACATACTAACGATGCCATCAGTACCGCGTTACGCCTACTCGATATGGGTGCTGAAGGTTATCTGGTTGCTTCCGCTTTAGATGCTGTCCTTGCACAACGCTTGGTTCGTCGTATTTGTGAAAGCTGTGTTGAAGACTATAAACTCAGCACCCATGAATGGGCGTGGACTCAACAAATCATTGGAGATAAGGCCGATAAAATTCAATTCAGACGTGGCGCTGGCTGCCCACACTGTAATAACACCGGTTATCATGGTCGAATTGGTGTTTATGAATTACTTGAAATTAACAATAATTTAGCTGATGCTTTACGTAGAAATGATGCTGCCGCCTTTAATTTAGCTGCTGAATCGCAACCCTCATTTAGACCACTGGTATTTTCTGTTATGGATTTAGCGCAACAAGGTATTTCAACTATTGCTGAAGCGATGCGTATTGCAGGTGATATTACCATTGATGTTGAAATGAAAAAACCAGATACAGACAAACCATCGTCAGAGATAGACATTGATCCTGACGGTTTACAAACAGACTTCTAATCATGGCAACTTTCTTCTATAAAGGCCGTACTAATCGTGGAGATTCAATTGAGGGAAATATTGAAGCGCGCAGTGCTGATGCCGTCGCCACACAATTATTTAACAGCGGTATCACACCGATTGATATTTCTGAGCAGCAACAAGAAAAATCTGGCGACCTAACATTTAGCAACCCATTTGGAAAAAAAGTGGGGCTTGATGAGCTAATTTTATTTAGCCGACAAATGTACACCTTAATGAAAGCCGGTGTGCCCATTACCCGATCTATTACCAGCCTTGCTGACTCATCATCAAATGAAATGTTAAAAAAGACACTTTTAACAGTAGTCGAAGACTTAGAATCGGGACGTGAACTTTCTGCTGCTATGACGCCTTTTTCAAAAGTATTTAGTCATCTTTATATCAGCATGATTCAAGTCGGTGAAAATACCGGTCGCCTTGATGAGTCTTTTTTACAAATTGCTGAATATCTAGAATTAGAAAAAGGCACCCGTGACCGGATTAAAGCTGCATTACGTTATCCGATGATTGTTATGGTGGCGATTGGAGCAGCAATTGCTGTTATTAATTTATTCGTTATTCCTGCTTTCGCTAAAGTTTACGCCGGACTCAACGCTGAATTGCCCTGGGCAACTAAAGTACTCATTGCCACTTCTAACTTCACCGTTGAAAATTGGCCATTCATACTCGCCGGGATTATTTTTACCATTGTTGGCATCAACATGTACGTGCATACTGATAATGGCAAATATAAATGGGACAAATATAAACTCCGCCTGCCCATTATTGGCAGTATCATTAACCGATCTCTACTGGCTCGTTTTTCACGATCCTTTGCCATGGCTACACGAGCCGGCGTTCCTCTCATTCAGACGATGACGGTTGTTTCCCGCGCCGCGGATAACAGCTATATATCAGAACGTATTTTAGACATGCGTAATGGCATTGAGCGTGGTGATACCCTTACCCGAACCGCGGCAGCTACTGGCCTTTTTACACCGTTAGTATTGCAAATGATGGCGGTTGGTGAAGAAACGGGCGCTGTTGATGAATTATTGCAAGAAGTCGCTGAATATTATGAACGTGAAGTGGATTACGACCTCAAAAATCTCAGTGCGGCGATAGAACCGATTTTAATTGTTGCGATAGGCATTATGGTCTTTATTCTCGCCCTCGGCGTTTTCTTACCAATGTGGGATCTAGCCGGTGCCTACAAAAATAGATAAATATTAATGAACTTATCTGATTATCTAACCCTAACTCATTGTATTACATACAAATGCGCCTAGACTTTCATAATCAACGTGGTTTTTCGCTCTTAGAATTAATATTGGTCATCACCATTATTAGTATTTTGTTTACGATAGCCATTGATCGTTTATTGATATTAAGGGTAGAAGCAGAACGAACCGCGATGCAACAAATAATCGGCACCCTTCGTAGCGCAATGGGTATTCAGGTCGCTAAGCGAATTAGTTCAGGTGAAATAAGCAGGTTATCAACGATGGCAGGAACCAATCCTATGGATTGGCTGGCTGAGAAACCAAATAACTATATCGGCATTAAAGATGAACCTGACCCTGCCGATATAAAAGGCTACCAGTGGTATTTTGATAGCTATAACAACTGGTTAGTTTATCGGGTTGGCAATGCAGAATATTTTAGTAGTCCAATTAAAGGCGTTGCGAGAGCAAGACTTCGTGTAAATCTTGACTATACTGATAATAATGAAAATGGGGAATTTGACCCAGAAATTGATGAAATTCATGGTTTAAGCTTAAAAAGCGTTGAACCGTATAAATGGCTGGAAGAACCGCCAAATGTAGACGACTACACCAGTAATAATTAACCGGTCACTTTATAAATTGATAAATATTATAGATTTAGATTATTTTTAAGGAGTTTTAGTATGAAAAAACAACAAAGTGGTTTTACCCTCATTGAGCTGGTTATTGTTATCGTGATTCTAGGCCTGCTTGCTGCGACCGCATTGCCACGTTTTGCTAACTTAACCAATGATGCGGAACGTGCCTCTCGTGATGGCCTACTCGGTGGGATTCGATCTGCGAGTGCTATTTCTCATGCTCAAGCGCTTGTTGATGGCCTCTCTGCCGCAACTGGCGATACAATCACATTAGAAGGTGTCAGCGTCGCTCTGGCTTACGGGTACCCTGATGCAACGGGTATTACCAATGCTATTGATGCTAGTAGTTATGCTGCCCCGACTATCACTGCAACGACGGCTACATGGGCAATTGCAACAAATTGTACCGTCATCTATACAGAAGCAGCGGCAATAACAACACCTCCAACCTTTACGGGTGATACAACTGGTTGTCCATGATAAGTATTATTAAAAACCTGGGGAAGGGCGCATCTGCGCCCTTCTTTATTTATATCTATAAACTATTGACAGTTTTCAATTAATGCATAGGTTTTAACACATAAGGAAACAGGACAATCATAATGCAACGACAATCGGGCTTTACACTTGTCGAATTGATTATAGTACTGGTTATTCTCGGCTTAATCAGTGCTTATGCACTACCTCGTTTCTTTGACCTACAACGTTTTGATGATCGTGGCTTTTACACAGAAGTCGTTAATGCTACTCGTTATGCCCAACAATATGCTGTCGCAACAAACTGCGATGTACAAGTCAGACTGACAAGTAATAGTTTTAGTCTATTTCGCCTAGACAACAGCAATTGCACCGGAACTTCTTTTAATACTGCCGTTTTAAATCCAGTCAGCTTTAATGCTTTTACCAACACGAATACCAACGTCACCATTAGCCCGGCCATTTTATTTACCTTTGATGCACTTGGTGTTGCATCCGTTGCAAGTAATACCGCCATCACAGTTGGCGGACGTTCTTTTTGTATTAATGCGGTGACCGGTTATATCAAGGAAAACGGATGTTAGTTTTCAAGCAGCAAAGAGGCACAACCCTGATTGAATTAGTCATTTCAATCGTTGTAATTGGTATTGCGCTCGCCGGTATTCTTTTAGTTATGAATCGCAACATTGGTACCAGCTCAAATCCATTGATTCAACATCAAGCCATCGCTATTGGCGAAGCCTACCTCGAAGAAATTTTAGAAAAGCCGTTTGTTGACCCACAAGCACCAGACGGTGAAGCCAGTCGTAGTCAATACGATGACATTGATGATTACAATGCCATCGTTTCACAAGTCCCTAGCGATCAAAATGGCAATGCGATTGCAGGGCTAGGGAGTTACCGTGTCACGGTTACTGTCGTCAATGAGGCCATTGGCCCTGCTGGTAATCAGGCGCCATCAGGTCAAGCCTTTCGCATAACCGTTTCTGTATTAACGCCAACAAATTCTAATGTTCAAATCAGTGGCTACCGGACTAACTTCTGATGCATAGTCCATCACAAAAAGGTTTTAGCCTAATTGAATTAGTCATTGTTATTGTCATCAGCGGCATTCTTGCCGGCATTATTACCAGCTTCATTACTCAGCCTATACAAGGTTTTATTGATCTATCACGCCGTGCCACGCTGGTCTATTCAGCAGAAAGCGCCATGCGCCGTATGCAACGTGATATTCGCCGTGCACTACCGAATAGCATACGTGTTACAGCGGGTGGCACCGCCATTGAAATGATCAACACCGTTGAAGGTGCGCGTTACCGTGCTGCTCCGCCGGGTAGCCCTAATAACAGACTCGAATTTAATACTCTTGATACAGACTTCGATGTATTAGGTAATTTACAAAATATTGGCATGAGTGGTTTACGTGTTTCTGTTTACAATACCGGTGATGTTGATGGGGCGGGTGTTCCTGTACGTGGTCTTAATGCCTATGCACTTGCTGATGCCGTGACCGGTGAAAATGTGGTTACCCCTCCCCCTGCAAGTGGTACTGTCATCAGCATCTTTGATTCCGGTAACGAAGACCACATTAATATTGCAGGTGGTTTTCAATTTACCGAAAGCTCACCGAATAATCGTATGTATCTGGTCGATGGTGGCATTTCTTATATTTGCTCAGCTGGCCAACTACGTCGTTATGAAAAGTATAATTTCACTAACGCCACGCAGCCCAATCCTCCTGCCGTGACGCCTGCACTTATGGCAGATAACATTGGTAACTGTGCCTTTACTTATACAGCAGGGAGTCCATCACGCTCCGGATTAATGACACTGGACTTATCTGTTACCGATGCTTCCACCGGTGAAACAGTTCGCTTATTACATCAAGTGCACGTGGACAACACACCATGAAAATGCACGCGTCACAAAAAGGCTTCTCACTTATTACGGCTATCTTTATTTTAATCGTATTAGCTACCTTAGGGGCTTACATGGTAACTGTCGGCGGTACTAACCGCGCCACCAGTTCTGCCACTCTTCAAGGTGCGCGTGCTTATCAGGCTTCTCGAAGCGGTATTGACTGGTCTATTTATATGATTACCACGGCGGGTAATCAAATGGCTGCTCAAAATAATTGTAATAACGCTATCAATGCAAAAAGTTTCAGCCTCAATGTTGCTGGCTTAAATGGCTTTACGATTAACACACTCTGTAGCTTTACTGTTCATAGCCAACAAGGCACCAATAACGTTACCGTATACTCTATCACCAGCACTGCCACGTCAGGCGGTAGCTATGGCGATCTTGATTTTGTTCAGCGCAGAATAACCGCGACCATTTCTCCACCATAAATCATTGATAATGAGACTATTTACTATGATGTCTTCTTTAGTGAAAAAATTAACATTAGTGATGACGCTAATATTATTAACGCAACCCGCTTTTGCCTGGAAGATGGAAGCAGGCAACGCCACCATACCCACGACATCAGGCACTAATTTTATTAAAGTTAACTTTCGCCAAAAATTTGATGTCACTCCGGTCATCTTTGCTATCGCAACCAGTACAGGTTCCAACCCTGCTAGCTTGCGTATTCGCAATATACTCATTAACGATGGCCCTACAGGTTCGTTTGAAATTACGATTGTCGAGCCATCAGGTGAAGATGGCCCACATATTACTATGCCAGTGGATTATTTCGCTATTGAACCCGGTAGCTACACACTCGTCGATGGTACTCGCATTGAAGCCGGCATCACGACAACGAGTGCTGTCCAACATGGAAGTAATATTACCGGTGCTGAAAGCTGGAGCGCAATCAATTTCCCAACTACCTTTAGTGGCACACCGGCCTTTCTCGCACAAATCCAAACAATGAACAACGAAGCAGGTAGCCCGCCTGGAGGACCTTCAATCCCGTGGTTAACGACGGCCGTCGATAACCTTTCTGCAAGTGGTGCCAATCTCGCACTCGAACGCAGTGAAGTTGATAATGGCTCGGTCACTACCTCTGAAAGCATTGGCTATATCGGCATCGATACTGGCACCGGCAACTTTACTGATATCAATGGCATTGTGATTAATTTTCAAGGGCTGGCTACCGGTAATAATTTCGATGGATGGGATAATGGTTGTGATACAGCAACATTTCCCACGGGTCTTTTCAGTACGGCACCACTAAGTTTCGCCACCAAGACCAGCTATCGCAATGCCTCTGGCACGGATGGTGGTTGGTTACGCCGCTGTAGTCTCAGTGCTAATTCTATCGGTTTAACGATAGATGAAGACAGAGATAATGATTCTGAACGTAGCCATAATCCGAGAGAATCAGCAGGTATTATTGCCTTCACTCAAGGTTTTACCTTCGACTCAACCGTAACGCCACCTTCACCTGATCCTAATTGGAAAATAGAAGTGGGTATTATTAACTTGCCGGCAGTCGCTAGCGGAAGCACAAATTTTAGTAGCGTGTCTCTCCAGCAAAATTATAGTGAAACACCGTTAATCTTTATTTTACCGAGTACCGAAAACCCTGATCCTGCGGCTATTCGTGTACGAAATATTAGTACGACCGGATTTGAAGTCGCTCAAGTAGAGCCTCCGCCAAATTTTGGCGGCAGCAGTGGACAACCTGTAACCACCGTCCACTATTTGGCATTAAAAGCGGGCATCCACCAATTACCCGGGGGTATAAATGTTGATGCCGCGAGCATTAACACTCAAGCCTTTCAGAGTAAACTGATCGGTGGCAGTAGCTGGAATACCCTAAGCTACCGCACCGGCTTTAGTAATCCTCCGATAATACTGGCACAAGTACAATCCATGGCAAATGAATCGGGTACCCCGCCAGGCGGCGCTTCGATACCCTGGCTGGGTACCACAATCAGGAATGTCACTACCGGATCGTTTCAACTGGCTCTTGATCGCGCAGAAGTGACCGCTGGCAACATTACCACAGATGAAACGATTGCCTATGTCGCGATCACCAGCAATGTCACTAATAGTATTATCGATTCCAGTAACAATAGTGTCATGTTTGAAACTATCCTCTCAGCCGACAACATCACCGGAAATTGTACATCGGTTAATTTTGCCAACACTTATCCCGCACCGCCATTGGTGATTGCCAGCCTCAACAAACGGGATGGCGGTGATGGTGGCTGGGTACGGCGCTGTAATATTCAAACCAACCTTGTTCAACTACGCGTTGATGAAGATCTCGCCAATGATGGTGATCGCGCTCACACCACCGAAAATGCCGGTGTTGCCGTGTTCGAGCGCAGCTTTACGGCACAGTTTGGCTGTGGTCCGATCCCTAGCGCTTATGCGGTTTACAGTGATGGTAATGATCTGGATATTAAAAATAATGTCACCATCGATGTTGGCAGTGGTGCGGTTAACGTACAACAAGGTAATAACAACGGTAATGCTATTGACGTAACGACTAACATCGGTGATGTTATCTCAGCCACACAGGCTCTCCCAATCATTCAACCTGCAACCTTTCCAGGTACAGGAACAATGGATATCGATGTTGCCCAAAATACTGGCTTAACTATTAATGTTGCAGATAATCCTCCTGGGGATGGCACTTATAACGACATCCGGGTTCGTCAAGATGCAACGCTTAACTTTACTGGTGGTGGTCCTTTCTATATTGATCGCTTACGTGCGGATAGAGACTCAATCATTAATTTTAATGCCGGTACTTATTTCATCGATCGATTCGAGGTGCGTGGCAGAGATGTAAACATAAATGTTAATGGCTCAGTACGTTTATTTATTGGTAATCGCTTCACCACGAACAATAATGACGACAATTTATCAATCAATGCCGGCGGCAATGTTGCCGATCTCGTCGTGTTTCTTTACCCGAATGCCCGCTTTGAAATGGATGGAGATAGCCTTAATTTTACAGGTGTCATTTATGGACCTCAGTCTGGTGATATTGATATAAACCAGGATAGTACTATTACAGGTGCCATCATTGGTGGCAGTGATATTAAGTTAGATGATAACGTCACTATTAATTATTCAGCCGCAGTCGCCAATGCTGTTACCAACATTACAACTTGTACGATCTCTTTCAATCATTATGCCATTAGTCATTCCGGAACAGGTATTACCTGTAACCCTACTGATATAACGATCACTGCCCACGATGCCAGTCATGCCGGCACTTTACCCGCTGCAGGTACAACAATTAGTTTAAGTACATCAACGGGCATTGGTAGCTGGACCGCTGTCTCAAGTGGATCAGGTGCACTCTCAGACACCACTCTCGGCGATGGTCTCGCAACGTATACCTTCAATGGTGCAGAAAGTGCTGTGACACTCAGTTTTGATTACCCGGTTTTATCTGGTGCTGATCCGGAAACAGTCAACATTAATGTTATTGATGGCACAGCTTCTGAACAGGAAGATCCTGATCTGATTATTTCTTTAGCTGGTTTTATTATTGATAGCATCCCAACACAATTGTCAGGTAAACCCTCTGATACGGGTTTCAATGCGGCAACCATTAACTTAAAAGCAGTGCGTGCTTCCGACAGTGATACCTCAGTCTGTGTACCTGCCTTCCCCTCGGGGCAATCTCGAATTATTGAATTAGGTGGTGAGTGTCTAAACCCCGCTACCTGTGCCAGCAATCAAATCAACGTTAATGGCACCAACATTGCGACCAATAATGATAATGCTGGTTTATCAACAACTACCTTTACCGGTGTCAGTCTTAATTTTGGCGCAAATGCTACCACCAGTTTAGTTCTCAATTACCCTGACGCAGGTCAAATGCAGTTACATGCTCGTTATGATATTCCTTTAGCCAATGGCAACCCTTCTGGAGAACTTATTACAGGTTCTTCAAATCAGTATATTGTTCGGCCATTAGCAATTCGTATTCCAGCTATTGCCGGAAACGGTGCAGCAACCAATAACAGTGGACCGGCTACTTCCTTTGCCGCGGGTATTGATTTTAGTTTTAATCTTGAAGGGGTTATCTGGCAACAAACCGATGATACTAATGATGACGGTGTCGCCGATGGCTTTAACGATATTGATCCATCAACCAACCCTGCCAACTTAGCGGATAATGCCATCGCGCTTAACTTCAACGCCTCTGGTACTTTAACCACCACCTTAGTCGCTCCTGTTGGTGGTGCAAACCCATCTCTTTCTTCTAGCTCTACCGCGATCAATAATGGAACCAGCATAGCGACAACCAACTGGCCCGAAGTCGGTATTATTGAAATCAATGCCGATGTTAATAATTATATTTCAATGGGTATCAATATTCTCGGTCGCAGTAGTTATGTTGGGCGTTTCACGCCTGATAGATTTAACGTAGGTGACAACACGCCAACACTTGCTAATAGCTGTGGCGCATTTAGTTATATGGATCAAGTGATTAATTTCGCTAGCAATCCGGCCATTACACTGACAGCATTAGAAGAAGGTGGCAATCCAACATTAAATTATGATCGAGGTGGATTCTGGAAATACATGGCTAACCTTTCAGGCCGAACGTTGACTAATAATGCCTCAACCCCTGCCACGCTGAATACGCTATCTGCTGGGTCAGTCACCTTAACCGGTAATATTGATTCAAATGCACAAGGTACTCTCACTATTAGCAATACAGAAATTTTCTATCAACGACCCACCGATCCACGCGACATTGCCGGAGGTAGCACGAATCCGGCGATTCCTTTCGCCGCTGACATTGCTCTTAATTTTACTACGGGTGATCTCACTGATGACGATGCTGTTTGCTATGATTCAAACAATGATGGCAACTGTGAAACCTATTCAATTAACAATATCGGTAGTACACAATTACGCTTTGGGCGACTAACTATTGGTAATGCCTTTGGATCTGAATTAGTCAACCTACAACTACCTATTTCAATACAATACTACGATAGCCTAGTTAATGACTTTATCTCCTCGGCCAGTGATTCCTGTACGACACTAAATATTACACCAGCAGGACCACCTACATGGGGACACATCAATCTTAGTAACTATCGGGGTAATTTAGCAGCCGGTGAAACCACACCAGCACTTTCCGCTTTTACTAATGCTGCCGCGATATTAACGATGTCTGCACCAGGCATTAATAATCAAGGTAGCGTTGTCGTCACGCCGCTGCTGATGAGTGGGATTTTACTTGAACAACCTTGGTTACAATTTGACTGGGATAATGACGGCAATCATGACAATGATCCAACCGCAACAGCTACCTTTGGTATTTATCGTGGTAATGATTCAACGATTTATTTAAGAGAGCTTTATTAATCAGGTTCTTATCATCAAAAAGGATCACGTCATTGCGAGGAACAACGTGACGTAGCAATCTCTATGAGAAGTCACTAAATTTTGAAGATTGCCACGCTGTTGCTCGCAATGACAAAAAATAAATACTAACCATAAAGATTGCTTCACATTCGTTCGCAATGACCTGATGGCTTATAGCAACACTAAAAAGAACTACGTCATTGCGAGGAACAACGTGACGTGGCAATCTCTATGAGAAGTCACTAAATTTTGAAGATTGCCACGCTGTTGCTCGCAA
>CAZIWG010000008.1:0-28110 GCA_964542925.1 uncultured Granulosicoccaceae bacterium | reverse complement strand
TGACAAAAAATAAATACTAACCATAAAGATTGCTTTACATTCGTTCACAATGAACTTACAACTTATAGCAGCACTTTATTCTAAAAATCTAATTAAGCTCCATTCCTAAATCTTTAATCTTCCGCGTTAAGGTATTACGCCCCCAGCCTAGTAACTTTGCCGCATCTTGACGACGACCACCTGTACGACGCAATGCACTACGAATCATTATTCGTTCAAAATCGGGCACCGCTGAATCCAGTAAATCATGATCGCCACTCACCAAACGATTATCTGCCCAACGTTCCAATGCTTTTTGCCAATTGTCATTTGTACCTGATGTCGCAGTAAACGTTTCACGCAATTCTGGCGGCAAGTCATCCATGTGTACTTCTTGTCCAGGTGCCATCACCGTCAACCAGCGACAAAGATTTTCTAACTGTCTGACATTTCCTTGCCACTCAATACCGGTGAGGTATTTCTCTGTTTCAAGCAAAAGTCGTTTTACTTCTGAATTTAATTCTTTCGCCGCCGCCGCTAAAAAGAAATTCATTAACAATGGGATATCTTCACGCCGTTCGCGTAATGGAGGTACATGTATACGAATAACATTTAAACGATGAAACAAATCTTCTCGAAAACCGCCTTCATTAACGAGTTTTTCTAAATTCTGATGTGTTGCTGCAATAATACGTACATCGACTTTCACTGCCGAACGACCACCAACACGATAAAATTCACCTTCTGCTAGTACGCGTAATAAGCGTGTTTGCAATTCAGCGGGCATGTCTCCAATTTCATCCAGGAATAATGTGCCGCCATCAGCTTGTTCAAAACGACCGCGATGTAAACTTTGCGCACCCGTAAATGCACCTTTTTCATGGCCAAACAATTCTGACTCTAATAAATCTTTAGGTATCGCTGCGGTATTTATCGCAATAAAACTTTTTCCAGCACGCGGACTATGGCGGTGCAATGCATGTGCCACTAGTTCTTTCCCGGTACCCGACTCACCATTAATTAACACCGTAATATTTGACCGTGCTAGACGACCAATAGCTCGAAATACTTCCTGCATAGCAGGGGCTTCACCAATAATTTCTGTTTTAGTGGCCATTTCTTCAGGAGCGTCTATCTGTTTCTCCTTGCGCAACTCCACGGCACGGCTGACCATTTCAACGGCTTCTTCTATATCAAAAGGCTTGGGTAAGTATTCAAAGGCTCCACCTTGATAGGCAGAAACAGCACTGTCTAAATCTGAGTGCGCTGTCATTATAATAACCGGCAAGTCAGGGTAGGTTTCATTTAACTTATCTAATAACTCTAATCCATTTAAACCGGGCATTCTAATATCGGTAACAATCGCATCAGGTTGCTGCTTCTCAAGATCAGACATAATGCGATTGGCATTTTCATAACTGATCACTTCCATATTTGCTTTCTCAAGTGCCTTTTCTAGCACCCAGCGTATTGACCGATCATCATCAATAATCCAAATCTTATCCTTACTCATCTTGCTTCTTCTCCATTTCAATCGGCAACAATATCGTGAAACAGGTTTTACCTGATTGAGTTGAACACTCAATCAAACCACCATGTCTATTTACTAATGATTGCGCAATTGATAAACCAACTCCGGTACCTTCTGCTCTACTTGTAACCATCGGGTAAAAAATTCGTTGTTGCATTTCTTCAGGAATCCCTACACCATCATCTGTAATATCTAAACGCATTACATGCCGGTGACGAATATTACCTATTGTCAATTGTCTCTCTATACGTGTTTTTAATTCAATGACACCATGATCTTGTGTTGCTTGAATTGCATTTTGAACAATATTTAAAACAGATTGAATTAACTGATCTTTGTCTGCCATAAACTCTGGGATGCTGACATCGTAATTACGTATGATGCGCACTCCTTCTGGAACCTCTGCCAGTACTAAACTTCTTACCCGTTCAATCACTTCATGAATATTTAACCTGGTTACATTCGGTAAACTATTTGGCCCTAACATGCCATCAACCAAGCTTTGCAAACGATCAGCCTCGCCAATAATAATCTGTGTATATTCTTTTAGACTCTCTTCTGGTAATTCTGATTCTAATAATTGCGCAGCACCGCGTAATCCACCTAATGGGTTTTTAACTTCATGTGCGAAACCGCGTACTAATGCGCGAGTTGCAACATTTTGTGCCAGCAGTCTTTCTTCCCGCGAAATGCGTAAATGCCGATCGACCTGTTTCATTTCAATCAGTAACGAAGGCTTAGATTCAACATCATCAATATTCACGGTGCAATCAACCGTAATTTTTTTATTATCTGTCAGAATCAGCGCTAATTCATGTTGCGTAAACCCCTGCCCATCACTCAATACCTGCCCCACTTTCTCTATAAAAGCGGGTTCTGCTGGTAATAACTCTTTGAGTGGCTGCCCTTGGCTCTGTCTTAAACTTGCCGCAAACAACACTTCTGCAGCAGGGTTCATATACTCAACTATCAATAATTGATCTAAAACCAACACAGAAGTCGATAAATTGTCTGTGATATTGGACAACTGAGCTTCCTTTTTGAACATGAGGCTTACCATATTAATCTACAGTGCAAAACTTGAACCACATTGAGCGGATTGAAGTTTAAAATTATGTGTTCATAAAAAAACATAATAAACTACTGAAAAATATACTAATAAATTAAATTAAGTTTAAAGGTATTTTTAGACAAACATTGAACAGCATCTATCTATGCACCATTATAGTGCATTGATGCTCTTTTGTGGAGTGTTTATATTTTTAAAGCAAACGGACTAAGGTCGACCACCTGGTATATTTCGTGCTCCACCTGGAATAGTCCCGGCTCCGCCTGGAACCGTATTTGGACTTCCTGGTATACCTTTTAACAAATCAGGTTTATTCGGCGTTGGGTTATTTAACCTATTTTTATGTTTCATATGAAAAGTCACTGTATTTGAGCTCTTAATGACTTTATCTTCTGCATCGACAACAAACACCTGTAAGGTATGTGTACCAGGATTAATGCTATCCAAACGTATCTGGTTCGTCACACCACGACTTTTTAGTTTTTTGCCATCCAGTGCAATCGCAAATTTATGTCCTTTTAGGCTTAACAGTGGTCCATCAAGCCTATAGGTTACATTAACCCTACCGGTGTTAGAGCTTAGCAACTTGTCGTTTTTAGGCTTAATGATTTCAAACACCTTATATGATGCCGCCGGATCTTCTTGGGCACGATTTGCTGATGCAGGAATGGGGACAATAGTGGGTGTATAAGTAGAAAAAGGGGCTAATTTTAATTCTTTACCTTTACCAACTTCACAGGCTCTATCCGTATAAACAACTTCACCTAGGTCATTTTTGCACTTATAAAGCTTTGCAGTGGCAATACTCGGCACCATCAAGCTGATGATGGCGAATGTTAGTATTATCCTCTGCATAATCATATCTCCATTTACCCTACCTTGAGCATAGACAAGGTTTTGATTTTCCTCAACAACTATTATGACAACTTCATCACAGATCCGGTTCAGTGTTTTTCACGCAATAAAAAACGCCTCCCCAAAGGAAGGCGTTTTTAAACAACTTACAGTCTCACTTACAGGCTGTAGTACATATCAAACTCAACTGGGTGAGTTGTCATGCGCATGCGTGTCACTTCTTCCATCTTCAATGCAATGTAAGCATCGATAGTGTCATCAGTAAATACACCACCAGCTGTTAAGAAATCACGATCTTTATCAAGCGCGTCGAGTGCCTGGTCAAGTGAATAACATACTTGTGGGATCTTCGCTTCTTCTTCTGCTGGTAAGTCATATAAATCTTTATCCATTGCATCACCAGGGTGAATCTTGTTTTGGATACCATCAAGGCCAGCCATCATCATTGCTGCGAAGCAAAGGTAAGGGTTAGCAGTTGAGTCACCGAAACGTAATTCAATACGACGAGCTTTAGGATTCGTAACGAAAGGAATACGAATTGATGCTGAACGGTTACGCGCTGAATAAGCCAACATAACAGGTGCTTCAAAACCTGGAACCAAACGTTTGTAAGAGTTAGTTGATGCATTAGCAAGTGCATTCAATGCCTGAGCATGTTTGATGATACCGCCAATGTAGTAAAGTGCGTTATCAGACAAACCGCCGTATTTGTTACCAGAGAAAGTGTTCTTACCATCCTTACCGATAGACATATGGACGTGCATGCCGCTGCCATTATCTCCAACGATAGGTTTAGGCATGAATGTTGCCGTTTTACCATAAGCGTGAGCCACGTTTTGTACACAGTATTTTAAAATTTGAACTTCATCCGCCTTTGCAACGAGTGAGTTAAAACCGACACCAATTTCACACTGACCGGCTGTTGCCACTTCATGGTGATGAACTTCAATCTCTAAACCCATATCTTCCATTGCGAGACACATTGCAGAACGCATGTCTTGCAGTGAATCAACGGGAGGAACTGGAAAATAACCACCTTTTGTACCTGGACGATGACCCATGTTGCCATCGGCATAAACACGTTCACTGTTCCATTCGCCTTCTTCTGAATCAACCTTGCAGAAAGAACCCGTCATGTCTGAACCCCAACGAACATCATCAAAGACGAAGAATTCATTTTCAGGACCGAAGTAAGCCACATCACCAATCTTGGTTTTCTTCAGGTACTCTTCAGCACGACGAGCGATAGAGCGTGGATCACGTTCGTAACCTTGCATAGTATCTGGTTCAACGATGTCACAACGAATAATCATTGTTGGTTCATCCATGAATGGATCCATCATCGCCGTTGAAGGATCAGGCATTAAGATCATGTCTGATTCATTAATGGTTTTCCAACCCGCGATTGAAGAACCATCAAACATTTTGCCTTCTTTGAAGAAGTCCTCGTCCACAACTTTTGCAGGAATCGTTACGTGCTGTTCTTTACCGATGGTATCGGTGAAACGCATGTCAACGAACTGAACGTCGTTGTCTTTCATTAATTTTTTAACTTTTGCTACGGACATGGTGATGTCTCCTCCGCTATTATTCTAAAATGACTATGTTATATAGTTGTATTTAATTTAGCCGCTATTGCGACTATTTAAAATTTGTTCTCATATAGTGCATTTATTATGCCACTAGATAAGTGTTTGTAACCCTTAATTTTATTATACCAATATCAGTTTTTAGCTTGATATGCGCACTATAATGGTGCGCATGTGCTACCTAATGAGACATTGTGGTGCCTCAATCAGCGTAAAAACCTATTTTAATCTCTTTAATTTCATTAATCTGTTCAACAGACTGCTTAAAATCATTGACCAAGCTATCATCAGCTAATGCTAAAGGTAATTTAACATCAATATGGATAAAACCATCTAAATAATGCAATGTCACCGACTGAATTTGTTTGGCTGCTTCAATATCTTGCCACACCTCATTCAGACGAGCCATTATCTGCTCTCTTGGCGGTAATTGACAACTGATCGCGGCAAATTCATCGTCTTCAGGGTCAATATGCACGGTGACATCGGATACATCTTCAATATTTTTTACTAATTGATACCTCACCGTCTCACTAATTTGATGACCTTCAGACACACTTAAATATGAATCTACCTGAATATGCACGTCTACCAAGGCATCTGGGCCCATCTTACGGGTTCGCAACATGTGCATAGAACGCACACCTTCGACTTCAGTGATAATTTTTCGAATACGCTCTATCTTTTCACTGTCTAAACCAGTATCAATTAATTCACGAACACTGTGCCAACCAAGATCCCAGCCTATTTTTACGATCATCAATGCCACACCAATGGCAGCAATCGCATCAAGATAATCTAAACCTGCCATTGCGCCCAAAACACCGACAAATACAATGATCGAAGAAATCGCATCTGAACGACTATGCCAAGCATTCGCTCTTAACAAAGCTGAACGATACTTGCGTGCTGCCACCATAGTGTAGTGATAAATAGCTTCTTTAGAAATAATAGAAATCGCGGCTATCACCAATACAATCCAACTTGGATGTAATAATAATGTCGGTTCAAATAACCTTCTTATTGCATCCCACGCAATACCAATGCCAATCAATATCAACGCGAGACCTAAACCCACCGTCATTAATGTTTCGATACGACCATGACCATAAGGATGATCTTCATCCGCATCACGACTAGAATGTTTAAACGCAAACAACACCATAAAGTCGGTAATCAAATCTGAAAAAGAATGGATACCATCAGCAATCAATGCTTGCGACTGACCAATATATCCAACAATGATTTTTGCAATGGCTAATAATAAATCAAGCACCGAACCAATTAAGGTGACTTTGCGTATTTCACGATAACGCGCATCTTTATCAATCACCGTGTTTTCTGACACTACACTTCACCTACTTTTACGGTAATAACCACATCGCCTTTATCTTCACTACTGCTAATCACTTCATGGCCATTAATACGACACCAAGCAGGAATATCATTTAGCGCACCCGGATCGGTACAGATTACTTCTAAGGTATCGCCTACTTTTAATTCAGTGACTTTATCTTGTGTACGAATTACCGGCATCGGACACATTAATCTTTTAGCATCAAGCGTATAGTGTGACATTAATTAAACCTATTTAATCCTTTATCTATAGACTTAAATTAAACTTGCCATGCTTCGTCAAGTTGACTCACAGGCATCGGTACTACTTCAATTAATTTACTCACACCTTCTTTGTTTGTAAATTCCACTTCTACTTTTTCTGCGGTTCTTCCTTGACTGTAACGCGCTGAAATTCGTGCGGCTAATTCAATGTCTTCATCATTAACTTCACCATCGATCAATGTTAATGGACCTGCATGGCTAGTGGTTTTAATCGTAGCAAACATTTTACGATAACCAGAAAGAAAATTATTTTCACCTTCTTCGCGACCAATGATTAATTTAAAATGTTTTTTCGGGCGAATATGTCTACCTACTTTTAATAACATAATGTCATCAAGTTCATAACGACGTTCACCGCGTGATGACCATAAGTCAGCAATTTTTTTCGAATAATGCGCGTCAGTTAAAAAACAACAGCCACCGGCTGGTTGCGCATAATCTTCAAAACCATAGTGTTCTGCTAACGCCATTTGTGGCTTACGCGTGCGACCACTGAAACCAAATAATTGTTCGCGATCCAGCCAACCTTCTTGCTCTGGCAACGTTGGCGGTAAATGCTGGGCACATAAAGGGCGCACTAATAAATCACCCGCGCCCGACTCCCGTGCGATAACCGGCATGGTGTCTTTGCGCTGCGACATGGGACGCTGCCCAATCACTTCACCGGTGATGATAAAATCGAAATTATTTTCTTCAATCCACTGGTGAGCTTTTTTTACCATGAAACCTTTGCAGTCTAAACAAGGATTCATGTGTTGCCCATAGCCATGTGATGGATTAATCACAATGTCTTTGTATTCTTCAATCACATCGACAATATGTAATTTAATACCAAGCTGCTCAGCCACCCATAAGGCGTTATTACGTTTTGGTTTAGCTTTGTCTTTTTTGCGAATCGCGTGGGTGTGACCTTCAACACAAAATCCGGTATAGAAATTGATTCCCTCAACATGTACGCCTTGCTCCATCACCGCTTTTGCCGCGAGAAGCGAATCAAGACCGCCAGAAATTAAAGCGACTGCTTTACGTTGTGTTGTTGCCATGCTGATACGGTCCGAATTTAAGGGGCGCCATTATAACAGAGCGATTCAATCAGGCGCTATGTCCGCCCATATAATAAGGAATAAATAAGCTGATCACATTCAACTCTGGGCACACTCACGGTATACTTGCGCGCTAATTGTAAGATTTTGGGTTAAAAAACAAACATTACCATGAGCAACGCCACAGATATTTCGACTTTTCACGGTCTCATTGCCACTTTGCAGTCCTTTTGGGCTGATCAAGGCTGTGCCATTCTTCAACCTTTTGATATGGAAGTCGGTGCAGGTACCTTTCATCCAGCGACTTTTTTGCGCTCAATCGGCCCTGAACCGTGGCGCGCTGCGTATGTTCAGCCTTCACGCCGCCCAACTGACGGTCGATACGGCGAAAATCCCAACCGCTTACAGCATTATTACCAGTTTCAGGTCGCTTTAAAGCCGTCACCGGACAATATTCAGGAATTGTACCTGGATTCACTGCGTTTACTCGGTTTCGACCCACTTGAACACGATATCCGCTTTGTAGAAGACAACTGGGAATCACCCACCCTTGGTGCATGGGGACTTGGCTGGGAAGTATGGCTAAATGGCATGGAAGTCACCCAATTTACTTATTTCCAACAAGTCGGTGGTATTGAATGCCGACCTGTTACCGGTGAAATCACATACGGGCTCGAACGCTTAGCAATGTATATGCAGGGTGTTGATAGCGTCTTTGATTTAATTTGGTCAAAAAGTGGTGCTGGCATCATTACCTATGGTGATGTGTTCCATCAAAATGAAGTAGAACAATCTACCTACAACTTTGAACATGCTGATGTCGATACCTTATTCGACTGGTTTGATAGTTGTGAAAAACAAAGCCAGCAATTGATTGAAGCCGACTTACCGATGCCAGCCTATGAACAAGTACTAAAAGCATCGCATACCTTTAACTTACTCGATGCACGCCATGCAATTTCGGTCACTGAACGCCAAGCCTATATTTTACGGATTCGTGCTTTATCTCGTGCCGTGGCTCAAGCTTACTTTACCAAACGTGAAGCGCTTGGCTTCCCCATGGTTAAAGGGGGTAAATCATGAACAACGTGAATGATTTACCTAGTAAAGACAATGTGAATGATTTGCTGATTGAAATCGGTACTGAAGAATTGCCACCTAAGGCATTATTAAAATTATCACAATCCTTTGAAAAAAGTGTTGCCGATGATTTAAAAGAAGCCGGACTTGAGCACACTGGAATTAAAGCATTTGCTGCACCGCGCCGTTTAGCACTTTTAGTTACCGAGCTTGCTGAAAAACAGGCTGATCGTGAAATTAACAAGCGTGGCCCAGCTTTAACCGCGGCCTTTGGTGATGATGGTTGCCCCACTAAAGCGGCTGAAGGATTTGCACGTTCTTGTGGCGTTGAATCGGTTGATCAACTATCACAACTAAAAACCGACAAAGGTGCTTGGCTTGCTTATACCTTGCACGAAAAAGGTCTGACGGCAGCTGAGTTAATTCCAGACATCGTTCGTAAAGCACTCGATAAATTACCTATTCCTAAACGTATGCGTTGGGGTGCAGGTGATGCGCAATTTGTGCGTCCTGTTCACTGGGTTGTTTTATTACTCGGTAACACGATTATTGATACAGAAATTCTTAGCATCAAGAGTGACAACAAAACATTTGGGCATCGTTTCCATCACCCTGCCGCAATGACATTGTTTGATCCTGCCAGCTATGAAGATTTATTAAAGTCTCAAGGTTATGTTATTGCTGACTTTGCAAAACGCCGTGATATCATTAAACAAGCCGTAATAGATATTGCGACTAAAGAAAATGGCACTGCCGTAATTGATGATGCCTTACTCGATGAAGTTACCGCAATGGTTGAATGGCCGGTTGCCGTACTAGGCAACTTCGATGAGTCTTTCCTAGATGTGCCTATGGAGTGTTTAATTAGCTCAATGAAAGGTCATCAAAAATATTTCCATATGCTCAACAGTGATGGCAAGTTAATGCCTAACTTTATTACTGTAAGCAATATTGATAGCAGTAACCCTGATACTGTGCGCAAGGGTAATGAACGTGTTATTCGTCCGCGCCTTTCTGATGCTGAGTTCTTTTGGCAACAAGATAAAAAACATCGTCTTGATGCACACCAAGAAAGCCTTAAAAAAGTTGTGTTCCAGAAAAAATTGGGCAGTGTTCATGATAAATCTGAACGTATTGCTGCGTTGGCAAAAACCATTACTGATACTTTAGGTGAAGATAGCACTGCAGCGATTCGTGCAGCGCAACTTTGTAAATGTGATTTAATGTCAGAAATGGTAAATGAGTTTCCTGATCTGCAAGGTGTCATGGGGCGCTACTATGCTAGTGCCGATGGTGAAGCAGACAATATTGCTCAAGCCATTGAAGATCATTATCGCCCACGTTTTGCCGGTGATGATTTACCTAAAGACATTATTGGTCAGGCTATTTCGATTGCCGATAAACTCGATACCCTTGTTGGGCTTTATGCGATTGGTCAACCACCTACCGGTCAAAAAGATCCGTATGCACTACGCCGAGCTGCGCTTGGTATTCTACGTATTTGTATGGAATGTTCACTCAACATTAACGTTCACGATTTAATTGCCAGTGCGGCTAATAATTACAAAACACTCGCACCGAAATTAGACGTTCCTGATAACGTGGTCGATGATGTGTTTGATTTTATTCTGGGTCGTCTTGCTGTGTATTACAGTAATCAAGATTTCGCCGGTGATGAAATTGATGCCATTGTTAGCTTACGTCCAGGCCAATTCAATGAACTGGATCAACGCCTACGCGCTGTTGCTGCTTTCCGGAAGCTACCGGAAGCTGAAAGTTTAAGCGCCGCCAATACACGTATCACCAATATTCTTAAAAAGAGTAAACAAGCGATTGCTGGTCGTGTTGATAGCAACTTGCTAAATGAAACCGCAGAAATAGATCTTCATAACGCTATTCAGGAATCTATTAACACAGTTGAACCTTTATTAGCTGATGATGATTACACTACGGCACTGACACAACTTGCAAACCTTAAAGATCCCGTCGATGCATTTTTTGACAATGTTATGGTGATGGCAGACGATGAAGCTATTCGTAATAACCGCCTTGCCTTGTTAAATATCTTACGTCAGTTATTCTTACGTATCGCGGATCTTTCACGTTTGCAAAATTAACGTTCGGAGGGCTTATGGGAAATCAATGCAATCAGGATTCTTATAATGACATGCTTGGCGCCATTCAATCATTCCATAATAAACATGACTTCAAAGGTACCGGCGGAGAAGATCTACCGTATCGTGTCGCCTTAATGGCAGAAGAACTCGGTGAAATTTCTTCGGCTGTAACCAAAGGTAAATCTACCGATCAGCTTGCTGAAGAATGTGCCGATTTAATGATCTTAGTCATGGGTACCGCCATTGCCGCAGACTTTGATCTAAAAGAATCCTTTTGGAAAAAAATGGACAAACTCATGAAGCGCAAATCTAAAATGATCAATGGTAAAATTCGTGTTTCAGAATTTCGGGATGTTAACTAATCATGCCGCTTATCATTCTTGATCGCGATGGTGTAATTAATGAAGACTCCGATGACTTCATTAAATCACCGGATGAATGGCAACCTTTACCGGGTAGCATGGAAGCAATTGCTCAATTAAAAAATGCTGGCTGGACAGTCGTGATTGCGACCAACCAATCTGGCATTGCACGAAAACTTTTTGATCTCGATACGCTACATGCTATTCATGACAAAATGCATCGCATGGCACATGAATATGGCGGCGGGATTGATGCGATATTCTTCTGCCCGCATGGCCCCAAAGATGAGTGTGACTGCCGTAAACCCTTACCCGGATTATTTAAACAAATTAGTAAACGCCTTAATACTCGTTTAGACAATGTTCCGTGCATTGGTGATTCACTGCGGGATATTCAAGCGGCACAAGCCGCTGGTGGACAACCTGTTTTGGTTCGTACCGGCAAAGGCACAAAAACACTTTATGCCGAACACGGCATCGATGATGTTCCCGTTTACTGTGATCTCAAACAAGCCGTGCATGCCTTATTAGCCGGTACACTAATGAAAAATATCTAGCATGTTGTTTTTACGTTCACTGATTTTTTCAATTGGCATGATCATCGCGACGATTATTCTTGCGACACCGTGCTTTTTAACCATTCTATTGCCTTACTCATGGCGCTATTGGTATCTGCATTTATGGCACCGCTTTGTTATTTGGTGGCTAGAAGTTACTTGTAACATTTATTACGACGTTGAAGGCATTGAACATATAAAAGATATCGACGCTGCGATTGTATTTTCTCGCCATGAATCAACGTGGGAAACTCTCGCACTAACGCTTATCTTTCCGACCCAAACATGGCTAATTAAACGCGAATTACTTTGGATCCCTTTCTTTGGTTGGGCAATTTGGGTACTCGAACCTATCGCCATCAACCGTAAAGCAGGGCGTAAAGCCTTAAATCAGATTATTTCTCAAGGAAAAGATAGACTTAGCAAAAACCGCTGGGTTATTACCTTCCCTGAAGGAACCCGCCTTCAAGCCACCGAAACTAAACCATTCGGTATTGGTGGTGCCATGTTAGCGTCTAAAACCGGTAAACCGGTTATTCCTGTCATCCATAATGCCGGTGACTTCTGGCCAAAACGGAGCTTTATTAAACACCCCGGTACCATCAAAATAATTGTGGGGCCTGTCATTCATTCTGAAGGGCGCAAAGCGTCAGAAATTAATAAACAAGCTGAGGCTTGGATGAATTCAACGCGTGAGATGCTATTAAAATAATTCTATGTAATGAAAAGTACTGTTTTCAATAACCATACGTAAATCCTGATTAAGATTAAGTTCTTTTTTTATTTTTTCTTGTGCGTAAGCAGATGACACTAGCAATAACAATATCCATGTTATTAAAAATTGATGCATTAAGGTTTAACTTTAGTCAGCTCGATTCTCTTTCTTATTAATGGAAAATAATTCGCAAATTGCCAAATCATAATAGCGAAACCGAGGACTAACATGCTGTAAACAACATCCATATTATTTAGAATGGGCAAAAAAGCATCGCCCTGTGCACCCCAAATACCGTATATTGCCAAGCCTACTAAAATATTACCTAATGCGCCGATAATTTGAATTTTCATTAACCTAGCATTTATGGTTTTTAATTCTTGCTGCTTTTCTTGCTCGTTATAGATCATGATATAAAGACCTCGAACTTATTATTATTGATGAACTACGTACTTTAATACTTCTACTATTTGCTCTGGTGTTTTTGCCCATGCCATGGCGGCGGCATCTACTTCTTTAAGTGGGTGGGTAATATCGTCATCATGCAACGTAATATAAGGCTTACCTAGTGCGGCACACTGACCTGCATCAAACGCGGCATTCCATTGTTTATATTTATCGCCAAAACACACCACGATCAAATCACTTTTTTCAATCAATGTTTTTGTGCGAATCGCATTTACTTTAGCGGACTTATTATCGCGCCAAAAATTATCTGTCTCCGTACCTAGCCCATCGCCTGCTGCGTCACTGGCTTCATGGTCTGTTACCGCCGAGGTAAAATCGATCGCTAGCGCTGCAGCCTTTGCGCCTTGAATAATTTTCTCTCGCCAATCAGTATGTATTTCACCTGATAAATATACCGTCCATCTCATTCTTCTATATCTTTCTTATACGTCTAAATTACCAACAGACAAGGCATTCTTTTCAATGAAGTCGCGACGTGGTTCGACTTGATCGCCCATTAAGGTGGTAAACAAATCATCTGCGGCAATCGCATCTTCAATTTTAACTTGCAACAAACGGCGTTGGTTGTAATCCATGGTGGTTTCCCAAAGCTGTTCTGGATTCATTTCACCCAAGCCTTTGTAACGTTGGAAACTTTGACCACGCTTTGCTTCTTTCATTAACCAATCAATCGCTTCACGGAAACTACTAATTTCAGCTTCTCGTTCACCTCGCCTAACGGTCGCACCTTCACCAATTAAGCCATCTAATTGAACCGCCATTTCACCAATGGCTCGATATTCTCCTGATACAAAGAAATCATGACTAAAGATGATTGTTGTGGTTAAACCATGTTTCGTTACATCAAGTTGAACTACCTTAGTGGCATGTTCTGTATCGTCAATAACTTTACACGCATAATGATGGCTGTCTTCATCTGCATTTAAACGGCTGGCCAATTCATCAGACCATTTTGTTAAAGCATTAGCATCTTTAGTCATCTCTTCATTCACAACCGGCATATAAATCATTTTCATTAATGCCGCTGTATTAAAACGCTTACCAATACGCTGGATAGTCGCAATAACACTGGTATAACTTTGAATTAAGGTTTCTAAGCCTTGACCAGTAATAGGTGGTGTTTCAGGGTTCACTGTTAACGCTGCTTTATCCAGTGCCTCCTGAATCATAAACTGATTCATTTCTACATCATCCTTAATATAACGTTCTTGTTTGCCTTTTTTAATTTTGTACAACGGTGGTTGTGCAATGTATAAATGACCGCGTTCAACTAACTCATACATTTGACGATAAAAGAAGGTTAACAATAATGTACGAATATGCGATCCATCCACATCGGCATCGGTCATAATAATGATTCGGTGGTAACGTAACTTGTCTGGATTAAATTCTTCTTTGCCAATACCGCAACCTAAGGCGGTGATTAATGTGCCCACTTCTGCTGATGAAAGCATTTTATCGAAACGGGCTTTTTCTACGTTAAGAATTTTACCCTTGAGCGGCAAGATAGCTTGATACTTACGATCACGGCCTTGTTTTGCAGAACCGCCCGCTGAGTCTCCTTCCACCAGGAAGATTTCTGAAAGCGATGGATCTTTTTCCTGACAGTCGGCTAATTTACCCGGTAAACCTGCAATATCGAGCGCACCTTTACGACGTGTCATTTCACGTGCTTTACGTGCGGCTTCGCGGGCGCGTGCCGCATCAACCATTTTGCTGACAATGGCTTTGGCATCAGAAGGGCGTTCTTGTAAGTATTCACTGAGTTTTTCGTTCATTGTGGTTTCAACAATGCCCTTCACTTCGGAAGACACCAATTTATCTTTTGTTTGAGAAGAAAATTTTGGATCAGGGACTTTAACCGAAAGCACCGCTGTAAGGCCTTCACGCGCATCATCGCCAGTAGTCGAAACCTTGTTTTTCCCTGTAGAATCAATGTATTGGTTCAATGTTCGCGTTAATGAGGAACGAAATCCAGATAAATGTGAGCCACCATCTCGTTGTGGAATATTGTTGGTAAAACAGAAGATATTTTCTTGATACGAGTCATTCCACTGCATTGCCAATTCAACCGTCACACCATCATGTTCGGTTTGAAAATAAAATACATTGTCATGCAGAGGCTGTTTATTACGATTTAAATGCTCAACAAAGGCTTGAATACCACCTTTATATTCAAACTCATCTTTCTTATCATTGCGCTCATCGATAAGAACAATACGCACCCCGGAATTCAAAAAACTCAATTCTCTCAATCGCTTAGAGAGAATATCGTAATGAAATTCAATTTTTGAAAAGGTCCCTGAACTGGGTTTAAAGTGTACTTCTGTACCTGTCGTATCAGTATCGCCAATGACTGCTAATGGTGCCTGTGGTTCACCGTGAACATAATCTTGTTGGTGCACCTTACCATGACGACGAATAGTTAAACGCAGCTCTTTCGATAAAGCATTAACAACCGAAATACCCACGCCATGCAAGCCACCAGAGACTTTATAAGAGTTATCATCAAACTTACCACCCGCATGCAGCACGGTCATAATCACCTCTGCTGCAGCAACACCTTCTTCCTCATGGATATCAACCGGAATACCACGGCCATTATCACTCACTGTAATAGATTCACCATTATGGATAACCACGCGGATTTCAGAGCAATGTCCAGCAAGCGCCTCATCAATAGAATTATCAACGACCTCAAAGACCATGTGGTGCAAGCCAGTGCCATCATCCGTATCACCGATATACATACCGGGTCGCTTGCGCACTGCGTCTAAGCCCTTTAAAACCTTAATATTTGAGGAATCATAACTATTTTCGTCTGACATGTCTTATCTCCAAAACAGAACGATTATTATACCACTTCTTTTACTTTGCCGTGTTCCACGTGAAACATAGCTGGATGTTCTTCACTAATATCTGGAAGCTGTTCTGCTGCAATAGCGGTGACCACTAATTGTGAGCCAGTGGCTAATAAAACCTTCATTAATTTTGCACAATGTTCTGCGTCAAGCTCAGCACTAATATCATCTATCAATACCGTACCGGGTTTACCTGTTACGTTAGTTAATAATTGTGCTTGCCCTAGAACCAACGCACTAACTAATAATTTTTGTTGACCTCGCGATAATCTCTCCCTCGCGGCCACGCCATCACGTTTAAAGACTAAATCGGCGCGTTGAGGGCCATAACGTGAATAACCTAGTTCACGATCTTTATCTCGATTACTGGCTAATAATTCATTTAAAGGTACTTCTGCCTCCCAACCGGCTCGGTATTGCATCGTAATATCGTCACAACCGAGCATTTCTACTACAGAACTAGAAAATAATGGCTGTAGGCTATCAACATAATGTTTTCGATAATTATGTAATTGTGCCGCTGATGCGGCCATTTCAAGCTCCCAATGTTCTGTTTGTCGCACAGATTGCCGTAATGCTGCATTTCGTTGCTTCATTGCTCGCATATATCGCTGCCAAACTGGATAAAATGATTGTTCCACGTGAAACACACCCCAATCAAGAAATTTACGACGCTGACTAGGGCCTTGATCGATTAAATCAAAGCTTTGCTGATTAATAAGCTGAATGGGTAATAAATGTGCTAATTCCGCACCACTTCTAATAGGCTGACCATCTAAACGTAATTGGCGTTTGCCCTGAGTATATTGGAAACCTAATTTTTGGCTTAAACCAGAAGCAAATCGTAATTGTGCAAAAATAGTTAAGGTATCTTGTTTTGACTGAATAACATGATTTAAACGACTAGTTCTGAAAGATCGCCCAGTTCCTAACAGGTTTAAGGCTTCTAGTAAGCTGGTTTTACCACTAGCATTTGCACCCGTAATAATATTTAAACCAGATTTTAAAACAAGACTAGCGGATTGAATATTACGACAATGCGTTATTTTAAGACATTCAATACTCACCAGAAATAAAGTCTACAAACGCATTGGCATAACGACATAACGACATTCTGCGGCCATTTCACCTACCGCGGTAATTAAACAACTGCTATTTGAATCACTTAAAGCAATATTTACTTTTTCAGTAGTAATTGCATTCAGTGCATCAAGCAAATACGTTACATTAAAACCAATTTCAAGCGCATCATAAGCATATTCAAGTTCAACTTGTTCTTCCGCTTCTTCTTGCTCAGGATTATTAGCAACAATGCGCATTGTATTATTGTCCATAAGTAAACGAATACCACGATACTTTTCGTTTGATAAAATAGATGCACGCGTTAACGCCTGGCGGAACATCTCACGATTAAGCACTAAATTTTTATCACTGTTTTGTGGTAAAACTCGTTGATAATCAGGGAATTTTCCGTCAATTAGCTTAGATGTGAATACTAATTGATCAAACTTCAATTGAATATGATTATTGCCAATTTTAATTTCAAGATCACTATTTTCATCATCTAATAAACGCGCTAATTCTGAAATCCCTTTACGTGGCAAAATAATTTGTTTTGCTTCCACTGAAGCCACATCGGCAGTCATTTCACACATTGCTAAACGATGCCCGTCTGTTGCAACACTGCGTAATTTTCCATCCGCTATTTCTAGCATTAAACCATTTAGGTAATAGCGAACATCTTGTTGCGCCATCGCAAATTGAGTGTGATCAATCAATGATTTAAGTGAACCTTGGCTAATTTTAAAGCTATTACCATCTTCAGCTGCATCAATATTTGGAAAATCAGCCGCTGGTAAAGTTGATAAGGTAAATCGACTTTTACCAGCACGTAAGATGGCACGTTCACCGTCTAGTTTAAAATCAATCGTACAGTCATCAGGTAAAGTACGACAAATATCTAAAAATTTACGTGCAGGAACAGTAATCTCACCTGCTGTGGCTGTATTTGTTTTAGTTGTCGCAATAATTTCAACTTCCAGATCAGTCGCGGTTATATTTAATTGTTCACCATCTGAAACTAATAACACATGTGACAGTATCGGTAATGTCTGTCGTCGTTCAACAACACCACAAATTGTCTGAAGAGGTTTAAGTAATGCTTCGCGTTGGATCTTGAAGTTCATATTATTAGTTCCTAAGTATATATATACTTATTGTTATTATTAGTACCACGGTTTTCTGTGTATAACTAACTTATTGCTTTATAATTCAATATCATACGTCACTTATAAGCCTGTGTATAAGTGCTAAAAATAACGTTTAAACTTGTGCATCACCTGTGGATAAATAAGGGCTTATATTTATCCACACACTTATTCACAGCTCATCCACATCATGTTGACAGAGTTCTTAACAAATTCGTGTAGTCTTCATGAATACGTGAATCTGATTCTTTTAGTTCTTTCACCTTTTTACAAGCATGGATCACGGTTGTGTGGTCCCTGCCACCAAAAGCATCACCAATTTCTGGCAAGCTATGGGTTGTTAATTCTTTGGCTAGCGCCATGGCTAACTGTCTTGGCCGAGTAATAGAACGCGTTCGACGTTTAGAGTGTAAATCAGCGACGCGGATCTTGTAATACTCAGCAACCGTTTTTTGAATATTATCGATGCTAACCAGCTTTTCTTGCAAGGCTAACAGATCTCGTAATGATTCTTTAGCAAAGTCGAGTGTAATCGCTTTGCCGGTAAAATGGGCATTGGCGATAACACGGCGTAGCGCACCTTCTAATTCTCGAACATTAGAGTAAATGCGTTTAGCAATAAAGAAGGCGACTTCTCGTGGAAGGTCAATTTGTACCAATGAGGCTTTATTCATCAAGATAGCAGCGCGTGTTTCGAGTTCGGGTGGCTCAATAGCAACGGTTAATCCCCAGCCAAAACGAGATTTTAAACGTTCTTCAAGGCCGTCCACTTCTTTGGGATAACGATCACAAGTCATGATTACTTGTTGCTGACGTTCTAACAAGGTGTTAAAAGTATGAAAAAACTCTTCCTGAGAACGATTTTTACCAGCAAAAAACTGAATATCATCAATGAGTAAGGCATCAACGGAACGGTAATAACGTTTAAATTCATTAATAGCGTTGTGTTGCAGTGCTTTTACCATGTCGGCAACAAAACGTTCTGAATGCAGGTAAACAACATGAGCTTGTGGGTTTTTAGCTAAAATTAAATTCCCGATCGCGTGCATTAAATGGGTTTTGCCTAGACCTACACCACCGTAAATGAGTAAAGGGTTGTAAGCTGCACCGGAGTTTTCGCCCACTTGCATGGAAGCGGCGCGTGCAAGTTGGTTAGATTTACCTTCGATAAAGCTATCAAAAGTAAAGGTTTTATTTAAAGCACTAAAATGCGCAGGAACTTGTTCAGGAGCTGTTTGAATCGAAGGCCCTTGTTGGCCGTTACGACGCATTTTGGCTGGATCAAGGCCTGTTTCACTTGTGACTTCAGTGGGAGGGGTAAGTTGACGACTGCCTATTTCAAGCTGAACAACGGGTGGATTACCTTTGACTAAGCGACCAACAGTGGCTGAAATCTGTTCAAAAAATTGCTCATTGACCCAATCTAGTACAAAGCGATTTGGCGCAAGTAGCCGTAAACACTCGGGTTCTTCCTCTGCATGCAGGGGTCGAATCCAAGTATTGAATTGTTCGGAGGTGAGTTCACCTTCCAGATGATTCAAACAGGCTTGCCAAAGAGGTGCTGACACCGCGTTATTGTACTCCGTGTTGATATTATGACGGGTCGTGGACGCAGAAGTGTAACGCCACAGCCAAAAGTTATCCACACCCTTGTTATTGTCTGATTTTGCATTAAAAATCTTGACTTTTGATCACGATCCAAAGTAAATTGTGCCGCTTTTCCGCTCCCGCTTAAGGCGAGGGCACTTTTTATTGATTTACCAATGTAGGCATCGTCATGAAGAGAACTTTTCAGCCCAGTTTATTAAAGCGTAAGCGTAACCACGGTTTTCGTGCTCGTATGGCTACGAAAGCAGGTCGTAAGATCATTAATGCTCGCCGTGCTAAGGGTCGCGCGACACTGAGCGCTTAAAAATTGTGTCGCCATTTGTTTTATTACAGATAGCGGCGTTGTTCGTAGCTTCTCAGCCTTTCTTTGATTGTGAGTGAATTCGGTTTTAACCGTCATCTCAGGATCATCAGTCCGTCAGATTATCAGCGTGTCTTTGTAAAACCTATTAAGTCCGGTAGTTCGGCGTTTACCGTATTAGCAACGCAAAATGACTGCGAGCATCCACGCCTAGGTTTAGCCATTGCAAAAAAACATATACGCCGGGCGGTGGATAGAAACCGAATAAAACGGCAAATTCGCGAGAGTTTTCGTTTATATAAAGCTACACTACCTCCGATAGATATCGTTGTATTAGCGAAACACCTAACAAATAAAAAAAATAATACCGAGTTAGCTGAGCTTTTAAAAAATCATTGGCAGAATTTGGTAAAGCAATGCGCAAAATTTTCTTGATATTAATACGTGGTTATCAAATCATATTGAGTCCGATAATGGGGCAGAGTTGTCGGTTTTATCCGACTTGTTCTTGTTATGCACACACTGCAATAGATCGATATGGTGTAATTAAGGGAATGTATATGGCGGTACGTAGAATTTTACGCTGTCATCCTTGGCATCCGGGTGGAATGGATCCGGTGCCTGAATTAAAGACTGAATTAAAGAAGAAGTAATATGGAAATGATTCGTACAATGTTGTTTGCTGCTTTGGCGCTGGTTCTTTTCATGATGTATCAGGCATGGGAAAAGGATTATGGGCCAGTGATGTCAGCACCGGTTGTTGCAACAGCAAGTCCATCTGTTAATAGTGCAGCAATACCTTCTGAAGACGCGCCAAGTGTACCGGTTGATTCTTCGACAGCGTCAACATTTGTTCCGCAAGTAACTTCAACTGTAATACCACAGGGTAAAAGCATTAACGTTAAAACAGATGTTTACGATATTGTTATTGATACGCGTGGTGGCGACATTGTTAAAGCAAGATTATCAAAATATCCAGATACCATTGAACCAAATTCAGAAGCATTTTTGCTTATGGACAATGGGCAGTCACATTTATTTATTGCGCAAAGTGGTTTGTTAGCTAAAGGAAGCCCTGATCATACCAGTGTGTATTCAGCTGCATCGGCACAGTACAGTATGCAAGAAGGTGAAGACAGTTTAAAAGTGACATTGTTTTGGCAGGGTCAAAATGGTTTACGCGTAAATAAAACTTATACCTTCTATCGTGGTCGTTATGATTTTAATTTGGATTATCAAGTTGTAAATAATACCGGGCAAACATGGAAGGGCAGTGTTTATCGTCAATACAAACGAAGTGAAGACACAGGGGTAGAGAAATCGAGTTTTATTTACACCTTCACAGGTGGTGTGGTTTCTAATGCGGAAAAACCATACGAAAAAATAAAATACGGTGATATGGAGGAAGAAAATCTGAAGCTGGATATGACCGGTGGCTGGGTGGCGATGATCCAACATTATTTTCTGGCTGCCTGGATTCCTGATTCAAAAGAATTGAATCATGTTTATACTAAAGTAACCAAAGATAAAAGTTATGTCATTGGGTTGGTTACACCGCCAAAAACTGTTGCAGTGGGAGAGACAAAAACATTTAGTACCCGGATGTATGTGGGCCCGAAACTGCATGAACAATTAGCTACCGTTGCACCTAATCTTAAATTAGTCGTGGATTATAGCTGGTTAACTATTTTGGCTGACCCATTGTTTTGGTTATTAAGCTGGTTTTACAGTGTATTTGGTAATTGGGGTTGGGCAATTATTGCCGTAACTGCAGTTATTAAAGCGGTATTCTTTAAGTTGAGTGAAACAAGTTACCGTTCAATGGCGAAATTACGTCTCGTCACGCCGCGACTAAATACATTGAAAGAGCGTTTCGGAGACGATAAGGCCGGTTTCCAAAAAGCCATGATGAAGATGTACAAGGATGAAAAAATTAATCCTCTTGGCGGTTGTTTACCGATTTTAATTCAAATTCCTGTATTTATCGCTTTGTATTGGGTATTGCTAGAAAGCGTAGAAATGCGTCAAGCACCCTTTATCTTCTGGTTAAATGATTTATCGAAAGCGGATCCGTATTTTGTATTGCCGTTATTAATGGGTGCAACGATGTTGCTACAACAACGTCTTAACCCGGCACCGTTAGATCCGATACAGAAAAAAGTAATGGGTATGTTGCCGATTGTCTTCACGGTGTTCTTTGCGTTCTTCCCATCCGGTTTAGTGTTGTATTGGGTCGTTAATAACTCTCTTTCTATTTCTCAGCAATGGGTTATTACCAAACGCATTGCGTCTGGCGAGACTAAATAGCTTAGGCAGCAATAACACATGAATCATGACACCATCGCGGCCCTTGCAACACCACCGGGTCGTGGTGGGGTCGGTGTTGTTCGTATTTCCGGTTCAGCAGTAAAAAAAATTGCTGAAGCGGTATTAGGTGACTGCCCAGAACCCCGACAAGCGGTATTAAAAAAATTCCTCGATTGTGATGGCAACAGTATTGATAGTGGCCTAGCACTTTATTTTCCTAATCCAAATTCATTTACTGGTGAGGATGTTCTTGAGTTACAGGGCCATGGTGGCCGTGTTGTTATGGGCATGTTGTTGTCAAGATTATTTGAATTAGGTGCGCGCCCTGCTCGTCCTGGTGAATTTTCCGAACGCGCTTTTCTTAATGACAAAATAGATTTAGCACAAGCAGAAGCAATCGCCGATTTAATTGATAGTGGTAGTAGAGAAGCGGCCCGAGCAGCAATGCGATCGTTGCAAGGTGAATTTTCTAAACGTGTACATGCATTAGCTGAGCAAATGTTGTATTTGCGTATGTATATTGAAGCGGCGATAGATTTTCCAGAAGAAGAAATCGATTTTCTTGCAGATACAAAACTGCAGCAACATATTGTCGATTGCCAGCAAGCAATGCAAGCATTGTTAGCGGATACAGAACAAGGCTGTGTGTTGCGAGAAGGCCTAGTGTTGGTGATTGCTGGTTTACCGAATGCAGGTAAGTCGAGTTTGCTAAACGCATTGGCGGGTCGAGATACTGCGATTGTGACCGATATTCCCGGTACTACCCGAGACGTCTTGCGTGAGCATATTCAAATAAATGGTTTACCGCTTGAGATTATTGATACCGCGGGTTTGCGCGACAGTGATGACAGCATTGAGAAAGAAGGGGTAAAACGCGCTTGGGCTGAAATAGAACAAGCGGATCGTTTGTTATTTGTTGTCGATGAAAAGATTGGTATTGATGCCGATACACAAAAATTATTAGTAAAGTTGCCAGCTAACATGCCGCGTACGATTGTGCATAATAAAATTGATATCGCCGAACATCAGGCAGGCGTGATAACGAAAAATGAACAAACACATGTGTACCTGTCAGCTAAAACGGGCGATGGTTTAAATGCATTGAGTCAACACTTACAAGATTGTGCTGGCTATCGAGAAGCAGGCAGTGATTCATTTAGTGCCAGACGGCGGCATTTAGAAGCATTACGCCGTGCTGCTGATTTTGTTAATAAGGGTGTTAATGCCCTGCAACAGCAACAGGCCGGTGAATTGGTTGCTGAAGATTTGCGTTGTGCACATCAAGAGTTAGGCAGTATTACCGGTGAAGTCAGTAGTGATGATTTACTTGGTGAGATATTCAGTAGTTTTTGTATAGGTAAATAGCCTACAGGTTGCTCGACCTCGGCTACACTTGCTGCAGATTTAGGAAAAACTAATCGTTTATGTACGCAGAACATACATTTGATGTGATTGTGATCGGTGGCGGCCATGCTGGTACCGAGGCAGCGCTTGCTTCGGCGCGCAGTGGTGCCAAGACCTTATTGCTCACTCATAATATCGATACCTTGGGTCAAATGAGCTGTAACCCCGCAATTGGTGGTATTGGTAAAGGGCATTTAGTCAAGGAGGTTGATGCGCTGGGTGGCATCATGGCAAAAGCCACTGATAAAGCCGGCATTCAATTTCGTACTTTAAATGCGCGCAAAGGTCCTGCAGTGCGAGCAACTCGCGCCCAAGCAGATCGGGTTTTGTACAAACAAGCGATTCGGCTGGTATTGGAAAATCAGCAAAACTTAAGTATTTTCCAACAATCTGCTGACGATCTCATTATGGATGGCGATCGTGTAACGGGTGTTGTCACTCAAATGGGGCTAAAATTTAAGGCTCGTGTCGTGGTATTAACGGTGGGTACTTTCCTTGGTGGCCGTATTCATATCGGTGAAGCTAATTATCAAGGGGGTCGAGCGGGTGATCCTCCTTCCAATGCCTTGTCTAAACGCTTACGTGAAATGCCATTTCGCGTTGAGCGGCTTAAAACGGGTACTCCACCACGGATTGATGGTCGTACGATTGATTATAGCGAATTAGCTGAACAACCTGGCGATACCCCGTTACCGGTATTTTCATATATGGGCTCGGTGGAAGATCATCCGCAACAAGTGTCTTGTCACATTACTTATACCAATGAACAAACCCATGAGTTAATCAGACAGGGTTTAGATCGCTCGCCAATGTATACAGGTGTCATTGAAGGGGTGGGTCCTCGTTACTGCCCTTCTATTGAAGATAAAGTGGTGCGTTTTGCAGATAAAGATTCGCATCAAATTTTTATTGAGCCGGAAGGCCTAAATACTCACGAGGTGTATCCAAACGGTATTTCGACCAGCTTGCCATATGATGTACAAGAAGCCTTTGTGCGTTCAATCAAGGGATTTGAACAGGCACATATTACTCGTCCTGGTTATGCGATTGAATATGATTTCTTTGATCCCCGCGATTTAAAAGCCTCACTGGAAACTAAACATGTGTCAGGGTTATTTTTTGCGGGGCAGATTAACGGCACCACCGGTTATGAAGAAGCCGCCGCTCAAGGTTTAATTGCCGGCTTAAATGCTGCACGCCAAACACGAGGTGAAGAGTCGTGGACACCGCGTCGTGATGAAGCGTATATCGGTGTGTTGATTGATGATTTAATCACCCGTGGCACCAACGAGCCTTATCGAATGTTTACCAGTCGAGCTGAATATCGTCTTTTGCTGCGTGAAGACAACGCCGATTTGCGTTTAACGGAACAAGGCCATGAAGTAGGCTTGGTTGATGAAACGCGTTGGCAGAGTTTTAACCAATATCGTGAAGGATTAGAAGCTGAGAAACAGCGTTTACAAACAATGGTTGTTCAGCCGAATGCGATAAGTAGTGATGAAGCAGAGCGTGTTTTGGGACAAGCTTTATCTCGCGAAACACGGGCTTGGGAATTATTACGTCGTCCAGATGTTGATTATGATGCGTTAGTTGGTTTGACGGTGATTGGACAAAAAGTGTCAGATCCACGTATTGCTGCACAGGTTGATGTACAAGCAAAATACTCGGGCTATATTGATCGGCAGCGTGATGAAATAGCGCGTTTAAAAAATAATGAAGCACGAGCCTTACCGACCAGCATGGATTATGCTGAGGTAAAAGGTCTATCAACAGAAGTGAGGCAAAAATTTGCGGATACTCGCCCAGAAACAATTGCCCAAGCTGCGCGTATCCCGGGTGTGACACCAGCCGCTATCTCTTTATTACTGGTTCATTTAAAAAAACGTGCTTAAAAGCACAGATTAGCGGTAACATCACTGTTATCTTGAGGTCGAAGAAAGGGTTAGAAAAACGCAAAGTAGTAAAAATATAATAATTAATTTGTTAAGGAGTATTGTTATGACACGCTCGTTTATAATTGCCGTTTTATTTTCTATCACATCGCTGACTGCTGTGGTTTCAGTTGCCGATAATTCAGACAGTGTAGATAACGGTTTAATTACAATAAAAAGTAAGTTCAACGTACACGAAACGCTTGATCGTCTTGAAAAGGTACTGAAGAAAAAAGGCATCACGATTGTAACGCGTTGGAGTCATTCTGATGGTGCAAATAAGAACAATATTCACTTACGCCCAACTGAATTACTTTTATTTGGTAATCCTAAATTAGGTTCACACATGTTTACCAGCAAGCAAACAGCGGGTATTGATTTACCAATGAAAGCTTTAGCGTGGGAAGATGCACAAGGTCAAGTTTGGCTTACCTATAATGACCCAGCCTATATTGCAGCACGCCATAACATTACAGATCGCCCTAAAATTGTGAAGAAAATGACAGGTGCATTGAAAAAATTAACGGGTATTGCAACCGGTGCTAATGAGGCTCATCACGATTAAGCACTCAATTTTATAGTAAAAATTAACTATGTCATCAGCATCATCTCAGCTTGATGGTTTGTTACGACAATTAGCAGAAGGCTTGCAGTCACTGGACTGCAAGCTGGATGATGATGTTCAAGCAGAGCTAATCAACTACCTCGTTCTTCTCGATAAATGGAATAAAACCTATAACCTTACCGCTGTGCGCGATATTAAAAAAATGGTCGCCCAACACTTATTAGATTCGCTGAGTGTAAATACTTACTTACAAGGTAAGCGAGTGTTAGATGTTGGTACGGGTGCTGGTTTACCCGGTATTCCCTTGGCATTGGCTAATCCCGAAAAAGAATTTGTGTTACTCGATAGTGCGATGAAGCGAACCCGTTTTGTATTGCAGGCGGTGGGTGAGCTGGGATTAAAAAATGTACAAGTCGTACAAAGTCGGGTTGAAGATTATCAACCCAAAGCGTTATTCAACACGATCATTTCACGAGCTTTTACGGCAATGGAAGATTTTGTTAGCGCAACTGAATATCTTTGCATAGCTGAAGGACAGTTGTTAGCTATGAAGGGACGCTTTCCTTCACAGGAAATCAATAGCTTGCCAGATCAGTGGCAAATAAAGTCGGAATCACTTGAAGTTCCCAATGTAAATGCGGAACGACATGTTGTGGTATTAACCCGCAAATAAAGTAAAGATCATCTTGCATGTTAAGCGCAGACGGTAGAGACTAGTCGACCCGCTGCTTAAAAAAGCAACAAGCTTTAGCGCGGTGAACAATTAAGACAAACAACGAATAGAGTGTTAAAAAAACACCATGGCTCGTATTTTCGCAATTACTAATCAAAAAGGCGGCGTTGGCAAAACGACGACCTGTGTTAATTTAGCGGCATCACTCGCCATGACAAAACGGCGAGTTTTGCTCATCGATCTCGATCCGCAAGGTAATGCGACGATGGGTTGTGGTATCGATAAGCATAGCGTTGAAGCTTCATCTTGTGATGTGTTACTTGGCGAAGCATCCATTGCTGAGGCGCGTGTTGCGACAGAAACTGAAAATTTAGCGGTGTTGCCAAGTAATAGTGACTTAACCGCTGCAGAAGTTGCATTGATGAATACTGAGGGTCGTGAACGGCGTTTACGAGAAGCATTAGAGGAAGTTAGTAGTGAGTATGATTATATTCTGATTGACTGTCCTCCTTCTCTTAACATGTTAACACTTAATGCATTAACTGCCGCGCAAGGTGTCATTATTCCTATGCAGTGTGAATATTATGCATTAGAAGGGTTATCTGCATTAGTTGAGACGATTGAGTCATTGCGTGCATCGGTGAATCCTCAACTTGAAATTGAAGGCCTGCTTCGTACGATGTTTGATCCGCGTAATCGTCTTGCGAATGATGTGTCGAACCAGCTTAATACCCATTTTGGTGACAAAGTTTATCGCACTTTAATACCGAGAAATATTCGATTGGCAGAGGCTCCCAGCCATGGACTGCCAGTGATTATGTATGACAAATCTTCACGTGGAGCGGTGGCCTATCTTGCCTTAGCCGGTGAAATACTTCGTCGAGAAGAACAACAGCAACAACAAGTCGCCGTAGAAGCGGCTGTTTAGAGTTAAGTTTTATTTAGGGATTGTTAAAAACATCATGGCAGCAAAAAAACGAGGATTAGGCCGGGGTCTAGATGCGCTATTGGGTAGTGCAGTGGTTGCAGCAACCAATAACGAACCTGTCGCTGAAAGCGAACTACGCCATCTCGCCGTAGATTTAATGCAACGTGGTAAATATCAGCCACGTGTCAATATGCACAACGATAGCTTGCAAGAGTTAGCCGATTCTATTCGTGCCCAGGGCGTGGTGCAGCCCATTGTTGTTCGCCCTATTGGCGAAGGACGTTATGAGATTATTGCCGGTGAACGTCGTTGGCGTGCAGCTCAAATTGCGGGCCTGGAC
>CAZIWG010000007.1:34354-58749 GCA_964542925.1 uncultured Granulosicoccaceae bacterium | reverse complement strand
ATAAAAACGAGTATGATGCTGTTGTTATCAAGCGCCAATCCTGTGTAGTGGGTTCCACCGGCAAGACCAAAGGTTGAAAAATAACTTAGCCGTAGTGCGCTGGTGGCAAGCATTACAAACGCCCCAACCAAATAGATAAGCTCAAAATTTCCATAACTTAAAAGCAGAATAGCGGGTGTCACACCGTAGCTAACAATGTCGATTAATACATCAAGTTGACCACCAAAAATACGATCATCTCCTGTGCGTCCTTTTATTCTGCGGGCAATGAGACCATCGGCCCAATCGAAAGCAACCGCCCAGATCATGCCAATCATTGCGGCGGCGTAAAGACCTTTAATGCTGAAATAAATGGCAAGAAGTGTACAGGCTAAACCAGATAGCGAAGCAATATTAGGAAGATCCTTAGCATAAGAAAGAATAGTGTTAGGCTGAATTTCTTGCGGATCAGTGCTTTTTGCTGTCATTTTGGACCTTTTGGTTGAAAAATTGATGGTTTTCAGGTTAATGCCCTTATTAACCACAGTTAAGATAGCATTTAGTGCTAAGATGCGCCGCTCAGTCTACATCATCTGGAATACAAACAATGCTTATTTATACCGTCGGAACTTGGGATTTGCTACATGTTGGCCATTTGGCCTTGCTTCAATACTGTAAAACATTGGGGGATACCATTGCAGTGGGTGTTGCTTCAGATGAAGTTGTTGCAAGTTATAAAAAGAATGTTCCTGTTGTTCCACTTGAGCAAAGAATGGAAATGCTAAAAGCACTGCGCTGTGTCGATATTGTACTTCCCTATCATGAATTAGAGTACACATCTGCTTGTAGAAAGTTAGATGTAGACATTTTTGTCATCGGAGAAGATTGGGGCAATGCAACACATAATATTGAAGTAGAGTCTTATTTAAAAGCAAACGGTAAGTCTATTCATCAAGTTAGCTATCATCCTTTAACTTCATCTACAAAAATAAAAGAAAAAACTATCGCTCAACTTGATGCGGCTGCGTAAATTAAGTGACTTGATGATTTTGGATTAATACGCAAGATATTGAAGGTCCGCTTTCAGCACACTTGCAAGAAAATTACATTTAATACGAGCGGCTGCTTCTGGCCGAAAGCAGGCAAGTTGAGGTTCTAGTTTCTTAAGGATCCGTGGTTTCATATACACGACATGCAGTATTTAATCGCTGCTAGCTACTTCTGGCAAACCGTACAATAATAAGTCGCTCGTTGCCCCATCACACAATGACTAATCGGTTTATCACATTGCCTGCATGGTTCACCCTTACGCCCATAGACATTTAAACGTTGCTGGAAATAACCCGGTTTACCATCACCACCCGTGAAATCCTTCAGGGTCGTGCCGCCTTGTTTAATTGCTGCTTTAATAACAGTCTTTATGGATTTTACTAATAGATTGTATTGTTCAAGGCTGACTTTTCCTGCAGCACGGCGTGGGTGTATGCCGGCGCGAAACAGCGATTCGCTGGCATAGATATTACCGACACCCACGACATTATGGCTGTCCATAATAAATTGTTTGATGGTAACGCGGCGTTTGCGAGATCGATCCCAGAGGTGTTGTGCGTTAAAGGTTTTGTCGAGTGGTTCAGGACCAAGATCCTTTAAGAGTTTGTGTTCAAACGGTGGTTTGTTGGTCCAGAGAATGCTGCCAAAGCGACGCGGATCATGGTAGCGCAGGCATTGGTTGTTTTTGAAAATGATATCAACATGATCATGTTTGCGTAATTCTTTTTTAGGGCTAACAACTTGTAGGCTACCGGACATGCCAAGGTGTATAAGTAGACAGCCATTTTTAAATTCAAGGATTAGATATTTACCACGCCGTGTGATCGACAAAAGTATTTGTTTAGGCAGGATTTTTTTTATTGCGTTAGGAACAGGCCAACGTAATTTTCCATTGCGAACAATCACTGAATGGACGGTTTGTTTTTCAATGTGTGGGCTGATACCTAAACGGGTGGTTTCAACTTCGGGTAATTCAGGCATGGCTTGAGCTTTATGGTTGTTTGAGTGTGAGTAAGTCTTTTGCCGCATCGATAGGGAGTTGGTACTGCAGACCAAGATCTTTACGAATCAGGATAAAATTGTTTTTTGTCTTATTGACAAGAAAATTAATTTTAGTATTATCTGAAAATACAAGCTGAACTTTTTTTTCTTTACTATTTATTTTCGCAGGGAGTACTTGAATTGCTTGTTTGTTGTGCCAGTGATCTAATAGTATTTGAATGGCATCGTTAGAAAAAGCTTGCGTTGATTGCTTTCCCGATACCAGCCATTCGCCTTGTGCTGATTTATTGAGTTTAAGATCAGGTAATGTCAGTGCAGTGATCTGGCTATTGTCAGGTATTAATTTGGGGCTGATAAATGCCTCGGTATTGGTGCGCAGGCGGTAATAAAAAAGATCGGTAGTTAGATGAATCGTATTATCTTTAAGAATGTAACGGCGGTTGTTAATGTGCTCGATATTGCCAAATAAATATTCAACACCATTCAAAGCAAGGCTGGCTTTTGCGGGCTGTAAGTCATAGTCACGCAAGTTTTTATTTTCAGCAGAGAAACGAGAGTGGCTAATGGTCTGACTGAATTTCAGCAAGGCATTGATAGGCACGGTGTTGGCGCGCACTTTATACGGGTTGCTCATCCACCAAATATCGTTGTTTTTTTCGAGAAAAATATCAGCAAGACCATTGCGTTGAATAGTTATTGTATTGATATTTTCGGCTTTTGGACCACCAAGTCGTGTGATATTAGTTTCAGTTTTATCTGAGCTGGTGAATATAAATACGCCTAGTGCGCCAATAATAATGAGCAATAATAAATTAAGCAGTAAGCGTGAATTCATTTTAGGCTCTGCGTCTGCGCCGCCAGATAAGAAAACCTATTATTAATAATGCGATAGGTAACAGGATAAAGACCAAGCCAATAAAGCCAGCGGTCGCAGGTGATAGATCGAGTGATAAATCGGTGGCGGTTTTAACCGGAATATCGAGAAACACATCGTCACGGCTTAGCCAGTTGATAAGGTTTAGCCCAAGATCCTGATTGCCTGCATTACCGAGATATTGGTTGGAAAGAAAATCACCATCACCGATAACGATAATACGTTGTTCCTGTGGTGTATCGGTTGATTGACTGCGGGTTAGACTAACGCCTAGGGTAAGTGGCCCTGGTACGTCTTCACCTGCGTCGAGTGCGAGTTCGCCTTGTAATGGGCCGGTTTCAGACCAACTGTCTGCGGCAGTAACCAGGAAAGGTTCAGCTTGCCATTCACTACCCTCAACCAGATCAATGGCGCTTGCCTGCGGAAACAATGTTAAGTTGGCGAAGTTGTTAGTGACGGCTTGCGTGCCGTATTCGGCGATCACTGTAATACGCGGATCGTCGAGACCTAAACGTTGGGTGGTCGGATCTACAATCATACCGGGAAGGAATTCAATGCCGAGTTGTTCCGCTAACACACCAAGACCGTGTAGTTCTCCGGGATCAGAAAGCCAGAGTAGATTGCCACCTTTAGCGAGGTAGCGACTAATGATGGACATTTCGCCGGGTAGCAAATCAACTTGTGGTGCTGCGATAACCAGAACGGCGGCATTACTGGGAATCTTTTGTGTGACACCCAGATTGATAGTTTGTGTATTGAGACCACGCGCCTGTAACTGAGTTGCCCAATCTGATACATCATAGTTAGCGCGCCCACGTGGGCTGCGTTCTCCGTGACCTTCTAAAAATACAATATACCGTTCAGCACTTCTAGCGAGGCGTTGTAAAATGTTACTCATTACCTGTTCGGTGAGAACTTGTAAATTCTCGCGGCGGTCGCCATAACGTAAAACAAGCTCACCTTTAACGCGAACGCCGTTTTCTCTAGCAAGCTGTGGCTCGATATCTGGGTCAATGAAGGTGAGAGTAATGTCTTTTTTATAGTGTTGATAGCGGCGAATAAATTTTTTGATTTTTTCGCTTTTTCCGACAAAGGAAGTGATTGAGATCGGGCCGTCAATTTTCTTTAATAACTCAACACTGGCAGGTGATAAAGTGTTGCGATTATTTTCTGTTAAATCAATGCTTACATTATAACGTTGTCCCAGCCATGCCAGCATTGCCATAAAGATTAGAAACAGCAGAATGAAAATAATATTCTGAAATCGTAATTGCAAATGAGTTTTTTTAGTGACTTTCATTATATGTTCTCAATGTTGCATGCGGTAGCTATCAAGCCGGCGAATTGTCAGGACAATAAAGCCGGTGATAATTAAAATAAAGAAAACAATATCGCTAGTGTTGATTTGGCCATTATAAAATGCCGCAGCATGTTCTGAAATAGAAAGATACTGTAATGCACTTTGCAGTGATTCTATTTGAATGAGTGAGCCAACCAGTTCAACTAGCCAGAACAAAGATAGAATAATCCCGAGGCTGCCAAGAGAGGCAAGCCCAATATGTTCAGTGAGTGATGAAGCAAACACACCAATGGTAATAAAGGTAAAACTAACCAATATAAAGCCCAAGAATGACGATAGGTATAAACCGCTATCAAGATGACTACCGAATAATAATGAAAGGGTGATGAAAAACGGGATTAGGCTTGTCAGCAAGGTAAATAAATACAAGCCAAGACACTTTCCTAAGACAATTTCAGTCATGCTAATTGGTGCAGAGAAAAGCAGTTGTGAAGTTTTATTTTTAAACTCACCACTAAAACTACGCATGCTTAACATGGGCGCAATAAGAATAAATAAATACGCATAAAAATAGAAAATCGTTGAAGCAATTGTGCTGGTAACACCTAGACCACCAATATTATTTGGGTTTTCAATATAGGCTTTTACTAAGGTTACGAAAATAAGAAAAATAATAATACTGATACCAGACATGATCACCCATGCCAATAATGAATTAAGCATATTTTTAAATTCACGTAAGGCGATGGCGAAGATCATGATGTTTCCTCTTGCCTGTGATTTGCTTGGTTATCGTTGCAAGTAATATCAATAAATATTTGTTCCAGTGAATTGTTTTTAGGTGCTAGCTCAGTGAGCTGCCAATTATTATTAACGGCTGCTTTTGCAAAATCAGCGGGGTTAAATGCATCACTACAATGCAATTGGTAGCGATGCTTATTGAGTTGTTCTAACTGAGTAATCCCTTCAAGTGCGTTGAGTGTCTCATTACTGGGTGGGTTTTCCAGTGACACGGTCACAGAATTGCTATGTAAGCGTAATTCCAGTTCATCGAGACTTTCTTCGAGGGCAATGCGACCTTGGTTAATAATTATTACCCGATCGCAGGTGGTTTGCACTTCAGGAAGAATATGCGTTGAGAGAATCACACTGTGATCACTGCCTAATTCACGAATTAACTCACGAATTTCTATTATCTGAATTGGATCCAGACCCACGGTGGGTTCATCAAGAATCACTACTTCAGGGTTATGGATAATGGCTTGCGCTATTCCAACACGTTGTTGGTAGCCTTTGGATAAATTACCAATCAAGCGTTTGCGTACATCAGAAAGCCCGCAACGCTCACAGGCTTTTTTAACCACATCTTGAATATAAAGTTTAGCAATACGATTTAGCTGGGCACAATACTCTAAATATTCATTGACCATGAGCTCTTGATAAAGTGGCGGTTGTTCAGGTAAAAAACCTAATGCAGCTTTGGCTTGCCGTGGTTCATCGAGAATATCAAAGCCATTAATACGAACACGTCCGGAGGTAGGAGCCAAATTGCCACTGATAATTTGCATGGTGGTGGACTTGCCCGCGCCATTAGGGCCCAGAAAACCTAGTACCTCACCGCGATTGAGGGTCAGGTTAATATCGGTGAGAGCATGTAAATTGCCATAGTCGCGGTACAGGTTTTCAACCTGAATGAGTATCTCTCCAGTCATTTATTCTTCGCCTGTATGAAGACTTATTATCAGTTCTTTGAGTATAATATTAAGATCAAGTCAATGGTACCGATATAGTTCATAGATTACTTTTTTGGTCAGGGTTTTTAGGCAGTATGGATGATTTTTGTAAAATTTACGCAATGGATATTGAACGACGTGCCTCGTTGTTAGGGTTGCTTGAGCTTAAAACCGACGATCATGAAGTAGCTAAGGTCTTGCAGCAGGAGATTCTTGAGCCGTGTGTTGAAAAGATTGTAGATGATTTTTATGATTATCTATTACAGTATGATGAATACGCTACGTTGCTTGAACAAGATAAGATCCCCATCCTTAAGCAAACACAAGCGAGTTATGTGCGCAGTTTTGGGGTCGGTTTTGATACCAGTGATTACTTTGATCATCGACTACATGTTGGTCTTGCACATAAAAAAGTTGGATTGACACTGAGCCTATATCAGTGTGCTTATCGTCAGTTACAACAACTCATGCTGAATGAAATCCCTGAAAATTTTATGGAAAAAGGGGTTAGCAGCCGTGATCTTTGTGGCTTTATTCATAAAATAACTACCCTAGACATGAGCTTGGCGATAGAAACTTATCATGGTGCACTGGTGATGGATATTCAGGATGAACTGGATAGTATTCATGTTGAGAAGGCTCTATTACGTGAACAGGTTAGAACAGATTCGCTGACAGGTTTGTTTACACGAGATTATGGCTTAACTGCGTTGAAGAAATGTATGAGTGGCGATAAGGGGAGCAAAGATATTTGTCTTATTCTGGCAGATATCGATCATTTCAAACGGGTAAATGATACCTACGGTCATTTCGCGGGTGATGAGGTATTACGTCAACTAGCGGTGTTATTAAATTTGGCTGTTCGTGATTTAGATGTTGTGTGTCGTTTTGGTGGTGAGGAGTTTATGATTGTTCTGTGTCGTGCAACGGGAGATATAGCATTGAAAGTGGCAGAACGTATTCGTCAGAGTGTCAGCAAAAATATTGTTCACTATGATGGTAAGGATATTCAAATAACCATCAGTCAAGGCATTGCTATTACTGAATTGGGAAAAGATACAAAACAGCTTCTCAATGCAGCAGACATGGCTTTGTATAGAGCAAAACAGCAGGGGCGTAATTGTGTTGTGATGAGTGGAGCCGATGCTACTAGGAATTGATACCGGCGGCACCTTTACTGATTTTGTTTTATTGACAGATCAGGGTTTGCAAATTCATAAAGTCCTCTCAACGCCGTATGCGCCTGAAGAGGCTATTCTCAAAGGGATTAATGATCTAGGCGTTGCTCATGAAGCGCAGCTTAAAATTATTCATGGCTCAACGGTCGCGACGAATGCTGTATTAGAAGGTAAGGGCGTGCGTACGGCATACATTACGAATTACGGTTTAGCGGATATCTTAACGATTGGTCGGCAGGCACGTGCGGCTTTATATGATTTACAACCCCAGCTAACAATCCCTCCAGTTGAATCAGCGCTGTGTATTGAAACAGGTGGCCGGCTTGCAGCGGATGGCAGTGTGATTGAAGCGTTAACTGACGAACACTTGGCCAGCATCACAGAATCCTTATTACGTTTAAAGCCCAATGCAGTGGCGATTAACTTATTATTTTCTTTTTTGGATGATAGTTTTGAAAAAGCCATTGCCTCAGTGGTTCCCGAGGGCATGTTTGTTTCACGTTCATCATCAGTATTACCTGAACATAAAGAGTATGAACGGGGGATCACAACGTGGTTAAACGCCAGTGTGGGTCCGTTGATGCAAGGTTATTTGTTGCGTCTGCAAGAAGGGGTTAAACCTGCAACGGTTTCAGTAATGCAGAGCTCGGGGTTGACGATCTCGGCAGAACTCGCCGGTGAGCAAGCAGTGCATTTATTGCTATCCGGCCCAGCAGGTGGTTTGGCAGGGGCACAATTTGTTGGGCAAGCCGCAGGTAAACATCGATTACTCAGTTTTGATATGGGGGGTACCTCAACGGATGTGGCGTTAATGGATGGTGAAATTAGTCTTACCAATCAGGCAAAAATTGCCGGTTATCCGGTCGCCATTCCAATGGTGGATATGCATACAATCGGTGCTGGTGGTGGCTCGCTGGCAAGTGTGGATGCGGGTGGTTTATTACAAGTGGGACCTGAATCAGCAGGGGCAAGCCCGGGGCCGGCTTGTTATGGTAAAGGGGGCACACAAGCCACGGTGACAGATGCGAATTTAGTACTGGGTCGTCTACGTGCAGATGCGTTTTTGGGTGGTGATATGACACTCGATATGAATGCGGCAAGGCAAGCCGTTGCCAACGTTGCCGAGGCAATGAAGTTATCCATTGAAGCCGCTGCAGAAGGTATTATTAAAATTGCCAATGAACACATGGCAAGAGCCTTACGGGTAATTTCTTTGCAACGAGGTATCGATCCTCGGGAGTTCACCTTGGCGAGTTTTGGTGGGGCAGGTGGTTTGCATGTTTGTGCACTGGCTGATGCACTGTCATTGCGTGAAGCATTAGTACCTGTTCATGGTGGAGTGCTTTCTGCTCTGGGGATGCTGGTTGCGCCACGTGGTAGAGAATACTCGCGTAGCATTAATTGTTTATTGTCCTCTATTGATGTTGAGGATATTAATCAAAAAATTGATGTGATGGTGAAACAAGGGCAACAAGCCTTAGCTGATGAAGGGGTGTTGGAACAACAAATAATTATCACCCCCTCATTAGATCTTTGTTATCAAGGTCAGTCCTCAACATTGACTATCGCTTGGAAAAGTATGGATGATGCAATGGTTAATTTTCATACTGCACATCAACAGCGTTATGGTCATCAGCTTAACCTTCCGATTGAAGTTGTGACAATAAGAGTCAGATTACGTAGCGATGCGGAAGTATTAATGCTGGTTGAGAATAAAAATGATGAGGCATCGACGCATGAAAAGGTTGCAGTACATGGTGTTAATCAAGCGGTTCCTGTTTATAAACGTGAACAATTGCTGGTCGGTGAAATATTACAAGGACCCGCATTGATTACCGAACAAGTATCGACAACTTGGTTAGAAATAGGTTGGCAAGCCTGTTTACATCAATCGGGAAGTTTATTGCTCAAGAAAATTACGAAGGCTTAACTAGTTCATTTGAGAAGCTATTTCATTAGACCATTCGAGACTGTCTACATAGGCGTGTCGAAGCGTATGAACAGGTATGGTGGCAATTTTCTCAAGTTCTTCCCAGTTATTGTTTTCATACGCAACCACTATGGCAAGTAATTTGCCTAGACTACCGTTGTAACCAATGAGTGCGTCAGAAACTTCATCGGCCAAGGGTAATTTATCAAGCAATTCTTTGAGTGGTTGATCCATTAATACATCAAGCATTGAAAATAGACCTATGGTAAAGGCTGAGCTTTTTTCACATGTTAGCTCGATAGCAAGTAATTCGCACATTTTTGCACGAACCAATGAGGAATTAATCAGTTCTTTAGGCTTGTCGTCAATTTGTGACAGACCAATGACGGTGACCCAGTTGCGTAATGCTTGTAAGCCAAGCACCACGAGTGCTTTTTGAAGAGAAGCAACAGGTTGCGCGAGACTGTAAAATGAAGAATTGATAATACGTAAAAGTTTATAACTGATGGCAACATCTTTACTGATAATCACTTCAAGTTCTTCAAAACTACATTCCGGATCTTGTAAGGTTGCAATCATTTCCAATAAAGCCAGTCGATTGGGCGGTAGTTGCTTACCGGCAACGATATCGGGCTTGCAAAAATAATAGCCTTGAAAATAATCAAAACCAAGTTGTTTGCAGAGCTCGAATTCTTGTTTGGTTTCTACTTTTTCTGCTAAAAGTTTTACATCATATTCTTTTAGTGCTTTGACTTGTTCAATAAGTTCTTTCTGGCTTAATGCCATGAGATCAATTTTAATAATATCAGCAAAGGGAACCAGTACGCTGTTTTGGTCAGTCAGAATAAAATCATCTAGAGCAATTTTATAACCTTTGTTTTTAAATTCTTCCAGTGAAGCAACTAATTCTGTATCAACGGCAATGTCTTCTAATACTTCGAGTACCACTTTACCGGGAGGTAATGGAAAAGGAATTTCGCCTAATAAAAACTCACGGGTTAAATTAATAAATGCAAAGTGGTGTTGCACAATTTGTTCAAGCCCGATGACGAGGAATGCGTTATTGATGACCTGAGAGGTCGCATGATTTCCATCAGTGATATTAGCGGCATTAGTATCGCCATCACGAAATAAAAGCTCGTAAGCGTAGGTATCTAATTTGAGATCAAAAATAGCTTGTCTACCAACAAATATTTCATCGGTAGAAAGTTGTTCTACTGGCAAAGTCATGGATTGGATCCTAGTGTTTATAGGGATATTACTTAACTTATCGGCAGGAATAAGCACAACATAACAATTATTTTATTATGGAAATATGCTTGAAAAGGGCATAGATGCTTACGTTAGGTACACATTGACTGATTAAAATTGAATATTTTAGGGATAGCGTGCCCTGTGTGAATTGATTATAGTTAAGTTTGTATATTTAAGCGTTAAGGGGGCATTTCCAATGCTCAATGGATTACTCGATTTACCATGGTGGGGCGTGCTTGTTGCTACACTTATTTTTACTCATATCACGATTGTTGGTGTCACGGTTTTTTTACATCGCCATCAAGCGCATCGCGCAATTGAAGTACACCCTGTTGTGAGTCATTTTTTCCGTTTTTGGCTTTGGCTAACTACGAGTATGGTGACTAAAGAGTGGGTTGCCATTCACCGTAAGCATCATGCTAAATGTGAAACTGAACAAGACCCGCATAGCCCAATTATTTTGGGCATTAATACGGTTCTTTGGAAAGGCGCTGAGCTATATCGGCAAGAGGGTGACAAACAAGAAACACTGGATGCTTATGGCCACAAAACGCCAGATGATTGGCTAGAAAATAATCTTTACAGTGGCCGAACAAATAAACTTGGCATTGCGATGATGTTAGTGATCAATGTACTGTTGTTTGGTCCTATCGGTATCACTGTCTGGGCGGTACAAATGGCATGGATACCTTTTTGGGCTGCTGGCGTTGTTAATGGCGCCGGTCATTATGTCGGTTATCGTAATTTTGAAGTCAGTGATGGCTCTACTAACCTGGTTCCGTGGGGCATTATTATTGGTGGTGAAGAACTGCACAATAATCACCATGCCTTTGGTAGTTCTGCAAAATTCTCAGTGAAGTGGTGGGAGTTTGATATAGGCTGGATGTATATTCAAACTCTTAAAATACTTGGGCTTGCTCGAGTTAAAAAACTTGCTCCAAAACCTGCGTTAGATAGAAATAAATGTGTGATTGATAAAGAAACTGTGATGGCACTGGTGACAAACCATTTTCAGGTAATGTCGAATTATGCACGTCAGGTAGTGAAAAATGTTTATAAAGATGAAGTCACGCGTACCGAAGACGGTGTGTTACGTTTTCAATTAAAACGAGCGCGTAAATTATTAACCCGTGACAGTTTCTTGATGGATCCCACCTCAAAAGAAAATTTAGCGAAAGCACTTTCTTCTCATCAGGCATTAGACACAGTGTATGAGTTTCGCCAACGTCTCGAAGCGATCTGGCAAAAGACCGCAGATAGTCAGGAACAGTTGTTAGTCGCTATTCAGGAATGGTGTCATCAAGCAGAAGCCACGGGGATTAAAGCCTTGCAGGATTTTGCGCAGAGTTTGAAAAATTATTCATTGGCACCACAGCTTGTGTAATAGATTTCTACTATGAACCCTAAAAAAGTATTAAGGGATAAGCAATAAAAAAGCCTGTCGATGACAGGCTTTTTTATTATACTAAGCAAACAAGATTATTTAATCTTAGCTTCCTTGTACATAACATGCTTACGTACAACCGGATCGAATTTCTTCATTTCCAATTTTTCAGACATGGTACGTTTGTTCTTGTCTGTTGTGTAGTAGTGACCTGTACCGGCACTAGACACGAGTTTAATTTTATCACGAGCCATGATGTTCTCCTTTAAACCTTTTCGCCGCGTGTGCGCATTTCAGATAGAACGGAATCAATTCCCTTTTTATCGATAATACGCATACCTTTTGAGGAAACACGCAGACGCACCCAGCGCTGCTCACTTTCTACCCAAAAGCGGTGATTGTGTAGATTAGGCAAGAAGCGACGACGTGTTCTGTTTTTTGCATGAGACACGTTATTCCCCGACATTGGGCGCTTACCTGTTACCTGACATACTCTAGACATCTCTAAAATCTCCGAAAATCTGTAAATTCACGCGCGCACGCATGAAACGAGCCGCACTTTATACCAGAAGGTATCTGCTAGAGCAAGGATTTATGATCGTTGGCAGATCCTGCCTCTAACTAATAATCCTTTAATTTCAGGATGATACGATATAACAGCTAAGAAAATTATATTTTCCCATGTTCCGCAAATGACCAGGGCTCGCCATCACCAATAATAAAATGGTCAAGCACGCGGATTTCGACCAGTTGCAGTGCCTCAACCAATCGTTCTGTAATCGCCAGATCGGAGCGACTCGGTTCAGCCACACCTGATGGGTGATTATGCGCAATGATCACCGCCGCCGCATGGTTTGCTAGCGCTTGTTTAACGACTTCACGGGGATGTACGCTGGCACCATCAATGGTGCCAAAAAACAGTTCTTCGTACTGAATTAAACGATGGCGGGTATCCAGAAACAGGCAAGCAAATACCTCTCGTTGTCGATCTCGTAACCGCGTACTGAGATAGCGTTTAACCGTGCGAGGATCGGTAAAGACTTCATTGCGTTGCAAGGTTTCGTCAAGGTGGCGACGACTTAGCTCAAGCGCTGCCTGACATTGTACATATTTAGCCGGCCCCAGACCGTGCGCCTCACAAAAGACCTCTTGGTTGGCATCAAGTAGGCTGCGTAGCGAGCCGAATCGGCTGAGTAATTGGCGGGCTAAATCGACAGCAGACATTCCTCGGCTACCCGTGCGAAGGAAAATCGCCAGTAATTCAGCGTCAGAAAGGGCTTGTGGCCCGCGTTCGATGAGTTTTTCTCGGGGTCGTTCGGCCATTGGCCAGTCATTTATGCGCATAGTGCCTCCTTGGCGTGCATATCAATCCTTGATAGTGGAAATGAGTGTAGCAGGAAGATCATGCCTTGGTCAGTTATCTGCTAAAATCGAGGCTTTACAGCTATGTTTGACGTGACTTTTGACGAACCTAACCAATAAACGTATTTTACTCGCCGTCACTGGCAGTATCGCCGCCTACAAAAGCGCTGATTTAACTCGCCGCTTGCGTGAGGCGGGTGCACAGGTGCGCGTGGTCATGACAAGCGGTGGTTGCCAGTTTATTACTCCCATGACCTTACAGGCTGTCTCGGGGCATCCTGTTTACACGAGCTTGATGGATGTCGAGGCCGAAGCGGGCATGGGACATATTGAACTAGCGCGTTGGGCAGACTTACTACTTATTGCGCCTGCGAGTGCAGACAGTTTAGCGAGAATCGTGCAAGGTCGCGGTGATGATCTGTTGGGTGCGATTTCCCTTGCCTGCGAAGCACCCATGGCGGTTGCACCGGCAATGAATCAAGCCATGTGGGCCGATCCGGCAACACAAGCGAATATTGCTTTGCTCCAAGAACGCGGTATTCATTTATTTGGACCTGCTGAGGGTGAGCAAGCTTGTGGAGAAGTGGGTAATGGTCGCATGTTAGAATCATTGGATCTTGTTAGTGCTTGTAGCGGCTTGTTTGCAACGGGTTCATTAGCGGGTAAAAAAGTGCTAATTACGGCAGGGCCAACCCGAGAAGCACTGGATCCGATGCGCTTTATTAGTAATCGTAGTAGTGGGCGCATGGGTTACGCCATGGCTACGGCCTGCATTGAAGCTGGCGCTGAGGTAACACTGGTTAGTGGGCCGGTTTGTCTGCCTCCGCTAGACCGAGTTTCGTGTATTCACGTGGAATCTGCCGCAGAGATGTTGGCAGCGGTAGAAACAGAATTAAACGACACAGACATTTTTATTGCGACCGCGGCTGTGGCAGACTATCGTCCCGTTGACGTGGCGGAACAAAAATTAAAAAAACAGGCATCGACGTTATCAATCACTCTGGAACCAACGATAGATATTTTGGCTACAGTATCAGCATTACCATCTTCACCGTTTACTGTTGGTTTTGCGGCTGAAACAGAAAATATGGAAGGCTACGCTCGCGGCAAGCTTGAGAATAAATCATTGAATATGATTGCAGCGAATCAAATTGGTAAGCAACAAGATGGGTCGCCAATGGGTTATGAAAGCGATAAAAATGCCTTGAGGGTATATTGGCAAGGTGGTGAGAAAGTCTTACCAATAATGCAAAAATCTAAACTTGCTAGAGAATTAGTAGAATTAATAGCGATAAGAATAAAAGCCTAATACAGGTAACAGCTAGTAATAAAAAACGGATAAAAAGAAAATATGAAAAATAAAATACAAGTAAAAATTCTTGATTCACGTATTGGTAATGAATTGCCTTTACCTGATTATGCCACTGAAGGTTCAGCCGGAATGGACTTGCGTGCCTGTATTGATGATGCGGTAGATTTAGCACCGAGTGAGACTTTTCTTGTACCGACAGGCTTAGCCATTTATATCGCTGATCCAAATTACGCAGCGATGTTGTTACCACGCTCAGGCCTAGGTCATAAACACGGCATTGTATTGGGTAATTTAGTGGGCTTAATAGATTCTGATTACCAAGGACAGTTATTTGTTTCTTGTTGGAACCGTGGCAGTGACATGTTTACCGTTAAACCGGGTGAGCGTATTGCACAAATGATTATCGTTCCTGTCGTGCAAGCAGAATTTGAAGTAGTTGACGAGTTTGATGATAGCGCCCGTGGCGCGGGTGGGTTTGGCCATACAGGTAGGCATTGAGAAAAATGGTTAAAAAACTTTCAGTTAAGGCAATCAAAAGCATCGACTTGCGATTGCACATCATCCCTATTAGTTTGATGTTAGTTTCTGTTGCGATGTTTTTTTATGTCTTTACATCGGATTTACCGTCTCCAGAAAGAGCGGTTCAAGCCCCTGCTTATCGTGCTAAAGCAAAAGCACTTGCTGTTTCAATTACAGAAACATTGCAACCCATAAGAAATCGTTTAAGAGAATTAGCGGAGCGAGCTGATTTAGAAGATAAATTAATAGCAGAACCTAGCACGCTATTAACACAGCATGATGCCGGGTTACCGGGTTTACTAGCTCTAAGATTATTGCGCTCATCAGCAACGGACACCTTGGATGATGAGGCACCACCATTAAGTTTCGCTTGTTTTGATATGGTCTATGAAGCGGTCAATGCAAAACAGGATGCCGCAGCCATACCGGTGGAAGTGCATTTATTTGGCAGTGCTTCTCAGCATGTCGATTTTGTGCAAGTGGTGAGAAATTCAAAAGGCATTGCGGTGGGTGCATTGTTGGCAAGTTTTAATGTGGGTGTGTTACAGCAATATTTATCAGGTTTAACAGATATTGATGGCGCGATTGAATTGCAACAAACAAGACAAGTACTTGCTAGTAGCGGTTCAAACGGTGAGCGTGCTGTTGCCGCCTATCGTGTTCCGGTAAAGGGCACACGGTGGATCGCTTCATATTGGCCAGCAACCGATAAAACCAAACAGATTATTGATTTTGCTAACCAACAATTTTTGTTAGTAAGTAGTTTTGCGAGTTTAATTTTACTGATTTCGCTTGGGTTGTTTTTACGTACATGGTTAAAGGATCGTCGTTTGCAAGAGGTGGAAGCTACACAAGCTGGCCCAGAAACGCTAATGCGAAGAGTAGAAGAAACAGTGACGAATGCCAGCAGTGAAGATCTGGTATTTCAATCAGGAGAAGGCCTGGTCGTAGAAGAGACTGATATAGACGTGGATATGAAAAACGAAGAAGTAGAAGATAGTGACCCCAAAAACATTGCCTCTATCTTTAAGGCCTATGATATTCGCGGTGTGGTCGGTGAAACGCTGACTGAAGATGTTGTTTGTCAAATTGGTATGGCACTAGGTAGTGAAGCGCAAGCTAGACAGCAAACCACCATGGTAGTGGGGCGTGATGGCAGAAACTCAGGTCCATCATTGGTGACTAAATTAATTACTGGTTTGCGTGCCAGTGGTATTGATGTCATCGATGTTGGTTTAGTGCCCACACCGCTATTGTATTTTGCTGCTCAAACAGTGGGCTCATGCACTGGCGTTATGTTAACAGGGAGCCATAATCCGCCTAATTATAATGGGCTGAAAATGGTTATCGACAGTGTGACCTTGGCGCGTAAGGACATTCAAATAATTCGTAAACGTGTAGAAGAAGATAATTATCTTTCAGGGAAAGGAAAGCTTAAACAAGTACCTGTCATTAGTGGTTATATGAAACGGGTCACCGCTGATGTCATGTTGATGAAGAAATTTAAAGTGGTGGTTGATTGTGGTAATGGTGCAGCCGGTGTTATAGCGCCTTCATTATTAACCGCACTAGGTTGCGAGGTGGTTGAACTGTATTGTGAGGTTGATGGTAATTTCCCTAATCATCATCCTGATCCGTCTCGGCCAGAAAATTTAAAAGATCTGATTGCTGCCGTGAAAGAACATAATGCCGATCTGGGTCTGGCTTTTGATGGCGATGGTGATCGTTTAGGTGTCGTGACGAGTGAAGGAAAAATCATTTGGCCCGATCGTGTCATGATGCTTTACGCAATGGATATTTTATCTCGTAATCCGGGTGGTGAAATTATCTTCGATGTGAAGTGTTCAACTAAATTAAAACAAGTGATTGAGCAGCATGGTGGTAAGGCGACTATGTGGAATACTGGTCATTCATTGATTAAAGCCAAGATGCGAGAAACTGGTGCATTGTTGGCGGGTGAAATGAGTGGACATATCTTCTTTAAAGAGCGTTGGTATGGATTCGATGATGGAATCTATTCCGCCGCACGTTTAATAGAAATACTTTGCACCATGACGGGTGATAAGTCGGTGGCAGATGTATTTAATGAATTACCCGATAGCGTTAACACCCCAGAGATAAATGTGGCAATGAAAGAAGGTACCCATCATGCTTTTATGAAACGATTATTGACGAAAGCAAAGTTTGATGACGGTGAAATAACAACCATTGATGGTTTGCGTGTCGATTTTCCTGATGGCTGGGGATTAGTGCGGGCATCGAATACCACACCGGTGTTGGTATTGCGCTTTGAAGCAGACACGGATGAAGCCTTAGAACGCATTATGGTTCGTTTCCGTCAATTAATGCTAGCGACGGATCCTGATATCAAGCTGTCATTCTAAATTATCAGGGCTATACTGCACTCAACTTAATTTTTAGAGATGGAATAAAACCATGAGTCTTTCAAGCAAGGCCGCAATGAACATTGCCAATGTGCTCAGTGAAGCGCTGCCTTATATCCAGAATTTCGTCGGTAAAACTATCGTTATTAAATACGGTGGTAACGCCATGGTGGATGAAACTCTTAAAGCTGGTTTTGCCCGCGATATTGTTCTGTTGAAATTGATCGGTATTAATCCAGTGGTGGTTCATGGCGGTGGCCCACAGATTGGTCAATTACTTGAAAAAATAGGCAAGCAAAGCGAATTTGTTGATGGCATGCGGGTGACAGACAGTGAAACCATGGACATAGTTGAAATGGTGCTCGGTGGTTTGGTTAATAAAGACATTGTGAATTTGATAAATCGACATGGTGGCAAGGCGGTAGGTTTAACCGGTAAAGACGGTGACTTAATCAGAGCCAAGAAAATGGTCTTTAAACGTAATACGCCTGAACTCGATGCACCAGAAATTATTGATATTGGTCATGTTGGCGAAGTCGCAAGCATCAATACCTCGGTGGTCGATATGCTGACACAAGGTAATTTTATTCCTGTCATTGCTCCAATAGGCGCGGGTGAAGATGGCATGTCATACAACATTAATGCCGATCTGGTTGCGGGTAAAATGGCGGAGACTCTGCAAGCAGAAAAGCTAATTCTCTTAACCAATACGGAAGGCTTATTGGACAAAGAAGGCAAACTGTTAACCGGCCTAACGAGCCAATGTGTTGATGAGCTGATCGAAGACGGTACTATTCACGGCGGTATGTTACCTAAAATTGGCAGCGCACTGGATGCAGTGCGTTCAGGCGTGAATAGCTCACATATTATTGATGGGCGGGTTGAACACGCAGTAATGCTAGAAATATTTACGGATGAAGGTGTTGGCACCTTGATTCGTGGTTAAGCATTATGCCTCCACGCATAGATAAACAAGCCAAAATATCACGTAAAGAATCTATTCTGCAGGCACTGGCCAGAGAACTTGAAGAAAAACCCGGTGAGCGAATTACCACGGCGCAGTTAGCAAAAGCTGTTGGTGTATCGGAAGCAGCGTTGTACCGGCATTTCCCTAGCAAAGCAAAAATGTTTGAAGGCTTGATTGAATTTATTGAGGATACAGTTTTCTCTTTAGTGAGCCGTATTCTTGAAGATGATAAACAGGCCCTATCTCGTTGTGAAAAAATTCTTACCATGCTCTTAAGTTTTGCCGAAAAAAACCCTGGCATGACGCGTTTACTGGTGAGCGATGCATTGGTTGGCGAAAAATCACGTTTACGTGACAGAATTAACCAATTTTATGAACGTATTGGTACTCAGTTGAAACAGGTATTTCGCGAGTCACGTTTGCAAGGGGGGGAAATCAGTGATGAACAAATTAAAATTTACAGTCGCCTGTTGTTATCAATAATAGAAGGTCGCTTACACCGTTACGTGCGTAGCGATTTTTCTCAAGCGCCTCTAGCTGACTGGCCTACGGAATGGCAGGTACTACGATCCACAATGACTATTTCTGAGTAGTCGTTTGGCGTGGTTTGCGAAGTACGCGAAAGCGTTTAAGATCCGAGTCGAATTGGTTGTTTATTTTGGATAGTTCTTCTTTTTTCGTTGCTATAAATTGTTCATAATTTTTAATTTGTTGCTGATTTATTTTAATCTCATTAGCAATCTTTAGTGGAGCTTGTCTGCCAGAACGTTCAAAGTTGGCGGCTCTTTTTCTTGATTCAAGTAAGCGATTCTTAGCTTTATTCAAACTTTTATAAGTAAGTCGTATCTCGGTTCTAATCGCGGTAATTTTACCATTGCGTGCCATGACAATTTCATCTTCATTAGCAAAGGTGTTGAGCAACACCATGTCTTGGCGTTGTTTGGCTTCAATAGCATCTTGTTTAGCCTTCTTCTTAGCTTTAATGCGTTTGCGTTCAGCTATTTCATCTTTGTTGAGTGCGCGCTCAACCGACTTTACTCTGATCCCTTGAGAATTTAATTCATCGTGACCTTTTTGAGCATATTCGGGTGGAACAGTGTTGCCACATTCACGTATTCCATCACTGTTCTTCCAGCATTTTATTTTACCGGCATGTACTGGAAGGCTGCTTAAGATCAGTGCTAACACAGCACCACCAAGAATAAATTTATAAAGAGAATTTGTTGTTGCCACAATATTGTCCTATCTGTATTTGTTTATATCTTGATTCGAGTATAGTCAGTGTATGTTTGTTAGTCATTATTACTTATATGAAGCTCTACCACGATGAATTTTGTCACACATTTTTTGAACACTTGTACCTATTGCCAACAAAGGCAGATTAACCATGACTGAACAAATATGGTTATTTTTCATATCTTTAGTGGCAAATATTTTTTCAGCCTTTGCCGGAGGGGGCGCAGGGTTAGTTCAGCTCCCCGCATTAATATTTTTAGGTCTGCCATTTTCGATAGCGCTGGCAACCCATAAGGTAGCAAGTGTTGCCTTAGGTATTGGCGCAACGGTTCGGCATGCACGGGAAAAAGGCTTAGAGCGCCAATTTATTTTGTTTATGTTATTGGGTGGCTTGCCGGGTGTCATTTTAGGCGCAAGTATTATTTTGCATGTACCGGATAGACCCGCTGAAATTGCCTTGGGTGTGTTGACGATGGGCTTGGGTTTTTACTCGGTAGCAAAGCGTGGTTTGGGGATGGTGGCAGCACCGATAAATCGTAATCGTCGTGGTTTTGTCATTGGTACATTGGTGCTGTTTTTGATTGGTGTACTAAATGGGTCACTCACTTCTGGAACGGGATTATTTGTGACGATGTGGTTGGTGCGCTGGTTTGGGCTCGATTATAAACGCGCGGTGGCTTATACCTTGATTCTGGTGGGTATGTTTTGGAATGGTGCGGGGGCGTTAACGCTCGGCATATTGAGTGAGATTTATTGGCCGTGGGTTCCGGTGTTGCTGATTGGTTCGTTATTGGGGGGCTATATTGGTGCGCATTTGGCGATAGTGAAGGGGAATAAGTGGATCAAGCGGGTATATGAGGTGATTACGCTTTTGGTTGGGGGGGCGTTGATTGTTGGATAGGGTGGAGGTTGCACCATCTGGTAACCCTTTCCTGCTCAGCACTCGTTCTGCGAACGAGCAAAATTTCGCAGGAAAGGGTTACCAGATGGCTTGCGTGAGGTTTGGGTAAGGATGAAGTTGTGCTTGAAGGGAGTATTAAGATGGATTTGAAGGATTTATCAATTGTATCAGTTGTTGTTGGTTTTTTTATCTTATTCTCATTGTTATTTAATGGCGGGTTAGATGATAGTTTACTTAATTCTTTGGCAGTTTTAAGTGGAATAACATTTATGTTAGCGGGTACTACATATTTGCTATCTGAAAAAAATTACCGACATTTATTCTGCTAATTGTTACTGGACTTGCTTATCCTTTTATAATTCCCCACCGGTTTTCACCCAGTTTTAATGACTGGGCTGGATTTGAATTTGATGTAGCTTTTATGTTGTTAGTAGCCTATATGCTATTAAAATTTAAGCCTGATAAATTTTTTAGCTAGCAGATAGGCCAAAATGAGCCATATAGCTCAACGATTATATAGCTCTTAAACTCTTCTAAGCTACTTAGGCCCATACTCCGCCCTGTAAGCACGAATACGATCCAAATACTCAGACTGATCCGGTTTATCTGAAAGATAAGTAATCAGGTTATCGAGTGTAACGATGCTGGCGACTTTTAGGTCGTTGCGTTGTTCAACGGCTTGAATGGCAGTTAGGTCGCTATCGAGGCCACGTTCCATGCGATCCAATGAGATAGATACACCTGAAGCAATTGCGCCTTCGGCTTTGATGATGTCGACAGATTCATCAATCGACATGCCGGATGAAATTACATCATCAATAATTAGCACTTTGCCTTCCAGTTTGGCGCCGACGGTGATGCCGCCTTCACCGTGATCTTTGGCTTCTTTGCGGTTGAAGACGTAGGGCACGTTACGGTTGTGGTACTCGTAGAGTGCAACGCTGGCAGTAGCAACCAGAGGGATGCCTTTGTAGGCTGGGCCAAAGATGCAGTCGTACTCGATGCCGCTGTCTTGTATGGACTGGGCGTAGTATTTACCCAGCTTAGCTAAACTCTCGCCGGTGTTGAATAAGCCTGAATTGAAGAAATAGGGGCTAAGTCGACCTGATTTAAGGGTAAATTCGCCAAAGCAGAGTACATTGGTAGCTATTGCGAAGTCGATAAATTCAAATTGGTAATCTTGCATATTGTATTGCCATGTCAGTCTGTGGAATGATGCCGCGTAATATACACGCTGTGAGCAAAGGTTGGAATGTATGCGCATTATTACTGCAAATTTAAACGGGATCCGCGCCGCTGAGCGCAAGGGCTTTTTTGACTGGATGAAGCGTCAGCGACTGGATGTGCTGTGTATTCAGGAAACGAAGGCACAGGAAGAGCAATTGAGTGCGGATGCCTTTCACCCTAAAGGTTATTTTAGCTATTTCTTTGATGCGCAGAAGAAGGGCTATAGCGGTGTGGCCTTGTACTGTAAAAAAGAGCCTGATGCGGTGCGTACAGGCTTGGGCTGGCCGCATTGTGATACGGAAGGGCGCTGGATTGAAGCTGATTTTGGTAAGCTGACGGTCGTTTCGTTGTATTTGCCATCGGGATCATCCAGTGATGAGCGTCAGGCGAATAAGCTCGATTTTATGGATAAGCTACGCGCTGAAATGAAGAAAATGCGCCGCCGCAAGCGTGAGTACATTATCACCGGTGATTTCAATACGGTTCATACCGAAATTGATATTAAGAATTTTAAGCCAAATCGTAAAAATTCAGGTTGTACGGATGCAGAGCGGCAGTGGATGGATGATGTATTAAATAAAGATGGTTGGACCGATGCGTTCCGTGTGGTTGAGAAAGGTCCTGACAATTACACTTGGTGGTCTAACCGAGGTAATGCACGTGCGAATAATGTTGGGTGGCGGATTGATTATCAGTTAGTGACACCAGGTCTTGCCGATAAAGTGAAGAAGGCGAGTGTTTATAAAGAAAAATGGTTTTCTGATCATGCGCCTTTGACGATTGATTATGATTATGAGATTTAGACGAAAAAAACAGTCATTGCGAGATGCAATAGCATCGCGGTAATCTTTTAAATTCAAGCAGGTGGTTTAGAGATTGCTTCGTACCTCGCAATGACGTTGATAGCATTTTGTTCATCTGCTTAATTCTGTCAAAAAAATGATTTTCATCTTTTGTTAGTCAAAACTCGATACGAGAAATATCGGCTGTGCTAAAGTAGGTCAAATAATAAAACGGCTTTAGCTTTTTATGTCTTCATTCAATAATTTTCAGCCTTTACATACTTGGCGTGAGTCGCTGTTGGTTTATACGCGGCCGCGTATAGTCGGTATTTTATTCCTGGGGTTTTCTGCTGGGTTACCTTTTTTATTAGTCTTTTCTACGCTTTCTGCGTGGTTGAACGATGCCAACGTCAGTAAGGCAACAATTGGTTTTTTTAGCTGGATTGGGATTACTTATTCTATAAAAGTTATTTGGGCACCGGTGATTGACCGCGTGCCACTTCCGTTTTTAACTAAGTTGTTTGGCAAGCGCCGTAGTTGGATGTTAGTGGCGCAAACCGGTATTGCTCTGGGTTTATTGGGCATGGCGAGTATTGATCCAACGCAGGATTTACAAACGATTGCTTTGTTTGGTTTGTTGGTAGCGTTTAGTTCAGCAACTCAGGATGTGGCGCTGGATGCGTATCGTATTGAGGCAATGGATAAAGAGTATCAGGGGGCGATGTCGGCGATGTATATTTTTGGCTATCGTCTTGCTTTATTAGTAGCGGGTGCAGGCGCTTTTTATATTGCGGAATATGCGAGTTGGTCAATCGCTTACACGGTCATGGCATTGTTAATGAGTATTGGCATGATCACGGTTCTGGTTATTCGTGAACCTGAACATGTGATTAGCGATGAAACGCGTGAACAAGAAAAAAATGTTGCAGAGATATTGGATGGTGGCACATCTAATTCAACATGGCATAAAACCAGTGTCTGGTTTAGTAGTGCGGTAGTGAGTCCATTTGTTGATTTCATTAAACGCTATGGCAAGTTCGCAGTTTTGATTTTAATTTTTATTGGTATCTATCGTATTTCGGATATCACGATGGGCGTTATGGCAAATCCATTTTATCTTGATATGGGTTATAGCAAAATTGAGATTGCTAATATTGGCAAAATATTCGGTTTCTTCATGACCATCTTCGGTGCGGCAACGGGTGGTGTATTGGTTGTTCGTTATGGACTTCATCGACCATTAGTTTTAGGCGCAATATTAGTAGCAGCGACGAATTTATTATTTGCTTATCTCGCGACCCTCGGTCCGGATTTAGTTTGGTTAAGTGTGGTGATCAGTGCCGATAATTTCTCAGGTGGCTTAGCGGGTTCTGCGTTCATCGCCTATCTCTCTAGCCTAACGAACTCCGCTTACACCGCAACCCAGTACGCTTTGTTCAGTTCCATTATGACCTTGCCTGCAAAAATACTCGGTGGTTTTTCGGGAGTGATTGTTGAAGGTTATGGCTATGAGTGGTTCTTTAGTTATGCCGCGGTGTTAGGTATTCCTGCGATTATCGTGGCGTTGTATTTAACTCTGAGTCCATCGGCGCGACAGCAACAACGCTCGGCAGAGCAAGTATCGGGGCATTAGGCATTTAGCATGTCGATATTAAGGCCATGTAATAAGCCAAAGTAAACCGCAATGGTGATGGCGGCTTGAATAAAACAAGCGCGGGAATGCGGTGGATCTTTTTCTAGAAACATTCCACCTTGTAGAATGCCGATAATGGGGATGGTTGAGGCAATCACGCCAATGAATTTTAGTAAAAACCACTGTGGCTTGGAATGTTTATTAAAAAATATCGATAAAATCAGGGCAATGACCCCCAACGCTATATAGACAGATTGAAGCTCAATATTCATACATTATCTCAAGATTTCTTCATGCTGATTATGTTTTGCCGCAAAGTGTAGCAAGCTTTAATGTTCTGATTCAGTAAAAATTACGACTTGGTCACATTTCTGTCATATTTGATCGT
>CAZIWG010000007.1:33013-34254 GCA_964542925.1 uncultured Granulosicoccaceae bacterium | reverse complement strand
GCGATGCATGATATAGAAGGTTACACCTTGCCTGAGTTAAGCAGCATACTGGAGACCCCTTTGGGTACATTAAAGTCTCGCCTGCATCGGGCACGTGCCAGACTGCGTTCACAACTATCTGAAAATAAAGAATAAATTAAAATAGTGGTTAAAAAGTCGAAAATAATTAGATTTGATGGAACCTTTTGGCGTCGCCGTTCGTGTAAACGGGTAACAGAGGACAAAACCATGCATTGTGCAGACCTTCTAAAACAAATTGACGACCAACTGGATAACCAGTTGTCTGAGGCAGAATCTGCCGAGATGTCTTCCCATCTCGATCATTGTGCTGATTGTCGTCAAGCTGTTGCCGAAGAAAAAGCCCTTCGTGACATACTTAGGGATCTCCCTATTCCTGATGCATCAGCGGGTTTTGCAGCGCGTGCACTACGTCGGGCTGCGGCAGTCAATGCAAGTCATCACCCTGTGAGAAATCGTGCTTTTGTTGGTGGTTTTGCAGCGGCGCTGGTGGCTGGGATTGTGCTCTGGTTTGTAACGGGTCTTTATGGCCCGACAGGAGAGTTTGGCACGTCGCAACCGCAGTTGGCTGAGTTAAGCATCGGTCTCTATGAAACGCGCCGTGTGCAACTTTCTTTTAATGCACCGGAAGATATGGAAAGGGTACGCGTGTCACTCATTTTACCTGAGCACGTGGAACTTGAGGGTTATCCCGGTCGTAAACAGATTGCCTGGTTTACTAACCTGCACAAGGGTGACAATGTATTAACACTTCCGCTGAATGCACTGCGTTCTGAAAAAGGCATTTTTACTGCCAAAATTGGAACCGGTGAGTCAGCGAAAAAAATACAGTTTTACCTGAACGTGGTTAAGCCAGATGTCTCAACGCTGGAGGCCCCTAGATCGGCATAAGCCGAATGGCCACTTAATAAATGTTTAGGAGAATGACAAAATGAATAAATTTAAATTAACAGCAATTGCAGCAGGTTGTGTGTTTGCATTGGGTGTTGCTCCATTACAAGCCGCACAAGATCAATTATCGATCACTATTCTTGATGCGCCTGTGCCACCGACTGGAACGACTCCTGTGTTGGATGTACCACCAACAACACCAGATGTGCCAGTGATTGATTTACCTGCACCGGGTGACATTCTATCTGCACCAGAAACTCCAGACGTTGAATTGCCTGAAGTCGATGACGATAAAGATGAAGTGCATGATGCCAAGGATGACTCTAGCGATG
>CAZIWG010000007.1:0-32913 GCA_964542925.1 uncultured Granulosicoccaceae bacterium | reverse complement strand
GACGCTCAGGATGAGAAAGACGATGCGCAAGACGATAAAGATGATGCTAGCGATGACAAGGATGATGCTAACGAAGAAAAAGACGACTAAGCCATTTGTGTTAAGTGTGTAGTAGGCAACCTCTTTACCTTTTTCGGTAAAGAGGTTTGTTTTATTTATTAGTAAGTTACAATAAATACCTATTAATTAACATTAATTATGGTATTGTTTAATTAATTCATATTCTGGTGGAATATCAATGACAAGAAAATACAAAACAAGTTTGGCAATCCTTGTTGCAGCGATGCTGGTGAACGGGGTGGCTATTGCAGGCGACTGGTCAGGCATTTTATCCGCAACGGTGGGTAACGATGACAATGTGACGCTCGGGACAGACAGTAATATTTTATCGAGTAACGAAAAAGATAATTTTTTGGATGTACTGGCAACTGCAGGTCGTTATCTAACCGGTAACAAAGAAGACGGTATCCGTTTTTCATCAACGCTCTATAACCGTGAATATGACACAGAAGATAGTTTTAATTTCTTCCTCGTAGGCGGTGGTCTGGCTTATCATAAAAAGATCGGTGATTGGTATGGGCGCTTTGGTGCGAAATATAACTACCTTGAATTTGGTGGTGATCCTTATGAAACGGTATTGTCGGCCACTGCAGAAGGCCGTCGTAAACTGAGTAAGAATACAGAACTAAGATTACGTTACCGTTATAGCGACATTAATTCTGAAAGTCGTCGCTTTAATAACCTAGACGGTGATCGGCATCAGGCTAGAATGGAAGTTCGTTTTAAACAAGGTAGTAACCGTTATCGTTTGTATTATGAATTTCAGACCAATGATCGTGCTGACCGATCAACCGTAACAACCTTTACAAGTAGCTCACCAGTTCGTCACACGCTTCGTGCGAATGCAAAAATTCCTTTGGATGCGAAGTGGGGTACAGAATTTGATTTGCGCTACCGCGATAGTCGTTATAAAGATGATAATTTGTCAGCAGGTGTAAGTACACGACGTGATGATGAACGTTTTCGTGCTAAAGCTGAGTTGAATTATAAGCTCACTAAGAAGGCGGATGCTTTTGTGGATTACACGTACACCGATAATGATTCAAATCTGGATGTGTTTGATTACCAACGTAATGTGGTGTCAGTAGGTGTGAACTATTTATACTAAACTGAGATTTAGTAATACGAAAAAAGCCTGCTTTTACAGGCTTTTTTTATGCTCTTTTTTGAATGCGATAAATGGCAATTTCGCCAAGCAGGTTTGGAAATAATCTCATTCCCAAACTGCCTTTGTGGTTACGATCAACAACGGTACGTTGCAACACATCAATACCATTATTGGCACAAAGTGTTTCAAAATCTTGCAAGGTGCAAAGATGAATGTTTTGTGTATTAAACCACTTGCTAGGTAAACTCGGTGTTACAGGCATATGTCCACCAAAAAACAATTGTAAACGTGAGCGCCAGTGGCCAAAGTTGGGAAAGGTGACAATACCTTCACGACCGACACGTAGCATATCGTTAAGTAAGCGATCAGGGCGTTCTACCGCTTGTAGGGCTTGTGTCATCACAACATAGTCAAATGTCTTATCATCAAAGTCTGACAGACCCGCATTTAAATCAGCTTGAATGGCATTGACGCCAGCAGTGATGCATTTAACAATATTTCTCACATTAATTTCTAAACCATAGCCATTTACGTTGCGTTCGTTTTTGAGCATGGTTAGCAAGGTGCCATCACCACAACCTAAATCAAGAATACGTGTTTTAGGTTGAATCCATTCGCAAATAATTTGTAAATCAGGGCGAAGCTTATTCTTGACGTTGCTCACGATGACACCTCCTTAACAAGGTGTCCCATCCACGCACCGAAGGCATCAAGGTAATCGGTGATGGGCATGAGAAAAGCATCGTGACCATGCGGGACTTCAATTTCCGCATAACTAACATCGCGATCATTGTCTTGCAAGGCTTTAACAATTTCGCGTGAACGCTCAGGGGCAAAGCGCCAGTCACTACTGAAGGAGATAACCAAAAAGTTTGCTTTAGCATGTGATAATGCTTTGGATAAATCATCATCAAAATCACCCGCCGGATCAAAATAGTCGAGTGCTTTGGTCATTAGCAGATAGGTATTGGCATCAAAACGATCTACAAATGATTTACCTTGATAGCGTAAATAACTTTCTACTTGAAACTCAACGTCAAAACCGTAACTAACCTTACCTTGACGAAGTTCACGACCAAATTTTTCGCGCATTGCATCATCAGATAGGTAGGTAATGTGTCCTAGCATCCTCGCCAGCATTAGGCCTCGACGTGGCACGGTATTCTGCTCGTAGTAGCGACCTTCATGAAAATCGACATCATGCATGATGGCTTGGCGTGCGACTTCGTTAAAACCAATATTCTGCGCGGTTAATTTAGGCGCGGCGGCAATCACTGCTGCATGCTTGAGTCTTTCTGGGTAATCAATATTCCACTGCAAAACTTGCATACCACCGAGGCTGCCACCAATTACGGCTAGCCAGATGTCGATATTTAATTTATTAGCAAAACGTGCCTGACTCTCAACCCAATCTTTTACGGTGACAATAGGAAAGTCTGGACCATAAGGCTTACCCGTTTCAGGATTGGTACTGGCGGGGCCGGTTGAGCCTTTACAGCCGCCTAGATTGTTTGAGCACACGACAAAGAAATGGTTGGTGTCGATGACTTTGCCAGGACCAATACAGGTTTCCCACCAGCCGGGCTTGCGATCATCCATGTTGTGATAGCCAGCGGCATGATGGTCAGAGGAAAGTGCATGACAAATTAAGATCGCATTGGATTGGTCGGCATTGAGTTCGCCGTAAGTTTCATAAGTGAGATCATAGCTATCAAGTGTGCGACCACAAGCAAGCGCAAGCGGTGCATCAAAGTGCATCGTTTGTGATGAAACCAGTCCAATAGAATTTTCCGGGAGTGTGTCCGGCATGGTTGCTAACTATCTATTACTAATGAGAGCTAACAGTCTAAAGATACCAAGGGCAACTGACAAGTAAAGACGTTAGTTCAACGCCTAAGAGGCATCAGCAGCTTGTCGGTTATCGCTAACAGGTGGCACAAATGGACGTTTAACCACTTCTAACATCAGATTTATCGCTGATATTTGTTGTTCGAGATCCTGCAAGGTTTTTTCAAGTTCAGCAATACGCGCTTCCAGCGTATCACGTGATTGACTAATTTTTCGTAATGTTAGTAAGCGCTTCTCAATATCCAGTTTGTGCTCACGAATCTGAGCGCGTAGTGGATTAATGATTTCTTTTGCCCAGCGACTAGCTTCTTGATTGGCATTAAAGAAAATATTGCGTGCTTTACTGACCATAGAAATAAAGAATTTCTTCACCACAAAACTTTGTTCAGTCATGGTTGTGACGGGGCTCTTGCGGAATAATTCGGCTTCACGATAAAGTAAATCAAGTTCTCGTTGAAAGCGATTAGTCGTAAATAGCTTAGGTTTAATATCTCTAAAGCCGTGTTCTTTGTGGAATTTGTGATAAATAGCGCGTACCAGTTTATGACTTTCAAGTGCCTGAGACGATGCTGCATCCATGGTGGCTGCCATGTTATCAAAAAACATTTTCATTCCGTTTTTCATGCCGACGGTTGTCCAACTGCCGCTCATGGATTTACGCGTACTCGCGACCAGTTTATCAACCGAGGTGAGGTCAAGGTGTTCCAATAATTTGTAGTTATAGCTGTCTAGAATACGGCGACCTTTTTTAAGGCCTTCTAGATTTTTGTTGTACACAATTTGTTCGCCACGAGTTTTCTTTAATAAATGCATAATCACATCCGCATTTTTGCCGCAGAGTGATTGCAATTCTTCGCGTTGTTTCAGTGTTGAGTTGATACGGTCAACTAGTGTCTCTTTATCAGTGTTAATCATGGTGCTGATCTGAGAAATTACTTTTTGGCTTATAATATGGTGTTTTTCAGGGATTATATCGCGACTTAGTGCATGTTCAAGTTTATTAATACCGCTGTTAGCGAGTAAAATATCATCACCTTTTACTTTGGCCAAGAGTGCTTTTTGAGCGGAAATAGGGAAGATGTTTTCGATTGGTACACGCAGTTCTTCAGATGTCTTTTTGCACTGAGATTGAATACTGATGTCGATGGCTTCTTTGTTTTGCAACTCATCCCACAAAGTGTCAATTTTGTTCAAGACAACCAGTAAGCCTTTCTTGTGGCTAACGCGGTAGCTACTAATGTGGTGTTGCCACATTTCCATATCAGATTTTGTTACGCCGGTGTCCGCGGCCAGCAAGAACAACACTGCTTGCGCATTGGGCAGCATGTTGAGTGTAAGTTCCGGTTCTGCACCTAGCGCATTGAGCCCTGGTGTATCAAGGACAACTAGACCCTGTTGCAATAATGGGTGAGGGAAATTAATTAAAGCATGACGCCATTTAGGAATTTCAATATGCGTAGTTGGAATATCCTGTGAAGCCAAATGTAGGAATTCTTTTTCATCGTATAAGCCGAGCTCGCGTGCACGTTCGACTGTGACACGTTTGGTTTGTGTTACTTCACTAAAGGCTTCAGCCAGTGAATCGGCGGATTCTGGATCAAGATGAATATTGGTCCACTCGATTTGATGTTTCTTGTACTCGGCGATACTTGAACGTTCTAAGCGCGTTTCAATTGGCAATAACCGTATGTAGGGGCGATCATTTTTTTCATCAAAGAAAATTTCGGTTGGGCACATTGTGGTGCGGCCGGCTTGCGAAGGCAGTAAACGGCGTTTGTACTGGGAAAAGAATAAGGTGTTAATGAGTTCGGTTTTGCCACGTGAAACTTCTGCAACAAAGGCGACCGTGATTTTGTCTGATTTGAGTGCTTCTATGGTGTCATAGATGCGTAGATCATTTTCAGGGTCGTTGAGGTCATTATCTTCTAACCAATCAAGATATGACTTAATTTCACGGATCAGATCGTTTTTCCATTTTGCGTAGGCTTCGATCTGAAGCATTAATTCATTGCTTGGCATCACACAACTCCAAAAAAATAAGCGGGCATATCCGCTAACATCATGAATATATTATATTTTTGTTAATTCTCAGAGGCGTTCCATCTGACAGCCGAGAATATCTGATGTTATTAGTTATAGACGATTTTGGTGGAATTGCAGTGAAATACTAAAATTTCTTACATAAATCCTTGATGTAGTAGGGTTTTAGCTTGTTGATAGATTGGGTTTAACATCCTTAATTAACTGTTGAGGGGCACGGATAAGTAGCCGTTTCTGGCGATTATGTGCGCCACTAATGAGCTCAACGTGACGGGGAGCCACCGCAAAGCTTTTAGCAATGAATTTACATAAGGCATTATTGGCTTTGCCATCAATGGGTGGAGCGGTGAGTCGAACCTTTAGCTGGTTGTCGTGAACGCCGATAATTTCATTGCGTGACGCTTTGGGTTGCAAACGCACATGTAAGATTAAGTTTTGTCCTTGCCAATAGTAGAAACTGTCTTCAGCCATGTTGTTACAGCAGTGAAAGCAGCATTCTTGGGAAACCGAGTTGTACGGATAACGCATATAAGGGCGGCATAATTAGCATGCGTGCAACAATCAGCCCTAAAATCGTTACAAATACAGAAAGATCTAACATGCCGATCGGGGGGATGAGTTTACGAACAGGGCGCATTAGTGGCTCAGTAATGCTGCTCATAAGAGCGGTAACTGGGTTGTAGCCGCCAGTTGATATCCAGCTCATGATAGCTAGCAGGAATAGACTGAAAAAATAGACATAAAGCAGTAACGAAACTAATTTGGTAAGAGTAGCTACCAATAGACCCGCAATTCCAATCGTACCAAGTCCTATGCCTTGTAACAGAACCAAGATCACAATAGCGAGGCATTGTAAGCTAAATAACAGCACCAGTGAGGCAACATCAATGCCCCCCCAACCGGGAATAAGACGCCGTAGTGGTCGAAGTAACGGGCTGGTGACTTTAACCAAAAATTGCGAGAAAGGGTTATAGAAATCAGCGCGTACGATTTGCAGTAATAAGCGCAGCATCACCACAAGGATGTATAAGCTAAATAACGTATCGACGAGGAAAATAACAGGGTTGAGTAAGTAATCATTACCCATGAATAAAACTCCTAAAAGTGGTTGTGTTTAATCACTATTGCCGAGTTGATCGGCTAATTCAGCGGCACGATCGCTCGCTGCTTGCAGTGCCTCAATGAATAGGCTTTCTAGCCCATTTTCCTTTAAAACAGTTAATGCACGTTCTGTGGTACCACCAGGGGAAGTGACTTTTTCACGTAATAAGGCGGGTTCATCAGAGGATTCGAGTGCGAGTTTAGAAGCACCAAAGGCAGTTTGCACCGCGAGTCTGCGTGCAATGCTGGATTCTAATCCGAGGTTAACTGCGGCATTTTCCATGGCTTCAATGACATAGAAAATATAAGCAGGGCCACTGCCAGAGAGGGCTGTTACTACATCGATGAGTTGTTCCTCATCCAGCCAGACCGTAATGCCGACCGCGCGTAGTATCGATTCCGCTTGCTCGCGTTGCGCATCTGTTACCTGTGCATTAGCAAATAAGCCAGCTGCACCACTTTGTACTAAAGCCGGTGTGTTTGGCATGCTGCGTACAACCGCAATGTTACCACCGAGCCATTTGGATAGATCACCACTGCGAATACCTGCTGCGATAGAAATAACTAAGGGCTGTTTTGCTTGAACTACGGAGGCAACTTGTTCGGTGACAGACTTCATCACTTGTGGTTTCACTGCTAGCACCAGTACGTCCACTTCATTTGCAATCAGTGTGTTGTCGGTGTGGGTGTGAATACCGAAATTAGCAGCCAGTTGTCCGCGAGCAGCGTCGTTGGGCTCGGCAACATGGAGTTGTATAGCGGGGAATCCATCGTTAATGAGCCCGCCAATGATGCTGGCAGCCATATTACCACCACCGATAAATCCAATTGAATAGTTGTTCATATTTTCAAGATACCTTATTTATGCGCGTGCGCCAAAAATAGCCGTGCCGATACGCACTAAAGTGCTGCCTTCGGCAATGGCGGCTTCTATATCATTGCTCATTCCCATTGATAAGGTATCGAGCTGATAGCCTTGCTGGTTTAATTGTTCTAATAGTAAGCGGAGTTGCTCAAAAGCTTCCCGTTGTTTGGCAACATCGTCGGTTGCGGCAGGAATTGTCATTAAACCTCGCAGAGTTATGCGTGGTAATGCATGAACTTGCTTCGCTAACTGCATGGCTTCACCGATAGTCACACCTGCTTTGCTTGCTTCGCCACTGACATTAATCTGGAGACAAACTTGTATGGGTTCAAGTCCATCTGGCCGTTGATTACTCAGCCGTTGTGCTATTTTCAATCTATCAACGGTATGAACCCAGTCAAAGTGTTGCGCAATATCTTTGGTTTTGTTTGACTGGATTGCGCCGATAAAGTGCCAACAAAGTTGCGGATATTCCGCAGACAGCTGGGTAATCTTTGGTAGAGCATCTTGCAAGTAATTTTCACCAAAGTGAAGTTGCCCTGCGGCAATGGCAGCGCGAATATCCTCAATGGGGCAAGTTTTACTGATAGCCAGTAGTGTAACCTCGAGTGGGTCACGATTTACAGCCATCGCAGCGGCTATAATCCGTTGTTGTACCTGCTTAATCTCTTCTGCGATGTTGCTCATGCCAAACTCTGTAGGTGCGCTATACTGTATGAGATCAGAGCGTTAGACTCTGGTTTCGACCTATTATACTTGAATAACAATAAATTCTATCCCTAAGGGAGGATTGCATGGATATTGCAGAATTACTGGCTTTCGGTGTTAAAAATAACGCATCGGATTTACATTTATCAGCCGGCTTACCGCCAATGATTCGGGTCGATGGCGATATTCGTCGAATCAATGTCCCTGCCTTAGAACACAAACAGGTTCATAGCCTGATTTACGACATTATGAATGATAAGCAACGTAAGGACTATGAAGAATTCTTCGAAACTGACTTTTCGTTTGAAATTCCCGGACTCGCGCGTTTTCGTGTTAATGCCTTTAACCATAATCGTGGTGCGGGGGCAGTGTTCCGTACTATTCCATCGCGCATCATGAGCTTGGAAGAATTGGATTGTCCGGCGGTGTTTAAGGAAATATCAGATGTACCGCGAGGCATCGTGTTGGTCACAGGACCCACCGGTTCGGGTAAGTCCACCACTCTGGCGGCAATGGTCGATTACAAGAACGATAATGAATTCGGGCATATTCTTACGGTTGAAGACCCGATCGAATTTGTTCACGAAAGCAAGAAATGTTTGGTGAACCAGCGTGAAGTGCATCGCGATACGCTTGGATTTAATGAAGCACTGCGTTCAGCCTTGCGTGAAGATCCTGATATTATTCTAGTAGGCGAAATGCGAGATCTGGAAACTATTCGTCTTGCTCTGTCTGCGGCAGAAACAGGTCATTTGGTGTTTGGTACTTTGCATACGAGTTCTGCGGCAAAAACTATTGACCGTATTATTGATGTATTTCCCGCAGCAGAAAAAGACATGGTACGTTCAATGTTATCAGAATCATTGCGAGCGGTTATTGCGCAAACATTGATTAAGAAAATTGGTGGTGGGCGTATTGCGGCGCACGAAATTATGATTGGTACGCCAGCAATACGTAACCTGATTCGTGAAAACAAAATTGCACAAATGTATTCAGCAATTCAGACAGGTCAGGGAATTGGTATGCAAACCCTGGATCAGTGTTTGAAAGATCTGGTGGGCAAAGGTCGGATTACCGTACAGGATGCACGTATGCGTGCAGCCAATAAAGATCAATTTTTAGCTTAACGTGAAAGACCGGATAAGAGGGTAAGTCAGAATGGAATTTGAATCGTTATTAAAATTGATGGTGCAGAAGAATGCATCGGATTTATTTATTACCGCAGGGATGGCACCGTCATTAAAAATTAACGGCAAACTTACGCCTGTGACTAAAACTTCATTGACCCCGGCTCAGGCGAAAGAGACGGTGTTTAGTATTATGAGTGAAGCTCAGAAAGATGAGTTTACTCAACATAGTGAATCTAATTTCGCTATCTCCGCTTCTGGTATCGGGCGTTTTCGTGTGAGTGCATTTATTCAGCGTAACCATGCCGGTATGGTATTACGTAAAATTGAAACACATATTCCAACTCTGGAAGATTTAAGATTACCAGCGGTGATTAAAAATCTAGCAATGACTAAACGTGGGCTGGTGTTGTTTGTCGGTGGTACCGGTACCGGTAAATCAACTTCATTGGCGGCAATGATCGGTTACAGAAATAAAAACACGACTGGTCACATTGTTAGCATTGAAGACCCGATTGAATACATTCACCAACACGACGGATGTATTATTACCCAGCGTGAAGTGGGTCTGGATACTGAATCATTTGAAATCGCACTAAAAAATGTTTTGCGTCAAGCACCAGATGTGATTTTGATTGGTGAAATTCGTACCCGTGAAACTATGGAGCATGCGATTACTTTTGCTGAAACTGGTCATCTTTGTTTAGCGACCCTGCATGCCAACAACGCTAACCAGGCACTGGACAGAATTATTAACTTCTTCCCTGAAGATCGTCGTAATCAATTGTTAATGGATTTGTCGTTAAATCTAAAAGGTATTATCGCGCAGCAATTAATTCCAACACCCGATGGTAAAGGTCGTCGTGCTGCGATTGAAGTGTTAATTAATACACCATTGGCCGCCGATATTATTCGTAAAGGTTCTATTCATGAACTTAAAGAACTCATGCGCAAGTCGAATCAAAATGGTATGAAGACCTTCGATCAGGCACTTTATGATCTTTATACTGCCGGTGAAATCACCTATGAGGATGCTATTCATTCCGCTGATTCTGCTAATGAGCTTCGCCTCATGATTAAACTCGGTGATGAAGAAGCGGTTGAAAAAATGGATTCTGCTATTGGTGGCATGTCATTGGTTGAAGATGAGAATGGTCCAAGTGGTGGGGGGATGATGGGTTAGGGTATGCTCTTTATTAATTGCAATTTTTTATATTGTTCTAACACACAGTTTAAAAATTAAGATGCTTTTTCAATTTCTGAATACTGCTCAACATGTAAATCATTTTCAAGAGATTGTAAGGCTTCGAGTACTTTTAGTGACTTCTCGCTGAGCTCCTGAATTAAGCGAGTTAACTCCCCCATTTCACAATGATCCCGAGCCACTTCAAGTAGCTTTTTACCGATATCATGTAGCTCTACGTGCGGTTGTTCTAGTTGAGAATAGCTTTGCATATGTTGAAATACACGTCCAGTGTTGTAGTACCAGAGACCAAGCTTACAGCAGGTGTGCTCTAGTTCAGGTACGCCACGAAGGTTTTTTAATTCTCTCTTTTCATCAGAGCTATGTAAGAAAAGAGCCGTATCAATTAAGGTTTTACGCCATTGAATATGATCTAATTGTGCCATGTATAAAAGTCCAATAGGCATAGCAGGTAAATTATTAAAATTTTTCAGGAACGGAATAAACTTATGTAAAGGCAGTGGTTTGCTTATCCAGTAACCTTGTCCAATTTTACAGCCATATTCCTGTAATACGCGGTAGGTTTCTTGATCTTCAATTCCTTCGGCAACAACATCCATATTAAGTTGGTGTGCCATGCGGATGCTGGCTTGAAGAATTTCACGATCTTTAGTTGAATCATCAAGGCCTTTTATAAATTTTTGATCTATTTTTAAAATAGAGAAAGGCCATTTACTGAGCTCTACAAGTCCGGAATGTCCCGTGCCAAAATCATCCATCGCAATAGGAATGCCAATACTAGCTAATTTGTTAAGACATCCCTTGGCTTGAACCTCATCGACTAGAATTGTTTCGGTTACTTCTATTTCAATTTTAGATGGATCAATGATTCGGCTATTGACGGCATCAATAATAATATCGGTGAGCGTGTTGTCATAAAAATCTTTCCCCGATGTATTAAATGAAATGCTGATACTTGAATTCATCGCGTTGATTATGGCGAAATCAATGACTAATTTTTGAAACACATATTTGGTGATTTCTTGAATAAACTGACTCTTTTCAGCAATAGGAATAAAATCCATTGGTGGAACAATAGTCCCATTTGGTTTTATCCAGCGGATTAACGCTTCTGCACCACAAAGTTCACCGGTAATCATGGACACTTTGGGTTGATAATAGAGTACAAACTCGCTATTAGTGAGTGCCTGCTTTATATCTGATATTGAAATTTTAGTCATTATTGTTGCTTCTTATCCGTAAGATACAGTGATTTGTACACAACTATGAAGCTTATCGGCAAGATATGAGGATTTCTAAAGAAAAAATTGTATGAGAAAAATGGAATGCTATCAGGGTGTTATATCTTCAACGATTGTTAGTTTACAGAACGACTGTGACGAAGGTGTAACAGCTTGATTACGTAGATAATTTTGCCGAGATTAAAAAACACTCCGCGCATCAAATACGTTTCATCGCTGGATCATCATCGGTTTCAACTTCGTTACATAATATTGAATTAAGACACCCTGAAAAGGGGCTTAAGTTGTAAGCCCTGTTATTTTAATCTTGCCTGCTTCATATAGTGCCATAAAAGAATCAACCACAACGGGATCATAGGATGTACCACGTCCGCGTAGAATTTCAGTAATGGCTTTGTCTATTCCAAGTGCTGGTCGGTAGGGGCGATGAGAGGATATGGCCTCAATGACATCAGCGACGGCGACGATACGCGCCTCAATTGTAATTTCATCACCTTTGAGCCCCTGTGGGTAGCCTGAACCATCTATACGTTCATGATGTTGATAAATAATTTCATTCACGGCCCAAGGAAATTGAACACCCTTCATAATCTCATAGCCCACTTCGGGGTGACTCTTCACTATACCAAACTCACTATCGGTCAAACGACCGGGGCGATTCAGGATTTCGGCAGGAATATATATTTTGCCGATATCGTGAATAATTGCGCCCAGATGTAGGCCGGTAAGTCGATTTTCATCCAGGCCCATTTCCTGACCGATTAATATAGCTAGTTCGGCGACGCGTGTCTGATGGCCAGCCGTGTACGGGTCACGTTTTTCGACGGTAAGCGCAATAGCCTCGACGGTTTGGGTGAGCAGTTGTTGTGTGTGTATGGCATCTTCCCGTAAGACCTGTTCAGCTTCCTTATGCTTGCTAATATCGCGTGAAACGGCAAGTAATGACGTCACCTCACCATCTTCAATAATTGGCACGGCATGAGTCTCCATAAAATGCCGAGCACCTTTGGAGCCAGTGATTTCAAATTCTAGTTTACGTGACTTGCCAGCAAAAACATCTTCAAATAGTTGAGTAAAGTCATCTCGATACGGTGCATCAATATATTCAAGTAAAGGTTTTCCTTTGATATCTTCAAATGAATTGACTTCAAGCAAGGCGAGTCCAGCTGGATTCATCTGCGTCAGATTGCCATTTATATCTATCATCTTTACACATTCGGGTTCGGCCTCGAACATTGTACGTAGCCGATTCTCGCTGGCAGTAATTAGCTGCTCGGTATGCTTCTGCTCGGTTACATCGAGGAATGTTCCAAGTACAGCGGGTTGATCATGATATTCGGTTGCGGCGCCGTAAACTTCCGCATCATGCAACTGACCATCAACGCTGACAAACCTGAAATTATAATGCAGGGCATCGATCTCATTCTCATAACGTTTACGTAAGTTTTCTTGAACCATATTCCAGTCATCCTGAAATACGATTTGTTGTGGTGTGACCTTACCGATCACTTCACTAGGGTTCTTGTAACCGAACATCTCAGCTAAACGTGGATTAACATACTTGAATTCATTGCCCTGTGTGATATAGACCCCGACCAAAGATTGTTCACTCAGATTTTTAAATTTTCTTTCCGTTGCAGTAAGATTCGCCTTAACCTGTTTATTTTCAGATCGTGCCTGCAGCGTTTCAATAGCATATGATACGTCATTCGCCAAATCCGTAAGTAAGTCTGACTCTTCATAGCTGAAGGCATCCTTCTCACGTGCATAGATTGTTAGTACACCTATCACCTTGTCGTCAATAATAAGTGGCAATGCGAGTAATGAACTAAAGTCGTATTTGATGGCATCTGCACGACATGGGATATATTCTGTGTCGCTATGAATATCTTGAATGAGGACACCTATCTTTTTACGCACGGCCATACCAGAAGGGAATCCTCCATTTTCAAGTCGTCGCCAAGTTAGGTTTGGATATTTAAGGAATTCTGCATCGATGCCTGCATGTGACATGCAACGTAAACTTTTTAATTCGTCATCATATTTATAGCCAATCCACGCTAGTCGATAGCCGCCCGTTTCTACAATAATTTTACAAACTTTTTCAATGAGATCATTTTCATTAGTGGTACCGATCATGACTTCATTCGTTCGACGTAACACCCGCAATGCACGATTCGATGAAGTTAATGCTTTTTCGGCCTTTTTACGTATGGTCACTTCATTTTTTAACTGCTCGTATGGCTTGGTTAATGTAGTGCGGATAATAGCGACAAATATGAGCCAGAATGAAAACACTTTGAATATATAGCCGACTAGGTTTGAGACATCGTAGATCGAAATATAAAAAGTAAATGCAAGCTCTGAAATCATTGTAAGAATGATTGATACGCTCATCAGGTAAACGACGAATGAAGAGAGGTATTCTCGTTGATACCATAAATGCCCTATGGATGCGGCAAGGATTAGAATAATTGTATATTCACTGTATATCTTGAATGGAGTTAGACCTATGCCTTCTTCAAATACATGTGGAAATAGATTGTAGAAGACCATTAAGGTAATGATGGTTGCTGCTAGCATATAGCTAAGAAAAACTAAGGGACGTCTTATCTCTCGTATTATGAAAAGCGGTGCGATAAGTAGTGTAATACTTTCCATGTAACGCGCAGATAACCAGAGTTGAATCGAAGGGATGGAATCTATGATCGGAAAGAAGCTCATCCCTTTGTAGCTTAGAGCATGAAATAGGTCGAGGATGGCGATCCAGAAATAACCACAGGCAATATACATAAGAAAATGATTGCGGCTATAAGGATATACAGCCCATGCAACTGCGAATAGCAGCATGCCGATCGATACAGCAAATAGTTCAGCAAGAAAATGAAATAGTAGGTAGTCATATAGACTAAATAAAAATAATATCAGCGAAACGATGACAGGAAGGCTTAGTCTTGCTTTTTTTAGGTTGTTGACTAGAGCAGTTATTGTATCTTTAAATTTTATTGGTGGTAGCGAAAAGTCCATTTTCTGTCACCTATGTAAAAAGGGGGGAGTGACTCTTATAAAATAATTATATTTGGAGCTTACAGGAGCTATTTATATGAGGGAAGTGGTATGTAGCGATCAAATAGGTGTTAAAGTTGATTTTCTATTAATCAAAGATATCGCCGAGGTACGTAGGGGAAATTTCTCTTTATATAGATTCTGTCTAATAAATAAACTGGATTGCATCACTGCATTCGTATTGACGAGGTTGTGATTGTGTTAGTTTGCAAATACTCCTTTAGCATCAAACACAGGTCCATCAACACAAACACGTTGCATAGCTGGGCCATTTTCTGTTTCAACTTTTACGACACAGCCAGCACAGCCACCGACGGCACAGGCCATAAATTCTTCGAGTGATACCTGACAGGGGAGATCGTATTCAGCAGCAAGTTTGGCGACTGTTTCGAGCATAGGATGCGGGCCACAGGAAAAGACTTCAACTTGATTACGTTCAGCATCGCTTAAGCCATCAAGCCATGCGTGGGCAAGATCAGTCACGTAGCCGTCAAAACAGCCAGGGTAGCCTTGCAAGCTGGCGAGTCGGCAGGCAATGCCCCAGTCTTCCATGAGTGGCATGGTGCCAATCACGTCAGGCTCAAGTCCATTGATGAGGTGTTGTGAAGGTTGCACCTTAAACGGGAAGGGGACTTCCGAGCCAAGGATCACAAATGGCTCGATGTCTTGTTGGTCTTTTAAATGATCGGCAATAAACACCATCGGAGGCATGCCAACACCGCCACCGATGAGCAGGGGGCGTTTCTTTTCTGGGTTAAAACTAAATCCTTTGCCAATCGGCCCCATCAAACTCAGGCTTTCCCCGACTTGTCGTTCGCCGAGTGCACGAGTGCCTTCACCCAGCGCTTTGTAGAGTAAGGTGATTTCACCTATGGCAGGATCGGTGCGCATGATCGAGATAGGTCGACGCATCGGTAGGCGTTCGGTGCAGCGTATATGTACAAAACTACCGGGCTTGGCTTCGGCAGCGGTTTTGGGTGCATGCAATCGCAGAATAAATTGATCGCCATCAAAGGCTTGATGGTCGAGGATGGTGGCATCTTCAACGTGAATGGTGTTGCGGTTGGGATCAGTCATGGTCGTTACTAAAAATAAGTTGTCCGTTTACTAAGGTACTTGTTGCGCGGCCATGCATTTCCCAGCCGATGAAAGGAGTGTTGTGGCCTAAGCTATGAAGTGATTCGGTACTTACGCTCCAGCTCAGGTCTGGGTTAAAGATACACACATCCGCAATCGCCCCTACACTCAAGTGGCCTTGCTCAAGTCCTAAAATAGTCGCTGGCATCCTTGTGACGCGATCAATTGCTTCAGACAAAGAAAGCAATTTTTCATCAGCGAGTCGTTTCACTAATGGCAATAAAGTATCTAGCCCAGACATGCCGGGCTCAGTATCAGGGAACGGCGCTTGTTTGGCATCGGGTTCATGCGGTTGGTGATCGGAACAAATAGCATCAATCACGCCCTGTTTAATTGCGTTACGTAAACCATCGCGATCACGCTCGCTACGCAGTGGTGGAATTAAATGGCAGGCACTGTTGTAATTACGGATATCAATATCGGTTAAATACAAATGATGAATTGCGACATCAGCCGTGACTTTTACACCATCGTGGCGTGCACGAGCAATCATGTTAGCGGCGCGAGCGGTAGATAATTGACTAAAGTGTGCGCGCACACCAGTTTGTTCAATGAGTTCGAGATGACGCGCCACCGCCACGGTTTCAGCCGCCTCAGGAATACCGGGTAGCCCGAGTCGTGATGCCAAAGCCCCTTCGTGCACACAGCCATTATTACTTAGCCCTTGATCGTCAGGGCGGATAAAGACAGTGAGCTCATGGGTCGCCGCATATTCAAAGGCGCGACGCAGAATTAATGAATTGGGTACAGGTTGGTTGGCATTACTCATTCCAACCACACCAGCTTCTTTGAGGCTGTGCATTTCACTGATGAGCTCGCCATCAAGATTACTGGTGAGTGCGCCAAGCATGTGAAGGCGAGACATATTGGCTTCACGTGCTTTGAGGTGAATCAACTCAACAATCGCAGGTGAATCAATGACAGGCTGTGTGTCGGGGGGGCAGACGAGGGTAGTGATCCCTGATTTGGCTGCAGCAGTCGTTTCGCTGGCAATGGTTGCCTTGTGTGCTTGACCAGGTTCGCGGATACGTGCAGATAAATCAATCAGCCCAGGGCAGACAACCTGTTTGTCGGCATTGATGGTTTGGTCTGCGGTAAACCCGTCAGGAGCCTTGCCAATAGCGAGCACTTTGCCGTCAGCAATCCAAACATCGGTGACGGCATTGATATCATTGGCGGGGTCAATCAGATGACCACCTTTAATATGAATGCGGCTCATGAGGCGCTGCTCCCGTCCGGGTTGCGCATCGCCATCGCCATTGCCGCCATGCGCACGGCAATACCGTTGCTGACTTGTTGCAATATGACTGAATGGGAACCGTCTGCGACTGCCGAGTCCATTTCAACACCGCGGTTGATAGGGCCGGGATGCATGACAATCGCATCAGGCTTGGCGAGCGCCAAACGCGCTTCGGTCATGCCATAGAGTTTGAAGTACTCATGCTCACTGGGGATAAATGCGCCATGCATACGTTCTCGTTGCAGTCGCAGCATAATAATTACGTCAACATCTTTAATGCCCGAGTCGATATCTTGGTAAACCTGTACACCCATTTTCTCGATACCGACAGGGAGCAAGGTTTGAGGTGCAATCACACGCAGTTCACCGACACCGAGGGTATTTAGCGCATGAATTTGCGAACGCGCTACCCGCGAGTGCATTAGGTCACCGACAATCGCCACACGCAGGGAGGGGAAATCAGGTTTGTGTTGGCGAATGGTGAACATATCCAGCATCGCCTGAGTGGGGTGTTCATGGCTGCCATCACCGGCATTGAGCACGCTGACATGCGGTGGTACGTGATTAGCAATAAAATGCGCCGCACCACTGCTGCCGTGTCGAACTACGAACATATCGACATGCATGGCTTCAAGGTTTCGTAACATATCCAGTAGGGTTTCCCCTTTGCTACTGCTCGATGCACTGATGTTGATATTTAAGACATCAGCGGAAAGGCGTTTAGCGGCTAATTCAAAGGTGGTACGGGTACGTGTGCTGGGCTCAAAGAAAAGGTTAGCAATCGTGTGGCTTTTGAGAATTTCAAATTTCTTTGTTTCGCTGTTGGTGAATGATTCAGCGGTATCGAGAATTTGGGTGAGAACCGTTTTGGGTAAGCCTTCAATCGCCAGGAAATGACGGAGTTTGCCTTGCGGATCCAATTGGATGTTTCCCGGTCTAAGCTTGACCGGTTGCGTGGGCTGGGCTTGCGTTTCTACTGATGACATCAGGCGCTATTATGGCAGGAGTTCTGAGTTTTGTCTGCAAGATTTTTAAAAGTTATTGCTTCGATTGAGCGCTTAACCAACTTTGCAGGATAATTCTCGCTGCCTCACGATCGATATCGGCTTTATTGGCGTTGTTTCCCAAAAACTGTTCGGCTTCGACTGAGCTGAGTCTTTCTTCGGCTTCGTGCACTGGTAATTGAAAACGTCCCTCGAGTTGGCGAGCAAATTTTCGTGCTGCAAGAGTCATGGCTTGTTCTTTACCATCCATATGAACTGGGATGCCGACGACTAAGGCATTAGGCCGCCATTCTTTTATTAGGGCTTCGATGCCTGACCAGTCTGGTTTGTTGCGATGACTATTGAGTGTGGTGAGTGCGGTTGCGGTGGCGGTTAAAGATTGACCGACCGCCACGCCGGTACGTTTTTCACCATAATCAAAACCAAGCAAGGTTTTTGGTGCCGACATTAAGCGTGACCAAAGGTATCAGACAGGGTATTGAGGTCAATGCCTAAGGAAGCGGCGGCAGCCGTCCAACGGTTTTCAATCGGCGTATCAAAAATAATCGCACTGTCAGCCGGACAGGTTAACCAGGTATTGGCGACGATTTCTTGTTCAAGCTGGCCTTCGCCCCAACCGGCATAGCCCAATGCGACCAGTGAACGGTCAGGGCCCTTGCCGTCATTGAGGGCTTGCAATATATCGCGCGACGTCGTTACCGCAATAGAATCGGTGACTTCCAGCATGGCGTCCCATTTACCTGCGGGTTCGTGCAAAACAAAACCTCGGTCTGTTTGCACCGGCCCGCCCAGATAAACAGGAGTTGAGCCTATTGCCTCATCGTGTGCGGTCATTTTCATATGACTGAGGACATCACCAAGAGAAATCTCTAAAGGTTGATTAATGACAATCCCCATGGCGCCTTGATCGTTATGTTCACAGATATAAGTGACACTATGAAAAAAGTTTGGATCCTCTAATGCGGGCATCGCAATGAGAAAGTGGTCATTTAAATAAGTGGAATTCGTCATAGTCTAAGTATTAGCCAGCAACGCGAAACAGGCAAGTGCTATCTGGCAGGGTAAAGCTATTTTGTGTAGAGGCTGTTACCGTTTTGAAATATCCAGGTGCGAGTAATATAAAGCAACTCAGTTTCACTGCTGATATTCTCTGGGAAGGGGGCGTAGGGTGAGGCTAGGCGAACAATGCGTCTTGCTGCATCATCAAGTAGACGGTTGCCCGATGAGCGGTCAATAGACACATTCTTTAACGTACCATTGGGTTTAATCACAACGGTCATCGTGAGTTGCCCGCTGAGTTTTCGTTTACGTGCTTCTTCCGGGTAGTTAATGCGTCCAATGCGTTCTACTTTTTGTCGCCAAGCATCTTGATAAGCTGCATATTTAAATTCACTGGTGCTGGCAGTAATAAATTTAGTTTTCTTTTTACTTTTGTTGGCCATGCGAAATTCGTCAACTTCTGCACTGGCAGCAGCGAGTTGAAATGCTCGAGACATTAAATTACTGACATTAGGTTTCTTAGCCTCTTCGTGTGGCGTTTGCTTGCGGGACTTGACTGAAATTTTGGCTTTATTTGCCAGCATCACCTCACGTTTTTTTTGTTCAATACGTTTTTGTTGTTGGATTTGGGGAAGGATATTCTCCGGTGCTGTGCCTTGTGTTTGATGAGGGGTTTTTACCGTTTCATTTCTCAACGCTTGTGGGCGTTTAACGTCATCGGTATCGCCGCTGCCTTGTTGATTGGCTTGTGCTAAATATTGCGGGTCGTCATCGGGTGGTGTTTCACTGCGTGCTTGCACCAGTGTAATTTCCATGGTTTGAATATGATCTTTTTGTTTAAATAATTCGTTACTAAAGCTAATACCAAGGATGATAATAGCGTGAATCGTAATCGCAAAAAACAGCGTCAAACCCAGTCGATCAGCGGCTGTGATATGAGGGGCAGGTTGTCCTGTTAATATAAGTTGGCTCATGGGCTTGTTAGGCTGCGCGTACGTTCAATTATCTTGCTCACCAGTATACCGCCGAGTGTGCCTGAGATCAGCGCAGCTGTCAGTAAAATAGGTAATAAAGTGAATAGTGATGCATGCGGAATAAATAATAAATACGCCGTGACCACTTGTGCTGAAATATGAGCCATCGCAGCAAGAATAGATAAGCCAATCGGCCCGAAGGGTTTGCCTGGAAGATGCCATGCAAGACCTAGCACACCTAGGCTGGCGACTGCGCCAGCAAGACTCATGGCAAAGGTGGGGGAAAGAAAACTCCCCAGTAATAAACTGGCGGCAATGACGCGAATCAAGGTGACATTGGCGGCTAATATCCAGCCATGACGAATTAATACATATAGCGTAACTAAATTTGCGAGACCGGGTTTGATGCCAGGAATCGGTGAGGGTAGTGCACTTTCCAGCAGGTGGATGGTGATCGCTAGCGCAGCAAATCCAGCGATGAGTTTGTCATCGTGCTCCATGGGGATTTTCTGTGGTTCAGAAGATGATGGCATCGTAATTAGCCGTTGTGTCACGACTACTGAGTTTCACGCTAATACGGTTAGGTAGGCAAGCCGTAACAGCACCACCATGTTGATGCCAGCCACTTTGGATGCATATTTTGTTTTTGCAGGGCGAGTTGGTAAAACGAATTTTACCGTTTTTGACTTCAAGAAGACTCATGCCCAGTTCACCTTGTACTTGGTGTGTTTTTGCCACATTGAGGTCAATGATAAAAGCATCTTGTTGTGGGCTTTTAATAGTCGCATAGTTGGCAGTGGATGTTTGCCAAAAATAAACGTAACTAAAGATAACCAGTGCAAGGCTGAAGAGAAATAAAATTTTGTCTGCAGTGGTAAACAATGAGGTTGAATCTAAACGAATCATTTAAGTGGCTTACTCAATTTTATCGTTGGTTGTTTCACGGTAAACTCAATACGTTTAGCCATTGCAGGATTCATATGCACGTCGCCATTGCTTGCAATCAACATGACGTATTGAATTCCCATTGCCTTGGCTATTTCAACCCATTTTTCAGGGCCTGCGATAAACAGCGCGGTGGCAGCAGCATCGGCGGTTGCAGCATTAGAATGGATTACCGTAACAGAACGTGATTTATCGGCAGGATAACCGGTGCGTGGGTCAATAATATGGTGATAGCGTTTACCATCACTTTCAAAATATCGTTCATAGTCTCCAGAAGTAAAAACGCTTTCATCACCGAATATATCAACAGCAGCGAAAACGCCTTCGGCTCTTGGGTTACGAATACCAATACGCCACGGGCGACCGTTATGGTTACCAATTGCGCGTAAGTCGCCGCCGGCATTAATGATGGCATTTTTAATACCAAATTCTTTTAAGTGTTCTATGGTGGTATCAACAGCTACCCCTTTAGCAAACGCACCAAAGTCGAGTTGTATGTTTTTATTGGTGCCGTACATGGTGAGGTTATTAAAATGAATGTCACTCATCTGTGGTAAATCGTTTAGAAATGCCTGGATGTCTTCATCTTCAGGTGGTGCAATAATGTCGTCTAAATTATCTTGATGAAAACCCCACAACTTAACGAGCTTGCCAATCGCCGGATTAAATAATCCCTGACTTTGTTTAGACAAAACTTGTGATCTTGTAATTAAGGGCAAAATAGATGGTGCCAGTGAAAATTTCGCGCCGGTTTGCAATAAATTATTAATGCGTTTCAGCGCATTGTACTGCCATGGATGCCAAGTGTTGTGCATGTAGTTAAAGTCATCAAGGATGGCGGTATAGGCTTGTTCGGCTGTTTTTTCATCTGCGCCAACAATAGTCACTTCAACTAAGGTGCCCATGGTAAACACAGTTTCATGAAACTCAGGAATTGGTTTTGAACGTGAACAGCCGCCAAGACTTAGCAAACTTGTCAAAACAAGAATTGAAATAAAACGCATTGTCTGAGAGAAAATAAAATTCATGATAATTTCTTTTCTATGGCATCCATCAGTTGACCACTGATATTTAAATTAAACTGCGTATCCAGCTCACGAATACAAGTTGGGCTAGTGCTGTTTATTTCAGTGAGATAATCACCGATGACATCAATACCGACAAACATCAGTCCCATCTCTTTCAACACCGGACCTACCTGCGCACATATTTCATAATCACGTTCGCTGAGAGGAACCCCTTCACCACGGCCACCCGCAGCAAGATTGCCACGGGTTTCGCCTTTGGCCGGAATACGTGCCAGAGCATAAGGCACGGGTTCGCCATCAATGAGGAGGATGCGCTTATCGCCAGCACTGATTTCGGCAATGAAACGCTGTGCCATGATGTAACTTGTTCCATGATGTGTCAGGGTTTCAATGATGACGCTGATATTAGGGTCATCATTTTTAACCCTGAAAATAGAGGCACCACCCATTTCACCGAGTGGCTTAAGAATAATATCATTATGTTCGGCAAGAAAGTCGCGAAGCGATTCAGCACGTCGCGTCACTAATGAAGGCGCAACGCAATCGGGGAATTCCACGGCAAACAGTTTTTCATTGGCATTGCGAATGCTCGCGGGTTTGTTTACGACCAGCACGCCATCTTTTTCTGCTGTTTCTAATAAATAGGTGGCATATATGTATTCAACATCAAACGGTGGATCTTTACGCATTAAGACAACATCAAGCGAAGATAAAGGCTGAGAAACGGGTTCACCTAAGTCAAACCAGTGACTGCTGTTGTCTGTGACGCGGAGGGGGCGCATTTTGCCGATAGTTTGACCGGTTTTTAGTTCTAAATCTGCCATTTCCATGTAATAGAGGCTGTAACCGCGGCTTTGCGCCTCAAGCAGCATGGCAAAACTGCTGTCTTTGACTGTTTTGATGGTATCAATAGGATCCATCACGATTCCGAGTTGAATAGGCATACTTAATAATAGCTCATGATCAGTGTGTTGATGACGCAGCATCCTAGCGCATTAGGTTAATTTTGGCACTGTTAAAACTCATATTGCAATTTTACTGGACGGATGGTCAATCAACGTCTTTAATTAGGCTTGAGTAGTGAAAAGCCTGATTGTTGGCGATTTAGCCGGAGATCAAACATTATTCCTGAATTTTATGAAAACAGGCATATTTTTTTGGAAAATCCATATTATTTGCAGTAACTTATGGATACTTCCTAGATTATGTGTTAAACATTTATATTGGACAGTCTATACTCTGTAGACTTTAAAAAGTTGTGAGAATGATTATGAGTGCCAAGGGGGAATTCGTGGCCAGCGATATTAAAACGAACGGTGATTTTGCCGGACTCAATGTGATGGTTATCGACGATAGCAAGACTATTCGTCGAACCGCAGAAACATTGTTGAAGAAAGCAGGCTGTGAGGTGATCACCGCTATTGATGGTTTTGAAGCGCTGGCAAAGATAGCGGATCATCGCCCGGATATTATTTTTGTCGACATTATGATGCCTCGCTTGGATGGTTATCAGACCTGTGCACTCATCAAGAATAATGAAAATTATAAGAAAACGCCGGTCATTATGCTTTCTAGCAAAGATGGTTTGTTTGACAAAGCACGAGGACGCATAGTGGGTTCTGAGCAGTACCTAACTAAACCGTTCACTAAGCACGAATTGCTGGGTGCGATTACCCGGCATGTGATTGAGCATTAAATAATAATAAGCCGGCGTTGGAAATGTTGGTTAATACCTAGTAACAGGAGAATAAGCAGATGGCACGTATATTAATAGTGGATGATTCACCAACGGAAATCCACGTACTCAAAACAATGCTTGAAAAGCATGGCTTTGAAACATTTTCTGCTGAAAGCGGAGAAGATGGTGTCGTAAAAGCAAGTGAAGAAATGCCAGACCTTATCTTGATGGATATTGTGATGCCAGGCATGAATGGTTTTCAGGCGACACGTAAAATCTCAAATACAGAAGAAACAAAAGAGATTCCTATTATTATCGTCACAACTAAGGATCAAGAAACAGATCGTGTTTGGGGACTACGACAAGGTGCCAAAGATTATTTGACTAAGCCCGTGGATGAGAAAGTGTTGTTAGAAAAAATTACAGCATTGTTAGGCGGATAAGGGATAGTTTACGATAATGCCGGCAGCTGCTAAAAAAAATGATCCATTAGAACTACTTCGTGCAATAGAGCAGCGTAGCTTAGAATATTCTAAAGGACTTCCCCAACAGGAAGATATTAAGGGCACATCATTAGTCATCGGCTTCCGTGTTGCTGGAAGGCAAATGGTAACCCCCGTTGATGAAGTGACTGAGTTATTAACTTATCCCTCTCTGTCGCGTGTACCCGGAACTAAAAGTTGGGTAAGAGGTATCGCAAATATACGGGGTAATTTGTTACCGATTATGGATTTGAAAGATTACTTAATGCGTGAGCCCACAGAATTAAATATTAATAGCCGCGTGTTGGTGGTTAATCACAATGGCATTTTTGCCGGTTTATTGGTTGATGAAGTGTTAGGGTTGAAACATTTTCAGGATGAAGCTTATTCGCACAAGTTGCCAGATGTAGATAACTTTTTAAAGAGCTATATGACGGGTGTTTATAGTCAAGATAGTGAAGAGTGGGGGATCTTTAGTATGCATGCGCTAGCTAAAAGTCCACTTTTCTTACAAGTTGCAGTATAAAAAATTAATAACTGTGAACCGTGATAATAATATAAACGGTATTAGTAACACAGTGAGTTGGGAAGTCTAGGAGATGACGACATGAAGAACGTGATGAGTGCGTTAGATTTTAAAAACATCGATACGCAAGATATGATTAAGATACTTGGTGCAGTGGTTGTATTAACACTGATACTGGCATTGAGTTTCTTTGGTTATAACGCGAATAAAGCCGCTTACGATACTGAGTACTTAGGTTATGTGGGTGAGCAACAAGTACTTTCGCAAACCATGTCACGTTTTGCGGTGGCGGCATCGCAAGGTAACGAGAATGCGTTTGGTCGGCTTAAAATTGTTCGCGATCAGTTAGACAAGAGTTATGGTTACATTAGTAAGGGTAACCCCGCTACTGGTTTTGCGCCATCACCTGTTGAAGTAAAAACACAGCTTAAAATTGTAGGTGATACGTGGGCAGATTATCGCGAAAATGTAGATGCGATTCTCGCACGTAAAGATGCGATTCTTTCTTTAGGGCAATCAGTACAAGCTATCTCCGACAACATCCCAAGCTTGTTAGCCTTATCAGATGAAGTAGTGGGTATCTTAATTGAAACCGGCGCTTCACCATCACAAATTTATATTGCCAGTCGTCAATTAATGTTAACGCAACGTATTGCCAATAACGTCACCAAGGTGATTCAAGGTGGTCAAGGTGCAGCAACCGCAGCCGATCGGTTCGGTCGTGACACAGCATTATTTGGGCGTGTTTACCGTGGTATGTTGAAGGGTGATCGTTCTTTAAGAATCGCTAAAATTGATGATGAAGATGCACAAGACAAATTAGCCGAAGTGGGCGATGTCTTAAAAATCATTAATGAATTAGTAGGACAGGTGCTTGAAGCATCACCTGAATTATTCTTGGTACAGGATGCATCTGACACTGCTTCATTTAAAGCGGGTATTTTACTCGGCAACTATGCTGAGTTAATTAATGGTTACAATGCATATATCGGTGGACGTGTTGCATTATGGATTGGTGCCTTATTTGGATTGATTACTGTTGTGTTACTGATTTTGATTGGTTACATGATTACCAGTGATGCGAAAAAACGTCAGGCTGAGGCAGAAGGTGCAACCAAGCGTAACCAAGACGCGATTATGCGTTTGTTGAATGAAATGGGTGATTTGGCTGATGGTGATTTGACCGTACAAGCAACGGTATCAGAAGATGTAACCGGTGCGATTGCCGACTCTATCAACTTTACCACGGACGCATTACGTACCTTGGTAACGTCGATTAACGAAGCATCCGTGCAAGTATCATCAGCATCTCAAGAAACGCAGGCTACGGCGATGCATCTTGCTGAAGCTTCTGATCATCAGGCACAACAGATTACGGGTGCAAGTACAGCAATTAACGAAATGGCTGTTTCCATTGAAGATGTATCCAAGAATGCTGCCGAATCATCAGAGGTTGCACGTCGCTCGGTAAATACGGCACAGCGTGGTTCAGAAACGGTACAAGATACTATTAAGGGTATGAACACGATTCGTGAACAAATTCAGGAAACATCGAAACGAATTAAACGACTCGGTGAAAGTTCACAGGAAATTGGTGACATCGTTGAATTGATTAATGATATTGCCGACCAAACCAACATTCTAGCCTTGAACGCAGCGATTCAGGCGGCGATGGCCGGTGAGCAGGGTCGTGGTTTCGCGGTGGTTGCGGATGAAGTTCAGCGCCTTGCGGAACGTTCGTCTAATGCGACCAAGCAGATTGAAGCCTTGGTGAAAACGATTCAAACAGATACCAAAGAAGCGGTTATCTCAATGGAACAAAGTACCTCAAACGTGGTTGCCGGTGCAAAACTGGCAGAAGATGCGGGGCAGGCACTGTCCGAAATTGAGGGTGTATCTACACAGCTCGCTGATTTGATTAATAACATCTCTGAAACGGCACATCAGCAAGCGGGTGCCGCAAGTAATATTTCTGAAACCATGAACGTGATTCAGGAAATTACAACGCAGACATCGGCGGGTACTAATGAAACAGCAACATCCATTGGTAACCTCGCAGAACTTGCCAATGAATTGCGTAAGTCGGTTGCCGGCTTCAAGTTGCCAGACTAATAGTCTGTCCTGGATAGGAAAGACAACATGGCAAATGCAGCGTGGTCGGGAATTGAATCCATGCCTTCTATGGAAGATGATCATTACCTTGAATGGAAGCTCCTGCTTGAACAGCGTACTGGTATGATTTTGCCGGATGAACGTCGTTCATTTTTAACGACAAGTTTGGGTATTCGGATGCGCGAAGTAGGGTTTCGTAATTACCGGGATTATTACAAATTTGTTTTAGATGGACGTGAAGGAACGATTGAGTGGGCAACACTGGTTGATAGGTTGACTGTTCATGAAACACGTTTTTTCCGTCATATGTCATCGGTAACATTAATTCGTGAATTATTGTTGCCTGAATGGATGGGACAGGATGAGCCACCAAAAACGCTCAATGTATGGAGTGTAGGTTGTTCAACAGGAGAAGAGCCATATACGTTGGCAATGGTGCTAGATGGTTTTAGAGACACAGATTATGCCGATTATTATTATGGCATCACCGCTTCTGACATTAGCCCTGCGTCACTTTCGACTGGACGAAAAGGTGTTTTTCATAGTCGAAAGCTAAGAGAAATTGATGATACGACACGCCGAAAATATTTTACACGTGTTGATGATACGCACTACCAAATAAATGAAGAATTACGTAAGCGAGTTTGTTTCTCGCGATTAAATGTATTGGAAATGGATAAAATCCCATTTGGCAAAATGCACATGATTTTTTGTCAAAATATGCTTATTTATTTTGACCGAGATAGGCGAGTAGAGATTTTAAATAATTTGGTTGAACATTTGGAACCAGGTGGTGTTTTGATTCTCGGCGCTGGAGAAATATTGGGTTGGAAACCACCCATATTAGAAAAAATTAATTTTAATGACACGCTTGCTTTTCGTCGTTTAGCGGCAGTGAAATAAGCAGGCGGAGAACGTTTAATTATGGCTGACAGTTACGACTACAGCACCCTTAATTGGGTTAAAGGAGAAATTGACGAAACGCTTGATCAAGCGAGACAGTCATTGGAAGCTTTTGTCGAAACCCCGGAAGATGAAACACAATTACAGTTCTGTGTTAATCATTTGCATCAGGTGCACGGCACACTGAAGATGGTTGAGTTGTACGGCGCAGTGATGATTGCTGAAGAAATGGAAAATCTTTCTATTGCCATACAAGAGAATAAGATTACTAAGAAAGATGATGCCTACGATATTCTAATGCGGGCTATTTTGCAGTTACCTGATTATCTTGAACACCTGCAGTCAGGCCAAAAAGATGTACCACTCGCATTGCTACCATTGCTCAACGATATGCGAGCTATTTGTGGTCAAAGCTTATTATCGGAAAGTGCTTTTTTCTCTCCTGATTTGTTGGTTGAGGTGCCAGAGCTTGCTGATGCGGATCAAACACAAGATGTTTCAGTACTAGCTAAAAAGTTACGCCACCATTACCAAATGGGTTTGGTGAGTTGGTTCCGTGATCGTGATGTTGAACGAGCCTTAAAGCAGATTTTGGGTGTTGTTAGTCAACTGAGGAAAGCAGCAAAACAAAAGTCGGTTGCACAATTACTATGGGTTGCTGAAGGTGTTATTGAAGCACTCATTGATGACGGTTTAGCTCCAAGCGTTTCATCTAAATTGTTATTAGGGCAAGTCGACCGTGAAATCAAAAGAATTATAGATGGCGGTGAGCAGGTTATTGTTGATGAGCCGCCTGTCGATCTGATAAAAAACCTTCTTTACTATGTTGCAACAGCAAGTAGTGAAGGTGATAGGGTGCAGGAATTATCTTCAGCCTTTAAGCTCAACGAATTGCTATCGGGTAGTGGAATTAATGAAGATTCACAGGAAGGACTAAGCGCGGTCAACCTGGAAGTTATGGAAACGGTGACTTCTGCGGTTAAAGAAGATATTTCACGAATTAAAGATGAAATAGATATTTTCATTCGTACCAGTGAACAAGATGTTAATACATTGCAATCTGTTAAGGATGCTTTGAAAAAAGTAGCCGATACGCTAGGTATGCTTGGTTTAGGTACGCAACGAAATGTTGTCGTTGAACAAGCCGAGATTATTAACGCTATTATTGAAGGCAGAGTCCCCGCGACTGACGATACCTTTATGGAAATGGCAAGTGGTTTCTTGTTTGTTGAATCCAGTTTGTCTGAATTAGGTGGTAAAAAGAGTTCAGCGGATGAACATGGTGATGCCATTCTGCAAGGGCTTAAACGATTGCAAGATGGGTCTCTTGTTGAACCAGTGCAGCCGGCATCTAGCTTCTTACAAGGAAATGAACAGCGCGAACTACTTAAGGTAGTTATTAAAGAAGCCAAGACAGATATGGCTCGGGTTAAAGATGCGATTGTTTCATTTGTGGTTGCACCTTGGGAACATGAACTGTTATCGGAAGTGCCACAATTAAATAGGCAAGTTCGCGGTAGTATGTCGATGTTATCACTAGATCATGCTGCTGAGCTTTTATCAGCATGTAATGAATACATAACTAACGATTTAATTGATAAGAAAGATATCCCTGATCAAGCAACACTAGAAACGCTTGCTGATGTTATTACCAGTATTGAGTATTATCTCGAAGCATTGGATGAAGAACGTAGTGATCGAGATGAAATTCTAGATATTGCACGCATTCGTGTTGCAAAATTGGGATACCCGATTTCACCCGATGATGTAGTTGAAGAGCCCACGATTGATGAGAAACCGACTGAGGTTATTGAGCTTGAAGCTCCAGCGGAAGAGCTTACAACATTAGATAATGTTGATGAGATAGAAGTAAAACCAGTTGATGTTTCTGATACAGAAATAACATTAGAAGAACCGCAAGAATCAATAGCTAAAACGGTATCTCAGGAAAGTAATATTGTCGAGAAGCCCGTGTTGAGTAGCGCAGCGGCAGTACGTGATGATGATGACAATGATATTGATGATGAAATTCTTGATATCTTCTTTGAAGAAGCTGAAGAAGAAATGGAAACATTGGCAACCTATTTCCCTAAATGGAAAGCCAACCCTGAAGATGAAGAATCACTTTCTGTTGTACGCCGTTCATTCCATACCTTAAAAGGTAGTGGTCGAATGGTTGGTGCAACAGAAATAGGTGAGTTTGCATGGGCATTTGAAAATACTCTGAATAGAGTTATTGATCACACTATTCCCCTCGGCCCAGAAGTGATTAGCGTCATTGAAAGAGCATTGGATGCATTACCGTATGTAATCGCTCAGTTTAAAGGTCAGCCTTCAGATGACATAGATTTTGAAGCATTGCAAGAAGAAAGCCTTCAGTTAAGTAAGGGTGGTGGTTTATCGCGTTTAGAATCGGGTGAAATGGAAGTGCCTGATAAGGAAGATGGACCATCTGTTATTGCAAGTAAAGAGAGTATTGCTGCGACAAAGCTTGTTAGTAGAGCAGAATCGGAAGTGAGTGTTACACCAACGGGCATTGATCCTGTTTTATTAGAAATTTTCACTAAAGAATCCTATAGACATATAGATGATATTCGTTCGTTCATAGAACAATGTATTGGACAACAAGAAAATTGTCGTATCAATGATGATCTGATTCGTGCCATTCATACTTTGCATGGTAGTTCACATATGGCAGGGATTACTGATATTGCTGAAGTCAGTAATTTATTAGAAAAATATGTAAAATTATTAAAAGTGAATAACGCAGCTGTTGAAGAAGAAATAGTTGAATTGATTCAAGAGTTCTCCGCTGATATCAAAGAACGTGTGACACAGCTCGCAGATGAAAATGCCAATGATGATTATAAAGACGCATTACTTAAAAAAATCGATGTTCTTTATCAGCAGGAAGTAGAGGCATCAGAGTTATCTGTTTCTCCAACAATGGCACCAGCACCTGGTGGAATCATTGAAGCACCTATTACGCCAATAGAGACTCAACATTTCGATGATGATTTCGATGATGAGTTGTTAGAAATATTTATTGAAGAAGCAGTAGAAATTCTTGATGCCAGTGAAGTGACATTGCAAAACTGGATTAACCAACAAGATAATAAAGAACTTGTAGTTCAGTTGCAGCGTGAAATTCATACCCTTAAGGGTGGCGCACGGATGGCCGGCATTGAACCGATGGGCGATCTAAGTCATAGCCTTGAAACAATGGTCATTGCGATTGATGAAGGCCGCACCGAAATTTCAAATAAATTATTTGATCTTGTTCAGCAAGCACATGACCAGTTAGTGGTAATGTTAGATCAGGTTCGCGCTAAACAACATGTTGATGCTAAGCAAGAACTTATAAAACAACTTGATCAATTAACTGAAGGTAAAGATTTAATAGAGCTTGAAGTTGACGGAATAGTTGACGAGGCTGAATCTGATATTGTAGAGGTTATTGAACTCGTTACTGACGTTGAAGAAAAACCTGAACCTATAGAGGCTACCCCAGACGATATTGTTGCAGAGTTCCCTGTTGCAGAGGTCGAAGAAGTTGAAGAAGAAGTTATCATTATGCCGGAAATTCCGGCACAAACTATTGAAGCAACTCCAGATTCTGAACAAAAATCAGCGGGTCGTTTGCAGCATGAGCAAATACGTGTCCGAGCAGATTTGTTAGATGATTTAGTAAATTATGCAGGCGAAGTTAGTATTTATCGTTCACGCATTGACCAACAGGTTGGTGCATTTGCTTATAACCTAACAGAAATGGAACAGACTGTTAGTCGTGTTCGTGAGCAATTACGTCGTTTCGAAATTGAAACAGAAACGCAAATCATGTATCGCTTTGAGGGTGCAGGTGATACAAGCGAAGACTTTGATCCTTTAGAAATGGATCGCTTTTCAAACATGCAACAATTGTCTCGCTCTTTACTGGAGTCGTTGAATGATTTAAATAGTATTCAGGGCTTACTTGAGAATCAGACAAGTGAAGCTGAAACTTTACTATTACAACAATCACGTATCAGTACCGAATTACAAGAAGGTCTCATGCGTACTCGCATGGTACCGTTTAGTACACATTCCCCTCGTTTGCGTCGTCTTATTCGCCAAACCAGTGGTGAGGTTGATAAGGATGTTGAGCTCATCATTATTGGTGAAAATGATGAAATGGATCGTAGTGTTTTAGATCGCATATTGCCGGCTATCGAACATATGCTTCGCAACTCAGTTGACCATGGCTTAGAAACACGTTCGGAACGTAAAAAGACAGATAAGAAGAAGACTGGCACCATACTGATCGATATTAAGCGTGAAGGAACAGAAGTTGTCATTCGTATCAGTGATGATGGTAAAGGAATTAATCTTGATGCCATTCGCAAAAAGGCTTGCGAGCGCGGTTTGATGAAGGAAGATTCAGATTTTACAGATAAGGAAGTATTACGATTTATCTTGGAATCTGGATTTAGTACAGCGGATAAGGTTACTCAGTTATCTGGTCGCGGCGTTGGGATGGACGTTGTGAATAGTGAAGTTAAACAATTGAGTGGTAGTTTACAAATTGATACCATTGCAGGTAAAGGCACTAAATTTACAGTACGCTTACCGTTAACACTTTCTGTGAATAAGGCGTTGTTAGTACATGTCGGTGAAGATATTTATGCAATACCATTATCATCTATTGATGGTGTTGTGCGCGCAACACATGAAGAACTAGAAGGTTTTTACAATAGTAACGAACCCCGCTATCAATATGGCGGTAACTCATACCGCTTTATGCATCTTGGTACACAATTAAACTTGAATCAGCCAATTCTTCCAGGTACTGGTAATAAATTGCCTGTGTTGTTGGCACGTGCCGGTGATCATCGTATTGCACTGCAAGTTGAAGCATTAATGGGTAGCCGAGAAATTGTGGTTAAATCGGTAGGGCCTCAAATTAGTACAGTGAGGGCTATTTCTGGTGCAACTATTCTAAGTGATGGCAGTGTTGCTCTGATTCTTGATGTTGGCGCATTGGTTTATATGGATGTTGCAAAATCAATCTTACACGCTGACGTTGATGTGCCAGATGTTGCTGATAAGGCTACTGAGAAAGGGCCGATAACAGTGATGGTGGTGGATGACTCCATTACCGTGCGTAAAGTTACAACACGCTTACTGGAAAGAAATAATATGCAAGTAATTACAGCAAAAGATGGTGTGGATGCGGTTGCCGTATTACAGGAACAAATACCTGACCTTTTCTTGCTCGATATTGAAATGCCACGTATGGATGGTTATGAATTAGCCACGCATATTCGCAATGATGATGTGCTTAAGAATATCCCGATTATAATGATTACCTCACGTACGGGTGATAAACATCGACAACGTGCTATGGATATTGGTGTTGATCGATATTTAGGTAAACCGTTCCAGGAAGCGGATTTACTCGAAAATATTAAAGAGATCCTGGATGAGTAATGCTGAGATGACCTCGGTCGTTGAAACTAGTCAATCACTTCGCGTAGCGAT
>CAZIWG010000006.1:13225-62926 GCA_964542925.1 uncultured Granulosicoccaceae bacterium | reverse complement strand
ATTTCACGAATCCGTGCAGTTTGAGGCATAATTTTAACTGTCTGAGATAATAAACTCAGGTATTTTAGCATGTTGCATGAGTTTCGGGGTGTTAAAACCAGAAGAATTTTAGAATTGTAATTAAGTAGCACTATTTTGATTAAAAACTTCAATATTTAGGCATAATTACCGATACTATATGTAGATGTGCAATGTGGGCTGCTCAACAAAAACAAGCATTGATGGGTTTTTATGACGGATGATATAAATAAATCAAGGGGTTGCTTCGAGGGGAAGAATAAGCGCGTTCTTAAGCGTTATTCACTTGATCTGACTGTTGAGGTTATTACTTCGGATAACACCACGATACCATTTCGAATCAGTGATTTTTGTGACGAAGGTATGTTGCTTGTTGTTGATGCTAACCAACATTTAGAGGGTCAGCTTCAAGAAGATGATCAGATTGAAATTCACATTCCTCTTGAACAGACTTACTTAATACAAGCAAGAATTGTTCATCAAGATGCGGATTCATCAGGTGTCATGCTGCTTGAACCTGATGTTGATGTAATGAAAAAATTAATGGCACTGTCGGATGCCACGCAGAAACCAGATATAGACAATCAAGGTTTAGCACAACATGCAGATACCGATGTCATCGCTGAATGCACCGAACTAGTGATTACCTATTTATTACCACTTGCAACAAATACACATGAACGTATTGTCGACTCACTTTTTGAACAATCTAAAACCTTAAAAGATATTGTTGAGCAGAATCTATATTTCGAGTCATTGGGCATATTAAATAACAATAAAGAAAGATTTATTTCTTTATTTTCTCAATTTATTATTCAGCGTATGGCATCAAGTCAAAATGGGGAAATTCCTGATAAAGATACCCAGTCAGGAGCATTTTCAACAGAAGAAATTGAACTTGCGATTGTTGAAGAAGAAGTGCTTGATAAATGGCTTGCTGATACGGGGACGATAGAAAGCGTTCAACGAATACATAATGAAGTATTAGCGCAATTAACACGACGATTATCTGAATTATTTGCAACACCAATTAGTCACGATAATAATCCTTATGGCCCGGCGTTGTTTACACAGGCATTTCAGGAAGCAATTTCTGCTTTTGGTTTAAGTCATAAGATAATATTGGTATGCCATAAAGTTTTTAAAGTGTTGCTGACAAATGTACTTGGACAACTTTATAAAGAGTTGAATGGATGCTTGATATCACGAGGTATTCTCCCTGATCTAAAATACAACATTCCAAAATCTTCTGAACCAGAAGAAGATATTCGTCAGGTTTATCAAGATAAGAATATAGAATCTGCATCGTCTAATAATATGAGCGGCGGTAGTAATGACGGTAGTGGCAACAATGAAAGCAATAGCGGTCATGTTACTAGTTCGCGTAATGATTCTATAAAATCGAACGACACCATTTCCAATAGAGATATGTCAAAACATAATATCTATGAGCTGGTTTCTGAACTTAGAACATTAAAGCGCCAATTAAAAAATCAACCATCATATAGTGGTAGTTCGTCAGGTGATTTCAGTGCTAGACAGAATGGACATCAAACCTCTAGTGCCGCAGTAGATGTTGTTGCTCAAGGTGCAGCACTAACTACAAACGAAGTTGTGCAAACGCTTGCACGTATTGAGTCTAGTTGTGCCGAGCTTGATCGTGAAGACTTTAAGGAACTTATCTATTCTTCATTGGTTGGAGAAGCGGGTGAGAATGGTGAAACGAAAGTTATAGCACCACGTGAAAATAAAATTATCGATGTCTCAAATAGTATTTTTGATACAATACTCTCTGATACACAAGTACCAGAGAGTATGCATGCTTGGTTAACAAGATTAGAAATACCTGTTCTAAAAATGGCTATTGAAGATGATTCTTTGTTTATGGATAGAGAACACTTGGTAAGGCAGGTGGTAAATAAAATCGCCCAACTGGGATTGTTAATTGGTGAGGAAGAAACAGAAGGAACAAACAGTGTACGTGCAGCACTTGATTGGCTTGTAAACCTCATTAATTCTGAATTTGATGGCACACTTGGAGTATTTAGACGAGTATCAGATCAGCTAGACATTCTGATTAAGGCGCAAGATAAGAAATATGCGGATCAATTAGAAAAAGTTATCGATGAATTTGAGTCAAAGGCACCTGAAAAGGAAGAAGTTGCGCCAGATATAGAAAAGGAATTTTCCTCAGAATCCGAGCATGAAAAATGGTTACGTCGTGCACATCGGTTAAAGGAAGGCGATTGGATATTATTTGACCTTGATAAAGAGCAGAACAAGCGTTTGAGAGCTGCGTGGATCGCGCCGCATGTAAATAAAATTGTTTTTGTTGATGTGCTTGGAAATAAAGATAGGTTTATCTTCTTCGAAGAGTTGGCAGTTCTATTATTTACTGGTAAGGCAGTTTTACTTGATGATGCTAATGAGCCAGCCATGGATCGGGCGCAATACTCTATGCTGCAGGATTTGAATGAACAATTAGTCTACGAGTCGACACATGATCAATTAACCGGCCTAATCAATCGGCGTGAATTTGAAAAAGTGATTGGTAAAGCCTTGATAAGTGCTCGTCATGCGAGTAAGAAGCACGCGTTATGTTTTTTTGATATTGATCAATTTAACATTCTTAATACCGCCAACGGCTATGAGGCGGGTGACATGTTGTTAGTTGAAATAGCAAAATTACTTTCTGATAACCAAATACACAACTGTGTATTAGCTCGATTAGGTGCTGATGAGTTTGGTTTGTTAATTGAAGATATTGACCTTGAAGATTCATTGTCGATCGCAGAGGAATATATTTATCAGATACGAGATCATAAATTCATGTGGGAAGGCAAACGTTTATCCACAGGAGCGAGCACTGGGCTAGTAACCATCAACGCCCAAAGTGAAAGTATAACGAGCCTTATGCAAGCTGCTGAGTCAAGTTGTGCGATAGCAAAAGATACAGGTGGTAATCGTTTGCAGCTTTATCGTTCTGGACAGCAGCGTTTTGCACACCGCAATGAAGTTATTAACTGGGTTTCTCGCATTGATGATGTGCTTGATCAAGATCGCTTGAAGCTGCGTTGCCAACGTATTCAGCCGCTCGATTCTAGTGATGAGGCGAAACCACACTATGAAGTGCTTTTAGTAATGCATGATGAGCATGGCGATCAAATTTCAATTCAAGATTTTATCGAAGCAGCAGAGTTGGGGAATCGAATTACTGATATTGATCATTGGGTAATTAAAGAAACACTCGCATGGATTAGTAATAATAAAAGCATATTAGATAGTGTTGATTCATTCTCTATTAACCTATCAGGACGTTCATTAAGTGATGACCGTTTAGTTGATTATATTTTGGAACAAATAAATGGCTTTGATGTACCTTCAGAGGCGTTGTGTTTTGAGATAACAGAGACAATTGGTATTGAAAATCTATCAGATTCAGCTGAGTTTATAAAAAGGATTAAGGAAACGGGTTGCCAATTCTCACTGGATGATTTTGGCAGTGGCATGTCATCTTATGCGTATTTGAAAAATTTACCGGTTGATTATTTGAAAATTGATGGATCGTTTGTTAAAGAAATAAAAACCAGTATTAGCGATTATGCAGTGGTGAAATCTATTTGTGAGATTGGCCATTTTATGGGTAAGCGGGTCATTGCTGAATACGCTGAAGATGCTGAAATTATAGAAATGCTTTCCGAAATAGGTGTGGATTTTGTTCAAGGTTATGGCGTTGAGAAACCTATTATGATTTCTGAACTGTCTCCTTCTTAGTTTATTTTTATTCTCTTCATATAGTCTTGTGGCAGAAATACTGACCATTACTAGCCCAATGTTGGTTCGCTATCCTGATGGCGAATGTCGCTTGGTTGTGGAAACGTTTGCGCATTCACTAGGAATAATCTATGCAGAACCATATTGGCTTGAATCAGAACGCCCTGCAGCATATCTTTTTAATAGGCGATGTTAAGGGAGACGGGCCGTGGAAAGTAGGTGACGTTATTGTGCGTTTATTAAGTTGTGGCGATACTGAATTTAAAATGCAGTGGATAGAATGGGAACAATATTTAGCTTCGCGTGATAGTGATAGTGATAGTGATTATTTTAACGATCTATTAAAACGAAAGATAATCAATAACATGAGCTTCTTTGATTGATGAAGCGTAAAATTTACCTTGTTGATGCCAGTATCTATGTTTTTCGCGCATGGTTCTCAATGCCAGACTCAATTGTCAATAAGTACGGCGATCCTGTTAATGCCGTTTACGGCTATGCTTATTTTCTATGTCAATTATTGGAAAAAACCCGCGCCACTCACATAGCTGCAGCATTTGATGAAAGCTTAAATTCGAGCTTTCGTAATAGAATATATCCAGCATATAAAGCTAATCGAGAACAAGCGCCTGAAGATTTAAAATATCAATTTATGTTATGTAAAAAGGTAACGGAAATATTAGGTGTCAGTACATTTTCTAGTAAACGTTATGAAGCAGATGATTTAATTGGAACGATTTCACAGAAAGTAAAACACAATAACTTTAGTACTACTTTTGTGACGAGTGATAAAGATTTATCTCAATTAGTCAGTAAAGGTGATTTTTTCTGGAATTATGCCAAAGATGAAATTCATAGGTATAAGGATTGTCAGAGTAAATTTGGTGTTAAACCAGAACAAATGATTGATTTCCTCGCACTTGCTGGCGACAGTATTGATAACATACCGGGTGTTGCGGGGGTGGGATCGAAAACGGCTATTGTATTATTAAGTGAGTATGGTTCGTTAGAAAATATTTATACTAAATTAGATAGTGTTAAGAGTAGCCCAATGAGAGGCGCGAAACGTATCTGTGAATTATTAAAAAAGCACAAGGATCTTGCCTTTACCTCTCAACAATTAGCAACCATAGTACGTAATGTACCAATGAAGTTAGGGATTAAAAAACTGGCATATTCACCACCAAGTGCGATACGAATAAATAGATTTTGCACTCAGTATGGTTTAGGCGATAAATTACGTCAGCGATTACTGAACTTTGCTACACAATCATGATTATTACGAATGGTTATTTAGTTATCACTATTATCAAGTAGATTGATAACCGTGTTTCTTACAATCTCTTTTGCAATGACATCCAGCAACTGCCCATTTTCATCGGTAATGTAAAATAAATCTTCGGCACGTGCACCAAAGGTACTAATTCGTGCATTATGAAGTTGCAGTTTGTTGTCGTTAAGCACTTTACCAATACTGGCTAAAAGACCGGCTCGATCTGCGGTGATGACTTCCATAATGGTATGTTGATTACGAGCATCGGTATCAAATTGCACGCTAGTATTCATACTGAAATGTCTTAGCTGCCGTGGTGGAAGGCGACTAATTTCATAGTTGGAAGGTTCTTTTTTGCTTAATTCGCGATGAATCGTTTCTTGAAGATCCTGTTGAGTTTCTTCTGAGGTGATTTTGTTACCCTCATGATCAAGAATAATGTACGAGTCGAAAGAGTACCCATTTGATGAACGAATAATGCGTGCATCTGCTATATCAACACCTTTTTGCTCTAGAATAGAAGTGACTAAGGCAAAGATAGTGTTATCAGCTTTGGTGTGTATGAATACTTCGGTACCACCATGCCCCATTGCATCGCGTATAATAATGAGTGGTAAATCCTTTTTGCTTAATGGTAAAATCGCGAGGCAATGACTAACGATTTCTTTGATGCTGTAGCGTAAAAAATAGTCGTCATTCAGTGTTTTCCATAGTGCATTAATCTCATCTGAATTTACATTTTGTTTAGCAAGCTCATCTGATGCCTTTTGCTGAATATCCAATGTCAGTGCAGCATTATCAATGCTATTAAGTTTCTTTCTTAATGACTTTAATGTGTAGTTGTAAAGGTTTTTAAGTAGTGCGCCTTTCCATGAGTTCCAGACGTGTGGGCTGGTTGCGCGCATGTCGGCAACGGTTAATAAATACAGCATATCTAAACGTTCTTTATTGCCAACGATATCAGCAAAATTATTAATCACATCGGGATCATTAATATCTTCACGCTGAGATACCCGTGACATAGCAAGGTGCGTGCGGACTAACCAGGCAACTACACTGGAGTCATAGCTGCTCATGTAATGGTGTTGGCAGAACTTAAAGGCATCGTCTGCACCCAGTTCAGAATGATCGCCGCCGCGTCCTTTGGCTATATCATGAAATAAACCGGCTAGATAAAGCACTTCTGGTTTTTCTAATTCATTGATGACCTGACTGCAATGAGGGAACTCATGGCTGAATTCTTCAACAGTAAAGCGACGCAAATTTCGCACTACAAATAAAGTGTGTTCATCTACCGTGTAAACATGAAATAAGTCGTACTGCATTTGCCCCGTTACATTTTCGAACAAAGGGATGTATGCACCCAGTATGCCGTAGCGATGCATGCGCCTAAATTCGTGTGTAATACCTTGAGGCTGACGAATAATTTCCATGAATATCTTTCGGCATTCGTCACTATTACGAAAATCATCATTGATGCGATGTCGATTGCTACGGATTAAACGGATTGTTTCTGCACGTACACCTTTTAATTGAGGGTTCTGTTCTAAAAGTAGAAAGACTTCTAAAAGAACAGATGGTTTTTCTGAAAATATTTTTTCATGGATTATTTCAATAAAACCTTTTCGCGATTGAAAGCGTTCATTAATAGCAATAGGGGCTTCTGATTCATGTTTATAAAGAATTTCTTCTTGAAACAATTGCAACAACATTTCATTAAGTCGACTAAGTTCACCGACGGTTCTGTAATATTGTTTCATGAATTTTTCTACACCGAGTTGTTGTGCGTCATCGACATAGTTAAATTGGGTTGCAAGATCACGTTGAAAATCAAATAACAGTCTGTCTTCTCTACGTGAAGTAAGAAAATGAAGCGCCATACGCACTTTCCAAAGAAAGTTTTGATGTTGCAGTAACCTCTCGCATTCATCTTCCGTGAGGAACCCTTCTGCGATAAGTCCGTTTAATGTTTCTACACCAAAGTGACGCTTTGCGACCCAACCAATCATCTGAATGTCACGCAACCCACCGGGCGCTTCTTTTATATTAGGTTCAAGTTTGTTGGCGGTATCGTCATATTTGTCATGTCGAGCGATTTGCTCTTTCCATTTTGCACAAAAGAAATCGATGCTTGGCCAAATATGCTTAGGACCAGTTTGTTCTCGCATTTTCTCGAACATGGATTGGGAGCCGGTCAATAAACGGGCTTCCATTAAATTGGTAGCGATAGTGATGTCATCAGTTGCTTGTTCAACACAATCGGCAAGTGTTCTTACGCTATGACCCACTTCAAGACCAATATCCCATAGGAAGGTGAGAAATTGAGTGAGCGCATCGTGCCACTGACTATCATCTTCACAAGGAAGCAAGATCATGAGATCAATATCAGAGTTTGGGTGTAGCTCAGCGCGACCATAACCACCTACGGCAATCAGTGAGGGTGAGATTTCGTCCGTATTCGAACCTAGAAAATGTTTCCATGCTTGTTGTAGCACGGTGTCAATTGTTTTGGCATGCTGGTTAACAAGCACGTCGGCTTCAATATCATTCTCAAACGCTTGTTTTAATTGCTGTTCAGATTGTTTTAGACAATTCTTATAATTTTTTATTTGTTGCGCGAGGCTAAGTCCTTCAGCATTAAGCTTGCTCGTATCTAATACAAATTTATTCATCATTATTTAAAAGTTTTCATCAGGACGGCGGGTTAATACTTCATGACCCTCATTCGTCACCAGGATAGTGTGTTCCCATTGTGCCGAAAGACTGCGATCTTTGGTTACAACCGTCCATTCATCAGGCAAGACTTTGATAGTACGTTTACCGATATTGACCATGGGCTCGATGGTGAAAATCATGCCTTGTTCGAGTACCAGCCCTGTACCAGATTCACCGTAATGAAGAACTTGTGGATCCTCATGGAATTGATTACCGATGCCATGCCCACAATATTCACGCACGATAGAGCAGTGATTCTTTTCTGCATGCAATTGAATGACATGTCCAATATCGCCCAGTTGTGCACCGGGTTTGACCATTTCGATACCTAGTAGCAAACATTCCTGACTAATTCGGCAAATCCGTTCAGCCTGAATACTGGGTTTGCCAATTATAAACATCTTGCTGGTATCACCGTGGTAGTCATCTTTGATAACAGTGATATCGATATTGATAATATCACCACGTTTTAGTTTTTTATCAGCAGGAATACCGTGGCAAACCTGATGGTTGACCGAGGTACAGATAGATTTTGGAAAACCATGATAATTAAGCGGGGCAGGGATCGCCTGCTGCTCATCTACGATGTAATCGTGGCATATTTTGTCGAGTTCATCGGTAGTGATACCGGCCACTACATGAGGTTCAATCATCTCAAGCACATCAGCAGCTAAGCGGCCTGCGATGCGCATTTTTTCTATTTCTTCGGGTGTTTTTATTGTGACAGCCATACTTCTCTTCGTTTTATGTTTGTTTTAGCTAATTTTAGTGAAAATTTACGTAAAATCAGCCTGATCCGTTGTTGTAGCGGGGCAATTATGGTATAAATCGCGCGCCAGTTTGGCAAATCATATCTGTTATTGAGCAACTTCGATAGCAGATGACTATAAATCGCACACATTTTGACGCATAGGCTCGGGTGCTTGACCCTCCATTCAATAAGGAGATTCAGGTTGGTCTATGGGAAATGTGGAGGCGCAACCCTAACTTAGGAGAATTATCATGGCGAATGTTTCCATGCGCGACATGCTGGAAGCGGGTGTCCACTTCGGTCACCAAACACGTTTCTGGAACCCTCAAATGGCCCCTTATATTTTCGGGGATCGTAACAAAATTCACATTATCAACTTAGAAAAGACCGTACCATTATTTAATGACGCGTTGAATTTTCTAGGTCGTATGGCTTCAAACCAAGGTCGCATTTTATTTGTTGGCACTAAGCGTGCGGCAAGTAAAATTGTTCAAGAAGAAGCCGAACGTTGTGGCATGCCTTTTGTTAACCACCGTTGGTTAGGTGGCATGTTGACTAACTATAAGACAGTTCGTCAGTCTATTAAGCGTCTCAAAGATCTTGAAAAAATGTCGGAAGATGGCAGCTTTGATCGTGTAACAAAGAAAGAAGCGCTCAATATGACGCGTGAAATGCAAAAACTGGATCGTAGTCTTGGTGGTATCAAGAACATGGGCGGTCTGCCAGATGCCTTATTCGTTGTTGATGTGGGTTACGAAAATATTGCCATTAGTGAAGCGAAAAAACTAGGTATTCCAGTGATCGGTATTGTTGATACCAACAACTCGCCAGCCGGTGTTGATTACGTTATCCCTGGTAACGACGATGCAATTCGTGCCATTAAACTTTACACTGCACAGGTTGCTGATGCTGTGATGGAAAGTCGTCCAAGCATGGGTAAGACGGAAGGGCCTGCGGATGAATTCATGGAAGTCGATGCTAATGGTGCAAAACCTGCCAAGAAAAAAGTTGCGAAGAAGAAAGCTGTAACTAAAAAGGCAACGACTAAAAAGGCCGCTACGAAGAAAGCTGCGACTAAGAAAACCGCAGCAAAGTCAGACGCGAAAGATGCAGCTGATAAATCTGATTCTGACGAATAATTGACGAGGGTTAGAAAGATATGGCCATTACAGCCTCATTAGTAAAAGAACTGCGCGAACGTACTGGCGCAGGCATGATGGAATGCAAGAAAGCACTCGTTGAAACCGATGGCAACATTGATGACGCGATTGAAATGATGCGTAAGTCAGGTGCAGCTAAAGCAGACAAGAAAGCCGGTCGTGTTGCAGCAGAAGGTAAAATTGAAATTGTTGCTAGCGATGATGGCGCAACAGCCGTGTTAGTTGAAATTAACAGTGAAACTGACTTTGCTGCGAAAGATGAGGGTTTCCAAGCCTTTGTTAAAGCTGTTGCAGATTGTGCGTTGGCAAATGAAGCGGCTGATGCCGAAGCACTGTCAGGTATGGCGCTTGCTTCAGGTGAAACAGTTGAAGAAGGACGCAAAGCGCTGATTTCAGTGATTGGTGAAAATATCACAGTACGTCGTTGCACCGTTGTGAAACGTCAAGGTGATCATCTTGGTACATACTCGCACGGTGTTCGTATCGGTGTGATTGTTGACCTGAAAGGTGGTAGTGAAGAAATGGCACGTGATATTGCTATGCATGTTGCTGCTAGTAAGCCTGTTTGTGTTAAACAAAGTGATGTTCCTGAAGAATTGGTTGAAAAGGAAAAAGTTATTTTTGCCGCGCAAGCAGCTGAAAGTGGCAAGCCTGCTGAAATCATTGAAAAGATGATGGTGGGTAAGGTGAAGAAATTCCTTAACGAACAAAGTCTTTACGGACAACCATTTGTTAAAGATCCTGATCAAAATATCGAGAAGCTGGTTAAATCTGCTGATGCAGACGTGATTAGCTTTAATCGCCTTGAAGTAGGTGAGGGTATTGAAAAGAAAGTCGAAAACTTTGCAGACGAAGTAGCTGCACAGATGAAAGGCGAATAAATGACAACATCTTCATCACAAGCCTATCAGCGCATCCTGTTGAAACTCAGCGGCGAAGCGCTGATGGGTGATGGAGATTATGGTATTGACCCAGCTGTTATTAGTCGCGTATCCGGTGAAATTAAGGCCTTGATCGATATTGGTATTGAAGTCGGTGTTGTGATTGGTGGTGGTAATATTTTCCGTGGTGCAGGTCTTGCTCAAAATGGGATTGATCGGGTTACCGGTGATCACATGGGTATGTTAGCCACATTGATGAACTCATTGGCAATGCAAGATGCTCTAGAGCAAGATGGTATGCAAGCACGTGTTATGTCTGCACTGAGTATTAATGAAGTGTGTGAAGACTATATTCGTCGTCGCGCCGTTCGTCACCTTGAAAAAGGTCGTGTGGTTATCTTTGCTGCTGGCACAGGTAATCCATTCTTTACAACCGATTCTGCAGCAAGCTTACGTGCCATTGAAATTGGTGCTGATATCATGCTTAAGGCGACCAAGGTCGATGGTGTTTATTCAGCTGATCCTGTAAAAGACCCTGATGCAACAATGTATGAGAGTCTTACTTATGATGACGTATTGAGTAAGAAATTAGCGGTGATGGATGCAACAGCCATTGTCATGTGTCGGGATCAAAATATGCCTTTACGTGTATTCAATATGAATAAGCCGGGTGCGCTAATGCGTGTCATTAAAGGTGAACGAGAAGGGACACTGGTTGAAAAGGGGAATTCGGCATGATTGATGAGACTATTAAAGACGCAGAAGTGCGAATGAGTAAAACCATCGAAGCACTTAAAAACGATTTGAGTAAAATGCGTACAGGTCGTGCCACGCCTAGTTTGATTGACCATATTATGGTGTCTTTCTATGGTAATGAAACACCGTTAGGGCAGACAGCAAATATTTCAGTGTCTGATGCAAGAACACTAACGGTAACGCCTTGGGATAAAACCATGGTGCAGCCGATTGAGAAAGCGATTATGGATTCAGGCTTGGGTTTAAACCCGGTTACAGCGGGTGAAGTGATTCGTATTCCACTACCAGCACTTACCGAAGAAACCCGTAAAAATATGATTCGCTTAGTTCGACAAGAAGTTGAGCAGTCACGTGTAGCGATTCGGAATATACGACGCGATGCGAATGGTGATTTTAAGTCACTTGAAAAAGACAAAGATATTTCTGAAGATGAGCAGCATCATGCAGAAGATTTAGTGCAGAAGCTGACGGATAAGAAAATCGCAGAGATAGATGCCGTGCTTGAGGCGAAAGAAAAGGATCTCATGGAAATTTAGTCAGTATTTTCATGATAAAAATTTTAAGTACACTATTTATTTATTTAAGTAAGACGTAGCGTAAACAATATGGTTATGTCTCCTTCCAAACAAGAAATACAAATACCACAAAGCAGTGATCTGCCAAAACACGTTGCTATCATTATGGATGGTAATGGCCGTTGGGCAAAAAAACGCTTTATGCCACGTATTGCTGGCCATAAGGCGGGCGTCAAGTCTGCGCGTATGGTGGTTAAAGTTTGTGCTGAAAATAACATTGCAGCCTTAACCTTGTTTGCATTCAGCAGTGAAAATTGGAATCGGCCAAGAAAAGAAGTTGATTTGTTGATGGATCTTTTTATCAATTCATTGCGTGAAGAAGCAAAATCAATTAACGAAAATAATATTCGTATGCAGATTATCGGTAATCGTAATGCATTTTCAGACAAGCTGCAGTCCCGTATTGCAGAAGTGGAATCATTGACTGAAAATAATACCGGCATGACCTTGTCGATAGCGGCAAACTATGGTGGTCGTTGGGATATTGTTCAAGCCGTGCAGAAAATAATTGAGCAAGGTGTAAAAGCTGACAAGCTTGATCAGGCTTTGATTGAAAAATACTTAACTCTTTCCGATTTGCCTGCACCTGATTTATTTATTCGCACGGGTGGCGAGCACAGAATCAGTAATTTCCTGCTTTGGCAGCTCGCCTACACTGAACAATATTTTACTGACACTTTATGGCCTGATTTCTCTGAACAACATTTCATACAAGCTTTTTGTGACTATGCAGGAAGACAACGGCGTTTTGGTAAAACCGGTGATCAGGTGGAACAAGAACATGCTTAAGCAACGTATTATTACTGCGCTTTTATTGTTACCGGTTATTGTATTGGGTGTTTTGTTACTACCGCTTAATTTTTTTGCAATATTCTGGGCTGCTATTTTATCAGTTGCCACTTACGAGTGGTTGAAACTGAGTGGAATAAGCAACAAGTTTATTTTAGCCCTTGGCGTTTTCATCATTAATACATTATTTTCTTTAACTTGGTTTTATCCTGTTTCTAATTTTCCCATTGAGTGGATCATTCTATTAGTGTGGTTTTTTGTAATGGTGAGCTTTTTCGGAGATCCGGTTGCACGTTTGAAAATATGTAGTCGCGGCTTATATTCGATTATAGGCGTGACAATGGGCATGTTAGTTATTTTCCCAACTTGGCTTGCGATGCTTTTACTTCACGAACAAAACCCATGGATGGTGTTATATGTGTTTGGTATTGTTTGGGCTGCCGATATAGGTGCTTATTTTAGTGGCAAACGTTTTGGGAAACATAAATTAGCTCCTGCCATCAGTTCAGGAAAGAGTTGGGAAGGTGTATGGGGGGCGTTAATTGCTGTTAGTCTTTATTCGGTGATTGTTGCAGCGTCTTGGCTGCAAACTGAACAGATAATATTATTTGTATTGATTAGTGTATTAGCAGCTATCGCATCGGTTGCAGGTGATCTATTGGAAAGTATTTTTAAACGTGCTCGTGGCGTTAAAGACAGCGGTACTATCTTACCTGGGCACGGTGGTGTGATGGATCGCTTAGACAGCATCATGGCGGCTGCACCGGTATTTACCGCAGCGTATTATTTAGCGGGATGGTTGTAATGCAAGTAGTCACAATATTAGGCGCAACGGGTTCGATTGGCGTTAGCACACTGGATGTTATTCGACGTCACCCCGATCGTTTTAAGGTATTGGCATTAACCGCAAATAAAGATGTGCAGCGCATGCTGACGCAGTGCCAGGAGTTTAAACCTGACTATGCAGTGATGGCAGATAAAACTGCTGCAACGGAGTTGCAACAAGCCATTCAAACTGAGAAGTTAGATTGTGAAGTTTTATCTGGTAATGAGGGGTTGGTTAAAGTCGCGAGCTTGCCAGAGGTTGATGCTGTTATGGCCGCGATTGTGGGGGCGGCCGGTTTATTACCTAGTCTTGCTGCGGCACAGGCAGGTAAGCGGGTGTTGTTGGCAAATAAAGAAGCACTGGTGATGTCTGGGCACTTGTTTATGCAGGCTATCCGTGAAAATGGTGCAGAATTATTACCGATTGATAGTGAACATAATGCTATTTTTCAATCCATGCCAGCAGGATATAAAACGGGAACTAAACCCGTTTCCGTGCGTCGAATCTTACTGACTGCTTCGGGCGGGCCATTTCGTGATGCGGATCCTGATACATTGAAATCAGTGACACCTGAACAAGCGGTGGCACACCCTAACTGGAGCATGGGACGTAAGATATCGGTTGATTCGGCCACTATGATGAACAAGGGTTTGGAATTAATCGAAGCGTGTTGGTTGTTTGATGTCGGACCTGATGATATTGAGGTTGTGATTCATCGCCAGAGTGTGATTCACTCAATGGTCGACTACACGGATGGCTCGGTGTTGGCGCAGATGGGTAACCCTGATATGCGTACCCCCATTGCTCATGCGATGGCATGGCCGGAAAGAATTGAATCAGGCGTTGCACCATTAGATATGTTTAGTGTGGGGCGGCTGGATTTTGAGCTACCGGATTTGATGCGTTTCCCTTGTTTAAGGCTCGCTTTTGAGGCGGCAAGAGCAGGAGGAACGGCGAGCACGGTACTGAATGCTGCAAATGAAGTGGCTGTGGATGCTTTTCTTGATAGGAAATTGGGTTTTACAATGATTGCAGAGGTAATCGAAGCCTGCATGAGTGTGATTGAAACGCAGGACGCGGATACTCTTGAAACTATTTTATCGGTTGATGCGCAAGCACGAAGCGTAACGCAAGGAATAATCGAAGCTAAGACAGCTAACTAAATTATGATCGACATACTTATTAATATTATTTCTTTTATTGTTGTCATTGGCATTCTGGTGACATTCCATGAATTTGGTCATTTTTGGGTGGCTCGTCGCTTCGATGTCAAAGTGCTGCGTTTCTCAATTGGTTTCGGTAAACCTATTTATACGTGGCATGGCAAAAATGGCACGGAGTATGTGTTAGCGCAAATCCCCTTAGGCGGTTACGTCAAAATGCTCGATGAGCGTAATGATGACGTGACGGAGGCTGAACTTCCCTATGCATTTACACAGAAGCCTTTGTACGCACGTATGGCAATTGTGGTTGCAGGGCCTTTGTTTAACTTTTTATTAGCGATTGTGTTGTATTGGGCAATATTTACCATCGGTACAGAAGGGCTTAAACCCGTTATTGCTGACGTTAAACCTGCCAGTATTGCTGCGCAAGCAGGCATGAAGGCGGGTGATGAATTATTATCAATTGATGGGAAAAACACCCAAACATGGAGTGTTGCGGGGCTTGAATTGATAGCGGCTGTTGTTGAAGAGCGTGATACTACCAATATCGTAGTGAAAGACGAAAATGGTTTACGCCAGAATCGATATCTTGTTTTGCAGGGGCTTTCTGCTGATTTTAAGAAACAAAGTGTTATATCTCAGTTGGGTATCGAGCCACGTTTACCTGCATGGCCAGCGGTTATTGGTGAAATCATGCCTGATGGGGCTGCACAAGCAGCGGGTCTGCTAGCAGGCGATGAAGTTTTAGCTGTTGACGGTGAAACCGTCAACGACTGGCGTGACTGGGTTAAACAGGTCCAGAAAAGACCTGGTGAAACCATGCAATTAACGATTCTTCGTAATAAAAAACAACAAGTTATACCATTAACACCTGGTATTAAGATGCATAACGAGATTGAATATGGTTATGTGGGCGCGGCAGGATTACCACCGCCGCCAGTGTCCAAAGAGTTTCTTGCTGTGGTACAATATCCGTTCTTTGTGGCCTGGGGTGAGGCAGCTAAAAAAACTTGGAAAATCAGCAGCTTAACCCTGCGCATGTTAGGTAAGATGCTGGTCGGTGAGGCCTCCATAAAGAATATAAGCGGTCCATTGACGATTGCACAGGTAGCAGGGCAATCAGCGAGTATTGGTCTTATTCAGTTTTTGAGCTTTATGGCAGTAGTCAGCATTAGCCTTGGCGTGCTAAATTTACTGCCCATACCGGTACTTGATGGTGGCCATCTTATGTATTATTTGGCTGAGCTGATTAAGGGCAGTCCGGTATCGGAGAAAGCCCAGTTGATTGGCCAACAGATGGGGATGGTGTTACTCGGGTTGTTGATGGTTGTGGCGTTTTATAATGATGTAATGCGGTTAATCTAACCGTTTTACGAAAAAATAATGAAATATAATAAGAGCAAGTAATGAAAAGATTTATTCTCGCTGTTTTCTTGTGTATCGGATTTGTACAGGTTGTCTGGTCCGGTGAGTCGTTTGTGATCAAAGATATTCGAGTTGAAGGGCTTCAGCGTATTGCTGCGGGCACTGTCTTCAGTTATCTGCCAATAAAAGTTGGTGATACTTTAAATGATAAGCGCTCGGGTAGTGTCATACGTGCATTGTTTAAAACAGGATTTTTTAAAGACGTAAGACTAGAAAAAGAAAACGATACATTAATTGTTTACGTCGTTGAACGTCCCGCAATTGCCACTATTGATATCAGTGGTAATACTTCGATAGAAGATGAAGCATTAAATAGCGGGTTGAAAGAAATTGGTTTTGCCGTGGGACGAGTATTTGATAAAGCATTACTGGATAAGGTAGAACAAGAATTACAACGCATTTATTTTAGTCAGGGTAAGTATGGTGTTAAATTAGAAACAACGGTAACACCGCTTGAACGTAATCGTGTTGGTGTGACGATTGATGTCTCAGAAGGTCTTGTTGCGAAAATTCATCAAATCAATATTGTCGGCAATAAAACCTTTGACGATAAAACATTACTTGAAGAGTTTGCGCTAAGTACACCCACGTTGTTTTCGTTTTATACCGGTAACGATCAATATTCGAAACAGAAATTAGCGGGTGACCTTGAGAAGTTACGTTCTTATTATCTAAATAGAGGTTATGTTAATTTTAATATTGATTCGACACAGGTTTCTATTACGCCTGATCGTAAAGATGTCTTTATTACAATTAATATTACTGAAGGTGATCAGTTTACAGTTAATACGGTAAAACTTGCGGGTGAGCTTGTTGTTGAAAAAGAAAAATTATTTCCACTTGTAACTATTCAAAAGGGCGACACTTTCTCTCGTCGCCGTACAACACAAACAAGTGAAAATATTACTAAACAATTAGGTAATAGTGGTTATGCATTTGCGAATGTGAATGTTGTGCCTGATATAATTGATGATAAAAAAGAAGTAAATCTGACTTTCTTTATTGATCCGGGTAAACGTGTTTATGCAAGAAGAATTAACTTCTCTGGTAATACACGAACACGTGATGAAGTCCTACGCCGTGAAATGCGTCAGTTTGAAAGTGCTTGGGTCTCAACAGAAAATATTGAGGCATCTCAGTCTCGACTAAGACGTTTGGGATACTTTGAAACGGTTGAAGTTGAAACACCAGCTGTGCCTGGTACAACCGATCAAGTTGATGTGAATTATAAAGTGAAAGAGCGTGCGTCTGGTAACTTGCTAGCGGGTGTTGGTTTTTCTGATTCACAAGGTGTCATAGTTAATGCCAGTGTTTCCCAGAATAACTTCTTAGGTAGCGGTAAGCGGATTAGTGTTGGTTTTGATAATAGCGAAATTAATCGTGTGTATCGTTTTTCATATACTAATCCTTATTACACCGAAGATGGTGTGAGTCGTGGGTTTAACTTGAATTTCCGTCAACGTGATGCAAGTCGTGCTAACTTGGCTAGTTACTCATCTGATCTCTTATCAGCCGGTATCTCTTATGGTATTCCTATTACAGATGTTGAGCGTGTAACATTACGCATAAATTACCAACGTGATGTGATTAATACTACGGGTAGTACTCCACAGCGTTTTCGTGATGATTTGGCACAATTAGACAGTAGCTTCGATGCGCTGGATATTGCCAATTCAGATAAATCAAGCTTTGATAGTTTTGTTATGACGGCTTCTTACGCTCAAGATACTCGAAACAGACGTGTATTCCCGACTAAGGGTGGCTTACAACGTATTAGTGCTGAAGTATCTGTCCCAGGTAGTGATCTTGAATATTACAAAATCAACTACCGAGCTCAACGATACATTTCTTTGACGCGTAATCTGACCTTAGGATTACGCGGAGACATCGGATATGGTGATGGTTACGGTGACACGTCTATCTTACCTTTCTTCAAAAATTTCCTTGTTGGTGGTAGGGGGTCAGTTCGTGGTTATCAAGCAAACACTTTGGGTCCTCGGATTGTGGGTGGGGTTAATAATGACCGTCCTATCGGTGGTGATCTTAAATTAGTAGGTAGTGTAGAGCTCATTTTCCCTGTACCATTTGTTAAAGATGTTAATGCATGGCGTTTTAGCACTTTTGTTGATGGCGGCAATGTATTTGGTTCGGGTCCTAGTGATGAAGAATTTGCCCTTGATAATATCCGTTTAGCTGCAGGTCTAGGTGTGACATGGCTTTCACCATTTGGCGCACTAAGTGTGAGTGTTGCAGCACCATTTAATGACCAACCGAATGATGACACAAAGACGTTCCAGTTTAATTTCGGCAACGGATTCTGATGTGCTAAACTGTGAAAATAGACCGAAATATCGGAGTAGAATATTGAACACATTGAAAAAGACAATATATGCAGTGGTGTTGGCATCACTGACTACCTTTGCCACAGCTCAAGAATTGCGTATTGGTGTGGTGAATCCTAATCGTTTATTGGAAGAAGCGCCTCAATCAAAAATGGCTCTTCAACGTTTGGAGAAGGAGTTCGCTTCGCGTAGTGACAAACTGTTGAAAGAACAAAAATCGATTAAGGGTTTGGAAGAAAAAATACGACGAGACGGCGCTATCATGGCAGAAAAGGAACGTCGTAAGTTAGAACGTGATATTTTTAGCCGTAAACGTGAGCTGCGCCGAGGCACAGATGAGCTTCGTGAAGATCGTACTTTACGCAGTAATGAGGAGCGTGGGAAATTATTGCGTTTTGTTAATGATGCCATTACTAAAATTGGTAAAGAAGAAAAATTTGATTTAATCCTTTATGAAGGCATTGCTTATGCTAATCCTAAAGTTGATCTTACAAAGAGAATTCTTAAGCGTCTAAAAGCGGAAGCAAAAGCTGGAAAATAATTACAACGGGAATTATTGTGTCACATACACTTGAAGAACTGGCTAACTACGTCGGTGGTAGAGTTGAAGGTGATACAACCTGTGTTATCGATAGTGTAGCGTCGCTAGGGACGGCTGGTTCTCAGCAACTTAGTTTCTATACGGGTGGTAAATTCAAACAAGCATTTTCTGGTACCGCAGCTGATGCGGTTATTGTTTCTAGCAAACACGCAAACTTATCATCAACAAACCTTATTGTTGTTGAAAATCCAATGTTAGCGTTTGCACTTATTGCTAAAAAACTAAACCCGGCTTCTGTTCTTTCTGGTATTCATCCTGATGCAAGTGTTGACCCAACAGCAAACATAGATGCTTCTGCTTATGTTGGCGCACAATCTGTGATTGGCGCAGGCGTAGAAATTAAAGCTGGTGTCATGGTTGAGGCATCGTGCGTCATTGGCCAAGATTGTGTTATAGGTGAAAATTCAAGATTGCACGCCCATGTCACGATAAGTGATAAAACTATTATAGGTAAAAATGCGATTATTTACTCAGGTGCTGTCATCGGTAGTGATGGTTTTGGTATGGCGAATGATCAAGGTCGTTGGATTAAGATCCCTCAGCTAGGTATTGTTGAGATTGGTGATGATGTTGAAATTGGGGCAAATACCACGATTGATCGCGGTGCTTTAGATAATACGGTGATTGGTAACGGCGTTAAGCTGGATAATCAAATACAAATCGCGCATAACGTAAAAATTGGTGACCATACGGCAATTGCCGGTTGCGTTGGGATAGCAGGCAGTACCGTTATTGGACAGTATTGCACTATTGCTGGTGGCGTGGGAATTACTGGGCAACTTGAAATAACAGACAACGTTCACATTACGGCAATGTCTTTAGTGACACAATCTATTTCAGAATCGGGTGCTTATTCATCAGGAACCCCGTTACAAGAGAATGCCAAGTGGCAACGAAATTACATTCGTTTTACGCAGCTTGATGACATAGCAAAACGATTGAAACGAATTGAAACAGAATAGAGGTTTTAGTATGCCGACTTTAAATATTCATGAGGTAATGCAGCATTTACCACACCGATATCCGTTTTTACTCATCGATCGTGTATTAGATTACATACCCGGCAAGTCATTGACGGCACTTAAAAATGTAACCTATAACGAAGAGTTTTTTACCGGACATTTTAATCATCATCCTGTGATGCCAGGCGTACTTATTCTTGAAGCTTTAGCACAAGCAACCGGTATTCTTTCTTATATCACCACAGAACAACGTCCAGATGGTGATTCGCTTTACTATTTAGTCGGTATAGATAAAGCGCGTTTTAAGGCGCCTGTAAGTCCAGGCGATCAACTGATTTTGACGGTTGATGTGATTAAAGAAAAACGTGGAATCTGGAAATTTAACGCCGAAGCCAAAGTGGATGATAAATTAGTGTCCAGCGCTGAAATTATGTGTGCACAACGAGGCGTATGAGTTTAATTAGTGAACAAGCAGTTATTGATGATTCGGCTAAATTGGCTGAAGGTGTCAGTGTAGGACCTTTCTCTATTATCGGTGCTGAGGTGGAAATTGGCGAAGGTACTTGGATTGGCCCGCATGTAGTGATAAATGGCCCAACAAAGATTGGTAAAAATAATAAAATATTTCAATTCACCTCATTGGGTGAAGAACCTCAAGATATGGGTTATAAAGATGAGCCTACACGTTTAGACATTGGTGATAATAATATCATCCGTGAAAGTTGTACCATGAGTCGTGGCACGGTGCATGGTGGTGGTGTAACACGAGTGGGTAGTGATAATTTTATTATGGCGTATTCACATATTGCTCATGATTGTCAGGTGGGTAGCCACATTATCTTTGCTAATGGTGCCTCATTAGGAGGGCATGTGGTTATCCAAGATTATGTCACACTGGGTGGTTTTGCATTGATTCATCAATTTGTCAAAGTAGGCGCTTATAGTTTTTGCGGTATGGGTAGTGGTGTTAATAAAGATGTGCCTCCTTATATTATCGTTACGGGGAATCCGGCTGATGCACGTGGATTAAATAGTGTTGGCCTAAAACGTCGTGGTATTGATGCGGCAGCAATTAAAGAGTTAAAAAATGCTTATCGTGATATTTACACCTCTGGAATGAAATTAACTGAAGCCGTTGAACAAATTCAAACGCAACAAGGAAATTGCGCAGAAGTAAATAACTTCGTTGAGTTTATACAAAACGCAGAACGCAGTATTGTTAGGTAGCGTATGCGCATTGGTCTTGTCGCAGGAGAATCATCGGGAGACTTGCTCGGAGCAGGGATGATCAAGGCGCTTCGTCATTCAGTTAATGATTTAGAAGCAGAAGGCATTGCAGGCCCTAATATGGTGAAAGAAGGCTGTACAGCACTGTTTCCAGCAGAAAAGTTATCCATCATTGGTCTGGTTGATGCGCTAGTACATTACCGTGAATTACGTGCTATTCGTAATCAACTTCGAGATCGTTTTATTACTAATCCACCTGATGCCTTTATTGGTATTGATGCCCCCGATTTTAACCTCACCTTGCTCGAACAATTAAGGCAAGCAGGGATACCGACGATTCAATATGTTAGCCCACAGGTTTGGGCTTGGCGTCGTTATCGGGTTAAAAAAATTGCTCGTGCGGTGGATTGTGTTTTGGCGTTATTCCCCTTTGAAGCGGAGTTTTATCGTGAACATAACGTGCCGGTTAAATTCGTTGGTCACCCTTTTGCTGATCAAATACCTTTAGCAACGGATAAAGCCGTTGCAAGAATTAATCTTGGCTTAGATGAAGATGCAACGATCATTGCAATGTTACCCGGCAGTCGCATTAGTGAGGTAAAATATTTAGCGGAAACATTTCTTAAAACAGCACGTTATTGTTATCAACAACGACAGGATATTCAATTTGTGGTGCCTTTTGCCTCGCAAATTGTGCGTGATGTGTTTATAAACGTGGGCGGTAAGTTGGCTGAAGAGTTGCCGATTATATTTGTTGATGGGCAAGCTCGTGAAGTAATGGGCGCAGCAGATACTATTTTAATGGCATCCGGAACCGCGACGTTAGAAGCAATGTTGGTTAAGCGGCCAATGGTCGTAGCATATCGTCTTTCAAAGTTAAATTATTTTATTCTAAAAATGTGGGTAAAAGTTAAGCATTTTTCATTACCAAATTTATTGGCAGGTGAAACATTGGTTCCTGAATATGTTCAAGATGCAGCGAACCCTAAGGTAATGGGTGAAAAATTATTACATTACCTAAATAGCCCAGATGATGTAAAAAAAATAATGGATCGTTTTACAGAAATACACCACAGCTTACGACAAGGTACGGATAAGCAAGCAGCAGAGGCTGTATTGAACGTAATTAATCAAAGAAAAAATAAATGATTATGAATGAATTAGAATCTATTCTTATTGCCGGCGTTGATGAAGTTGGAAGAGGGCCTCTTGCTGGGCCAGTTGTAGCGGCAGCGGTCATACTTGATCCTGAAAATCCAATAGAGGGGTTGGCCGATTCCAAGAAGTTATCCGAAGGTAAGCGAAATAAACTGGATATTGAAATACGTGAAAAAGCTTTATGTTGGTCGTTAGGTCGAGCCGAGATTGAAGAAATTGACGATATTAATATACTTCATGCCAGTTTATTGGCGATGCGTCGTGCTGTAGAAGGTTTGTCAATACAGCCTGAACATGCACAAATTGATGGTAACCGTTGTCCTGAATTAAGTTGCACCAGTGAGTGGATCATTAAAGGCGATCAAAAGATTGCTTGTATTAGCGCGGCCTCGATTATTGCCAAAGTTGCGCGAGATACTGAAATGCTTGAAATGGATATCCTTTATCCAGGATACGGTTTTGCCTCACATAAAGGTTATCCAACTAAAGTGCACATGCAGGCATTATTAGATTTAGGTGTTACGCCAATACACCGACGTAGTTTTTCACCTGTCGCAAAAATACTTAACCCGTGTTGATTTGAGAATTTGATGCAAACAGATTTTATTCATTTACATCTGCATACCGAATTTTCATTGGTAGATGGTTTGGTGCGTATAAAACCCTTAATGCAGGTGGTTACTAATACTGGGATGCCTGCGATTGCATTGACGGATCAATCTAACTTATTTGCAATGGTTAAGTTCTACCGCGCAGCCATAGCTGCTGGCGTAAAACCTATTATAGGTGTTGAAATACTGATTCACCCTGAAAGTGAGCGTATTCCTCCATCGCGTGTTGTGTTGTTATGCCAGAATCATGAAGGTTATCTCAATATAAATCGCTTGATCACGCGTAGCTATCTAGAAGGGCAGCACCGCGGAATTCCGATGATAGAAAAGCAGTGGTTGACAGGGAGTACGGATGGGTTGATTGCGCTTTCAGCCGGACGCAGCGGTGATATTGGGCAGGCTTTATTGGTAGATGATCTTCAACAAGCCGCTAGCTTGTTAGATGATTGGTCAGCATTGTTTCCTGACCGCTTCTATCTTGAACTGCAACGCACCGGGCGCGAACATGAAGAACGTTATTTACATGCAGCAATAAAATTAGCAGCAGAGAAAAATATTCCAGTGGTTGCGACCAATGATGTACGTTTTATAGAAAAAGAAAATTTCGATGCACATGAAGCGCGTGTTTGTATTCATGATGGTCGTGCGTTGAATGATTCACGTCGTCCGCATTTATACAGTAATCAACAATACCTGCGTAGTGCAGAAGAAATGTGTGAGTTGTTTTCAGATATTCCTGAAGCGATTGAAAACAGTATCTTAATTGCCAAGCGTTGTAATATTGAACTTAAATTAGGTACTTATTTTTTACCTGACTTCCCAGTACCTGAAGGTCTCGATATTAATCAATTCTTGACGCTGGAATCTGAAAAGGGTCTTGAAAAACGGATTGAACAATTAGAACGTATTCATGGCGAATTTAGTACTGAAAAACGCGCTGAATACTTTGAACGCCTTAAGGTTGAATTAGGCGTCATTATTACAATGGGTTTTCCCGGTTACTTCTTGATTGTTGCTGATTTTATTAAATGGGCAAAGAACAATGATGTGCCCGTAGGACCTGGGCGTGGTTCAGGTGCAGGCTCGATTGTGGCTTATGCGCTTTATATTACTGATCTTGATCCCATAGAATATGATTTGCTGTTTGAACGTTTTCTTAACCCTGAACGTGTTTCCATGCCTGATTTCGATGTCGATTTTTGTATGGACGGTCGTGATCGAGTCATCGACTATGTCGCTCGTACCTATGGTCGAGATAAAGTCTCACAAATTATCACCTATGGCACCATGGCGGCCAAAGCGGTGATTCGTGATGCAGGACGTGCATTGGGTCAGCCTTATGGTTTTGTTGATCCTATTGCCAAACTCATTCCTTTTGAAATTGGTATTACGTTGACTAAAGCATTAGAACAAGAAGAAGAGCTACGCCGGCGTTACGAACAAGATGATGATGTGCATGGGCTTATTGATTTGGCTCTTTCATTAGAAGGTATTACAAAAAATGCGGGGAAACATGCTGGTGGTGTGGTGATTGCGCCAACGGCATTAACAGACTTTCTGCCACTGTATTGTGAGCAAGGTTCTGAAAGCATTGTGTCACAACTCGATAAAGATGATGTTGAAGCGATTGGTCTGGTTAAATTCGATTTCTTAGGTCTGCGTACATTAACGATTATTGATTGGGCAGTTAAAACCATTAACCGTGAACGGGAGAAAGCCGGTGAAGATGCTTTAGTATTAGATCAGCTAACAACCGACGATCCAGCAACTTTTACGTTATTAAAAAACTGTGAAACCACGGCTGTCTTTCAGCTTGAATCACGTGGTATGAAGGAATTAATTAAAAAGCTTAAACCGGATAATTTTGAAGAAATCATTGCCTTGGTTGCGTTGTTTCGTCCTGGCCCACTGGAATCGGGCATGGTTGATGATTTTATTAAGCGTAAGCATGGTGCAAAGGTAGAATATCCTTTTGCAGAATTGGAAGAAGTACTCGCACCGACTTACGGTGTCATCGTTTATCAAGAACAAGTGATGCAAATCTCCCAGATCATCGGCAATTATTCTCTGGGTGGTGCGGATTTACTACGCCGTGCGATGGGTAAAAAGAAAGCCGAGGAAATGGCGAAGCAACGCAGCATATTCATGTCGGGCGCGAGTGAGTTAGGTTTTGATGAGAAGAAAGCCGGTGACTTATTTGACTTGATGGAAAAATTTGCCGGCTATGGTTTTAATAAATCTCACTCAGCTGCCTATGCGTTAGTTTCATATCAAACGGCTTGGCTTAAAGCGCATTACCCTGCTGCCTTCATGGCGGCGGTGCTGTCATCTGACATGGATAACACAGATAAGGTGGTGACACTCATCGAAGAATGTCGCACCATGAAGTTAAAAGTATTACCGCCTAACGTTAATACCTGTGACTACATGTTTAAGTCAAATGGTGACGACGAAGTATTTTATGGTCTTGGTGCTATTAAAGGTGTTGGTGAAGGGGCATTGGAGAGTGTCATTGCCGAGCGAACTGAAAATGGTTTGTTTAGTGACATTTTTGACTTTTGTCGACGGATTGACTCACGTAAATTAAATCGTCGTGTTTTAGAAGCCTTAATTCGTGCGGGCGCGTTAGATGGACTAGGGCCAAACCGCGCAACTTTAATCGCATCGTTAGGTTTGGCATTACAAAGCGCCGATCAATACCTTAAAGATAAAGCACGTGGTCAAAATGATTTATTTGGTGGTGCAGTCGAACACGAACAAGTGGTTTCGTTTGACGAGCAAGAAGACTGGACTGAAAAAGAACGACTTGAAGCTGAAAAAGAAACATTGGGTCTTTACCTGACGGGGCATCCTATTACCCAATATGAAAAAGAGCTCAGTCGCTTCATTTCAACAAAGTTGGCCGATATACAGCCATCACGAGATAAGCAGGAACAAACGGTGGCGGGTTTAGTGGTTGCCTTACAAACACGTAATACCAAGAGTGGGGGACGTATTGGTTTCTTAACACTGGATGATCGCAGTGGTCGACTAGAAGTCGCAGCATTCACCGATGTTTATGCCCAATTTCAGCATCTGATTGGCAAAGATAGATTACTCGTCATTAAAGGTCCTGTTGCAGAAGATGACTACAGTGGTGGCTTGAGGCTTCGAGCAACCCAGATTTATGATATTGACCAAGCAAGAGAAAATTATTCACGTCAGCTGATTATTCGTATCCCCGCTGATAAGGCTGGTAATGGTTTTGTTGAGTCACTAGAACGGGTATTAACCCCGTTCAAAAATGGCCAATGCCCTGTCTGTATAGATTATCAACGCGCCGATTTGTCGACGCGGCTACTTTTGGGTGAGGAGTGGCGTATTCACCCAACCGATGAATTATTACTGCAGTTACGCAAATTAGCCGGTAACGAGCAGGTTGAACTTCTTTATTAAGCACTGCGTATTTTGCCCTTTACGCTTAGATACGGTATTTTATAGTTATGGACATGAATTTTCTTGAATTTGAACAGCCTATCGCTGAACTTGAAGCTAAAATCGAAGAGCTTCGTTATGTCGGTGATGACACTGAAATTAACATTAGTGACGAAATCCAGCGTTTGCAGGAAAAAAGTCGTTCGCTGACAGCATCTATTTTTAATAATCTTGATGCTTGGCAGGTATCACAACTGGCACGTCATCCGCAGCGCCCGTATACCTTAGATTATATTGAACGCATCTTTGATGACTTTGAAGAGTTGCATGGTGATCGTGCTTATGCGGATGATCACGCCATTGTTGGCGGGATAGCGCGGTTAGATGATCGTCCGGTGATGATTATCGGCCAGCAAAAAGGGCGTGACACCAAAGAAAAAATCAAACGTAACTTTGGTATGCCAAGACCTGAAGGCTATCGCAAAGCATTGCGTTTAATGCAAATGGCCGAACGATTTGGTTTACCACTGTTGACCTTTATTGATACGCCGGGTGCTTACCCAGGTATTGGTGCAGAAGAACGCGGTCAAAGCGAAGCGATTGCACGTAACTTATTTGTACTTTCTGAACTTAAGACACCGATTATTTGTACGGTAATTGGTGAAGGGGGCTCAGGCGGTGCCTTGGCGATTGGTGTGGGTGATCGATTACAAATGTTGCAGTACAGCACTTACTCGGTTATTTCTCCCGAAGGTTGTGCTTCCATTCTTTGGAAGAGCGCTGAAAAAGCATCCGATGCGGCCGAAGCCATGGGAATTACAGCACAACGCTTGAAAGAATTAGAATTGATTGATTCTATTCTACCTGAACCCCTAGGTGGTGCTCATCGTGACATGGATACTATGGCGCGCACTTTAAAACATTCACTCATTGAATCACTTGATGTTATTGCTCGGATACCGGTTGATCGTTTGTTAGAACAACGTTACGAGCGTTTATCCAGCATCGGAAATTATCAGGAACAATAAGACACTTCCATGTCTTTTTCATCACAGCAACTGCATGATGCGATTCGCTCATGCAGTTTGCGTCTAACAGTTAAGCCAACATGTTATTGGGTCGCTTTCAGTGGAGGAATGGATTCTCATGTTTTACTGCATGCACTTTCTACATGCCGAGAAGACATTGATGCGGACGTTAAAGCGGTCTATGTCAATCATGGTTTGCAAAAAAAATCACAATCATGGGCGCATCACTGTGAAACTATTTGCCAACAACTTAATATTCCCTTAACGATTCTACAAGTTAATGCCAAACCAGTTAAAGGCGAAAGCCTAGAAGCCGCTGCACGAACAGTGCGCTATGCTGCCTTTGAAAAATTGATAACAAACAATGAAGTTATCCTAACCGCACAACATCAACGCGATCAAAGCGAAACTGTTTTTCTACAATTATTACGAGGTGCCGGTACACGCGGTTTATCGGCAATGCCTGAACTGGCAAGTTTAGGTAAAGGGCAATTATTTCGACCATTGTTAAATATGAGTTATGCCTCGTTACAAACGTATGCACAGCAACAAGAATTACAATGGATTGAAGATCCCTCAAATCAACATACGCGTTTTGATAGAAATTTATTACGTAAAGAAGTATTACCTGTATTGCGCGAACGTTGGCCATCGTTAGATAGCACTGTGTCACGTGTTGCCTCGCAACAAGCCGAGGCGCAACAGCTGCTTACTGAATTAGCAATGCAGGATAGTGAACATTTAATTGATATGGCGGGCAGCCTCGCTATGTCTGGGTTGACTGAATTGTCGGCAGCACGACAACGTAATGTATTGCGATATTGGCTCGAAACCTTATCAATGCGCCCCCCCTCCGCAAAGAAATTGCTTCAATTACAACATGACATGTTTAGCGCGGCAGAAGATCGCAATCCCTGTATTGAATGGTCAGGGGTAGAAGTGCGTCGTTATCGTGAGCGTCTTTATGCCATGAATCCCTTAAGCAATATCGATGAGAATTTGAGTATCGATTGGCAACCGGGTGAAACATTGGTGTTGCCTGCTTCATTAGGTACATTATGCTCACATTCTGTGAAAGGAAGCGGCGTATTTCTAGAGCAATCTGTCAATTACCCAACACGGTTAAAATTCCGTCATGGTGGGGAAACGTGCCAACCAGCGGGTAAAACCAGTCATACCAGCCTAAAAAAGCTGTTTCAGGAAGCGGGTATTCCACCGTGGCAGCGGAGCCGGACTCCACTTATTTATGTAGGGGATGAATTAGCGGCCGTTGCTGGTCTTTGTATTTGTGAGCCTTTTGTTGCCTCAGGTGAGATGACCGGTTTTGAACTGGATTGGCGACCCGCTGAATGATTTTCACTGCAAGCCCCTGATTCTCGATTTATTCTGTATAAACATGGCTAAGAACCGCCCGTGCTCATTGAGGTTTAGGGTCGGTGCTGGTAGCATGTAATCCCGTCTAGCAATGCAATTTTTGCTTACTACAACGACGGGATTTCCATTAAATGAACAGATTTATATTTATTACAGGCGGCGTAGTTTCTTCATTAGGGAAGGGCATTGCTGCTGCCTCATTGGGCGCGATCCTTGAAACACGTGGTCTAAAAGTGACCATGATGAAGCTAGATCCTTATATCAACGTTGATCCTGGCACTATGAGCCCGTTTCAGCATGGTGAAGTCTATGTCACCGAGGATGGTGCCGAGACCGATCTTGATTTAGGTCATTATGAACGCTTTGTTAGTACTAAGATGGGTAAGCGTAATAACTTCACTACCGGCCAGGTCTATGACACCGTTATTCGTAAAGAACGCCGCGGCGAATATCTTGGCGGTACGGTACAAGTTATCCCGCATATCACCGATGAAATCAAACGCCGTGTTTTAGCGGGTGCCGGTGATGCCGATGTCGTCATGGTTGAAATTGGTGGTACGGTCGGTGATATTGAATCATTACCGTTTCTTGAAGCGATTCGCCAACTCGGTGTAGAGCTTGGCCATACACATAGTTTATTTATACACCTTACTTTATTGCCATATATAGCAGTCGCTGGTGAAGTGAAAACAAAGCCGACCCAACACTCGGTGAAAGAATTACGCAGTATTGGTATTCAACCCGACATTTTGATGTGTCGCTCTGAAAAACCGATGTCAGAAGAAGATCGCCGCAAGATTGCTTTGTTTACCAATGTGCCTGAACGTGCGGTTATCTCTGCCGTTGATATAGACAGTATTTACAAGATCCCTCGTGCCTTACATGAACAAGGTATGGATGACATTGTTGTTGAAAAAATGCAAATGGATGTAGGGCCTGCTGATTTAAGTCAGTGGGATGCAGTGACAACCGCGAAGGACAATCCAGAAGCTGAAGTGAATGTGGGCATGGTGGGTAAGTATGTGGAACTTACTGAATCTTATAAATCATTATCTGAATCATTAATTCATGCGGGCATGCATACCCGTACCAAAGTGAATATTACTTACTTTGATTCAGAAGACATCGAAAAAGACGATGGCACCAGTTTAGCGGGTATGGATGCGATTTTAGTTCCTGGTGGTTTTGGTGAACGTGGTGTTGAAGGTAAAATTCGTACTGCGCAATATGCACGCGAAAATAACATTCCTTATTTTGGTATTTGCCTCGGCATGCAAGTGGCGGTGATTGATTACGCACGTAATGTCGCTGGCCTTAACGATGCTAATAGTACTGAATTTAGACCGCACACTCTGCATCCTGTTATCGCATTAATAACAGAGTGGGTTAACGAAGATGGGCAAATTGAACAGCGTGATGAAAATTCTGACATGGGTGGCACCATGCGTTTAGGTGGTCAGAAGTGCAAACTTGCCAAGAATAGTCGCAGCCATCAAATGTACGATGCTGATGTGATTGTAGAACGTCATCGCCATCGTTATGAATTTAATAATGGTTATCTCGAGCAGTTAGAAAAAGCCGGTTTACTGATTGCAGGTAAGTCAGTAGATGGTAAATTAGTGGAAATGGTTGAGATTGAAGATCATCCTTGGTTTGTTGCTTGTCAGTTCCATCCGGAATTTACGTCGACACCACGCGAAGGTCATCCATTATTTATTGGCTTTATTAAAGCCGCGCGTGAACACTTAGCCGGTCAGGCTAACAAGAAGGATGTAGCATGAAGTTATGTGGGTTTGAAGTCGGTTTAGACCAACCACTGTTTTTATTAGCGGGTACCTGTGTCATTGAAAGTGAACAAATGGCGTTGGACACTGCTGGCACATTGAAAGAAATGACCGCAGAGTTGGGCATTCCTTTTATCTACAAATCATCATTTGATAAAGCCAATCGTTCTTCGCATTCAAGCTTCCGTGGTTTAGGCATGGAAGAAGGCTTACGAATTTTACAAGCCGTGAAAGATCAAATAGGTGTGCCCGTTGTCACCGATGTGCATGAAGACACACCACTGAATGAAGTTGCAGACGTGGTCGATCTTTTACAAACACCGGCTTTTCTTTGTCGCCAAACCAATTTTATTCAAGCGGTTGCCTCACAAGGTTTACCCGTGAATATCAAGAAAGGCCAATTTCTTGCACCGTGGGATATGAAGAATGTGGTTGATAAAGCTACTGCAACAGGAAATGAACAAATCATGGTCTGTGATCGTGGTGTTTCATTTGGTTATAACAATCTTGTTTCCGATATGCGTGGTTTAGCCGTCATGCGTGAAACAAATTGTCCAGTGGTGTTCGATGCAACCCATTCAGTACAGCTGCCAGGTGGACAAGGTAGTTGTTCCGGTGGGCAACGTGAACATGTTCCCGTATTGGCACGTGCAGCGGTCGCCGCCGGCATTTCAGGGATCTTTATGGAAACTCACCCTGATCCAGAAAAAGCATTGAGTGATGGGCCGAACTCGTGGCCACTTGATCGCATGAAAGAATTATTTGAAGTACTTGTGCAAATTGATCGCGGTGTAAAAGCATCAGGATTTGCAGAACTGAATATGTAAACGATTAAACATAAACTTTTTAACATTTTATTAATTATTAGATTGGAGATTCTGCAACATGGCAGATGATATGAACATAGCAAATATCCATGCGCGTCAAATTATTGATTCACGAGGCAACCCTACCGTCGAAGTTGATGTAACTTTAGCATCCGGTGTGATGGGTCGTGCCGCAGTACCTTCTGGCGCCTCAACCGGTTCACGCGAAGCGGTAGAATTACGTGATGGTGATAAAAGTCGTTTTGGTGGCAAAGGTGTGATGAAAGCCGTTGCTAATGTAAATGGTGAAATTGCAGATACCTTAGTCGGCATGGCGGCAAATGAGCAACAAGCGATTGATGAAAAGATGATCGCTTTAGATGGTACGGATAACAAAGGTCGCTTAGGTGCCAATGCGTTGTTAGCTGTTTCTATGGCAGTGGCGAAAGCCGCCGCTATTGAGTCGGGTCAACCCTTGTATGAATACCTGTGCACAGGTAGCTACTCGATGCCTGTACCGATGATGAATATCATCAACGGTGGTGAACATGCAGATAACAGCGTGGATATTCAGGAATTTATGATCATGCCGGTAGGTGCACCGAGTCTTACAGAAGCGGTGCGTTACGGCACAGAAGTATTTCACGCATTGAAAACAGTACTGCAAAAGAAAGGGTTGAATACCTCAGTCGGTGATGAGGGCGGTTTTGCCCCTGACTTGCCTTCTAATGAATCAGCGATTCAAGTTATTCTTGAGGCGATTGAAGCGGCGGGTTATAAAGCCGGTGAAGATATTTACATTGGTATTGATGCAGCAAGTTCTGAGTTTTACAAAGATGGTAAATATGTACTGGCATCAGACGGTACATCTTTGACCTCCGCTGAATTTGTAGATTATTTAGCCGACTGGTGTGACAAGTACCCAATTCTTTCGATTGAAGATGGTTTAGATGAAGGTGATTGGGATGGTTGGAAACTGCTGACTGAAAAGCTCGGTGATAAAGTGCAGTTAGTCGGTGACGATTTGTTTGTCACCAATACAAAAATCCTCCAAGAAGGCATTGATAAGTCAATTGGCAATTCTATTTTGATTAAAGTCAACCAAATCGGCACCTTAACCGAAACTTTCGCAGCTATTAAAATGGCACACGATGCCGGTTACACCGCCGTGGTATCACACCGCTCGGGTGAAACCGAAGACACCACCATTGCCGACATCGTTGTGGCAACAGACTGTGGCCAGATTAAAACCGGTTCTTTATCACGCACAGATCGTATTGCCAAATACAATCAACTGATTCGTATTGAAGAAGAATTAGGCGATAAAGCCGCGTATGCAGGAAAAGGTGCATTTAAATTTATCTAAGTTTTAAGGATCGGACTCCCCAACAAGTATGAAATGGCTATTTGCGGGTTTACTTGTTTTATTCATTACCCTGCAGTTAAGTCTGTGGGTAGGTGAGGGGAGTCTTGCTGAAGTACATCAACTTAAGCAACAAATCGAAAAACAACAAGCTGAGAACAAGCAACTAAGTGAACGCAATGCTGCATTAGAAGCTGAGGTGAGAGATTTCAAACAAGGCTTAGGCGCTATCGAAGAACGTGCCCGTAATGAATTGGGCATGATCAAAAAAGATGAAACCTTCTTTCAAGTAATCGAAAAAGAAAAATCGGATACAAAATGACAGTTGTTGAACAAAAGTTTTGGGTCATTATTCCTGCTGCGGGTATTGGTTCACGAATGAATGCCGATTGCCCTAAACAATACCTGCCTCTTAACGGTAAAACAGTACTTGAACAAACGCTGGATTGTTTTATTCATCATCCGCGTATTAGTGGTGTGGTTGTCGCCATCGCAGAACACGATACACACTGGCGAGACTTGCACTTTAAAACCGACAGACCTGTGATGACAGTGAAAGGTGGTGATGAACGCTGTCATTCAGTACTGAATGCCATACAAGGGCTTGCTGATTTTGCGGATGAGAAAGATTGGGTGTTGGTGCATGATGCAGCACGCCCCTGTTTATGCAAAGATGATCTTGATAAATTATTAATTACGATGGCTACTCATCCTGTCGGTGGCTTACTCGGCGCACCCGTTCACGATACAATAAAGAAAATTGATCCTGTGAATGTGGTTGAAGAAACAGTTGATCGAGAATATTTGTGGCGTGCCTTAACGCCACAAATGTTTCGTTATGGTATGTTGCAAGATGCATTAAATGGCACATTAAATGATGGTTACTTGGTCACTGATGATGCTTCAGCGATAGAACATGCTGGTTACGCCCCGCTCATGCTTGAAGGCAGTGCAGACAATATTAAAATAACCCGACCCGAAGATTTAGCCTTAGCTGAATTTTATTTAAGTCAAAGGAAGTAAGCATGCGAATTGGTCAAGGCTATGATGTCCATGCATTCATTGAAGGGCGTCCACTGATTCTGGGTGGTGTGACTGTGCCGTATGAAAAAGGACTTGATGGACATTCAAATGCAGACGTATTACTGCACGCTATTTGTGATGCCTTGCTTGGCGCGGCAGCGCTGGGTGATATTGGCAAACACTTTCCTGATACTGAGCCTGCTTATAAAGGTGCAGATAGCCGCCAACTGTTACGTGATGTCATCGCGCTGCTGATAGACAAAAATCTAAGTGTGGTTAATCTCGATTGTACAGTGATCGCACAAGCTCCTAAATTGGCAAACTATATTAACGATATGTGTAAAAACATTGCCAGTGATTGTAAAGTGGATATTGACCGCGTTAATGTTAAAGCGACCACTACCGAAAAGTTAGGTTTTACTGGTCGTGGTGAAGGCATTGCCGCCATGGTAGTTGTGTTACTCGATTAAAAAAAGAATTCCTCATGAAAACGCTTGAGCAATGCCATTGTATTGCATTACAAACGCCGTATGCTCATGGCGAACCGCTTGCTACTGGAATATTACGCCAAGTTGCGGAAGACTATATTGTTGATGAAATTCCCTTACTTGAACCAGATGGTGCAGGTGAGCATGTTTGGCTGAAAATTCGTAAGCGACATACCAATACTGATTTTGTAGCGAAACAATTACAAAAACTCGCCGGTGTTAAATCGATGGCCGTCAGTTATGCGGGCATGAAAGATCGCCATGCACTCACCACTCAGTGGTTTAGCGTACATTTTCCAACAACAGAAGAGCCTGACTGGCAATCACTGTCATCAGATGAAATAGAAATAGTCGAGGTTAAACGTCACTCACGTAAATTACGCCGAGGTACGTTGCTGGGTAATCATTTTACGATTCAAGTGCGTGATATTGACGTTGATCATGATGTGTTAATGCACCGCGCTGAATCTATTAGAAAACACGGCGTGCCTAATTTCTTTGCTAGCCAACGATTCGGGCACGCAGGTGCGAATTTAAATAAAGCCCAAGCCATGTTTGAGGGTGATCGGCGGATTAAACGTCATCAACGATCACTTTATCTTTCAACGGCACGGTCACTGCTTTTTAATTATATTTTAGCCGAACGCGTCAAGGTGAATAATTGGTGTTCATTACAAGTTGGTGATATTTGTTTACGTACGGGACGTCGCGGTTTTTTCCCTGTTGAAGGAATCAATGATGAACTATTGCAACGTCTCGAAAGTGGTGAAATACACCCTACTGCACCACTATGGGGGCAGGGGGAGTTACCAACCAGTCATGAAATAAAATTACTTGAAGAAACCTTACCGATTCAATTTCCAAGTTGGTGTGAAGGGCTTGAAAAAGCCGGTTTAAAAATGGAACGCCGTGAATTGCGTTTAGTCCCCAGTGATTTCTCAATTGAAAAGAACGACGATGGTGTAAGACTCAGTTTTAGTTTACCCGCAGGGTGTTACGCCACATCAGTGATACGTGAATTGTTTGATGCCAGTGACTATGATCGTTTTAACAAAACATAAACTGCACCGGTTCCGCCATCTTCAGGGCGCGCTGAACAAAAAGCTAATATTTCATCACGTTGTTGTAACCAGTTATTCACTTTGTTTTTAAGCACCGGTAATTTTTGCCTTGAACCATGACCTTTACCATGCACTATCCGCACACAGCGATCACCATGGTGGCGACAATCCTTTAGAAACTCGGTTAGTGCAATGCGTGCCTCGGTAACAATATAACCGTGTAGATCCAATTCTGCGGTGACACTTAGTTGGCCACGCCGAAGCCGCTTAATGAGCTTCGTTTGCAACCCGTCACGAAAAAATAGTAGTTCTTCACCTGTTTCAATATCTTCAGCGTCGCTTTCATCGGAGAACATATCATCAAGTACTTGCCTGTCATCGGCAATACGTTGGGCTGGAATCGGTTTAACGGGCTTTTGAGTATGGTGAACCTTGTCGTGCTCAAGTTTGCGCGCACCGGTCGTTTGCTTGCGAAACAAAGCCTTGTCATCATCGGAGATTTTAGATTTATCAGCCATATTCTTATAATGATGGGTCAAATAGATGATAATGTTAGCATAAGTGTTTTCTGGTATTCTGATTGTATGCATATTTTGTTAAGTAATGATGATGGTTATCAGGCAGAAGGGATTATCTGCCTTCACCAAGCCCTCCAAGCTCAGGCGGATTTAACGGTTGTTGCTCCCGATCGAAACCGTAGTGGTGCGAGTAACTCCCTGACTCTCGATAGCCCACTAAGAGCAACCGAGAAAGACAATGGTTTTATCAGCGTGGAAGGTACACCCACTGATTGCGTGCATTTAGCCATTACAGGACTGCTTGATGAAGAACCGGATATGGTTATCGCAGGCATTAACGCCGGCGCCAACATGGGTGACGATGTACTCTACTCCGGCACGGTTGCGGCGGCTGTTGAAGGCCGTTTTCTTGGTTTACCCGCCATTGCGGTGTCTTTGAGTGGTGATAACCTTATTCATTACGACTCAGCGGCTAAAGCAGTGCAAATCATTATTGAACAACTGGCAAATAAACCCTTGCCAGCTAACACTATTTTGAATGTGAATGTCCCCGATTTACCTTGGCCTGAAATTAAAGGCTTTGTCGCTACACGTTTAGGGCATCGCCACAAAGCCGAACCGGTTTACCGTGATAAAGACCCACGTGGAAAACCGATTTTTTGGGTTGGCCCACCGGGAGAAAAACAAGATGCAGGGCCCGGTACCGATTTTCATACCGTTGCGCATGACAGTATCTCCGTGACTCCTCTACAAATTGATATGACGCACTATGCCTCATTGGATGCCGTAGCGAGTTGGTTGGAGGACGTGAATACGTGAATGATCCGCGTCATCAAGGTATCGGTATGACTTCGCAGCGCACCCGTGACCGCTTAATTGATCGCCTGCGTGAAAAAGGCATAAAAAACCTTAATGTATTGGAAATTATGCGTAGTACACCACGGCATATCTTTGTCGATGAGGCGATGGCAACACGCGCTTATGAAGACACGGCATTACCGATAGGTTACGGGCAAACCATCTCACAGCCTTATATCGTGGCACGGATGACTGAAGCGCTATTGGAAGATGGACCTTTAGAACGTGTCATGGAGATTGGTACAGGCTCAGGTTATCAAACTGCGATTTTGTCTCGCTTAGTTAAGCGTGTTTACAGCGTCGAACGTATTGAAGCACTGCAGCAACAAGCTCGGCTACGTTTTCAGGAGTTAGGCTTACGTAATGTTCGCCTGAAATACAGTGACGGCAACTGGGGCTGGCAAGACTATGCTCCTTACGATGGCATTATTGTCACTGCTGCACCGTCTCAGGTACCCAAGCCTTTATTTGACCAACTGAAAGTGGGTGGGAGGTTGGTCATTCCGGTGGGTGAGCAACAGGGTGAACAACAATTATTGGTTGTTACCCGCACAGAAGAGGGTTTTGACTCCAAGCATCTCGACTTAGTTAGCTTTGTGCCCTTGTTGGGTGGGCGTGGTTAAGCCTTTCTCAATACTGCTGGCTCTCTTGCTCAGTAGTAGCCTTGTTTTATTGTCTGGTTGTGGTGGACACACAGGACTTGCTCCTGTTTCCAAGCAAGCACGACATACTGCACCGCGAAATGTCAGTTTTCATAAAGTCAGACGTGGTGAAACGCTTTATTCTATCGCTTTCCAACATGGAAAAGACTTCAGAAAATTAGCACGTCTGAATCGTATTCGTTCGCCATATACCATTTATGTGGGGCAAAAAATCTGGCTCAAATCGATTAAAAAGCATCATGCTCATCACTCAAATTCAGCAAAAAAAGTCCAAGTTAGGAAAAAAACTTCAAAATCTACACTAAATAAATCCAGTAACAAGCTGAAAAAGAATAAGAAAATCACAAAAAAGGTTAAGAAAAAAGCTACTAATCAGGGATACGTGAAAGGGCGAATCCGCTGGCACTGGCCAACTAATGGGCTGATTATTAACAAGTTTTCAAGGAAATCAGCCACTAAAAAGGGGGTCGACATCGCTGGCCGACTTGGACAAGCAGTGAAAGCCTCAGCGGCTGGAAAAATAGTTTACAGTGGGAGTGGACTTCGGGGCTATGGTAGGCTTATTATTGTTCAACATAATGAAAGGTTTTTAAGTGCTTACGCGCATAACCGAAAGTTACTTGTTAAGGAAGGCCAGCAAGTGAAACAAGGTCAGCGCATCGCTGAAATGGGAAGAAGCGGCACAGATCGGGTCAAATTGCATTTTGAGATACGCAGTGATGGCAATCCGGTTGATCCACTTCGATACCTGCCCAGACGCCGCTAATTGGCATAGGGTGTTCAGACTCTGCACTTTTAGCCGATAACAATAAATATGCGGTACCTTGTTTAGAAACTGAGACAGGCTTAATAGTGTCAAAGATCGGAGAAGGAGATAAAGCCATGCCGCACAAGAAGTCCAACACGCAAGCACCAGACGATGCGTTGCCGGACGTTATGGAGGGGAGTAAAATGATTGTAGATCCTATTGAAGCAGAGCCAAAAGTCAAAGCCAAAAGCAAACCGGCAGCAGCGAAAGTGAAAGCCAAAGGTCGACCAGCTGAAGCCGATGCCACACGGCTCTATTTGAGCGAAATTGGCGCCTCTCCGTTATTATCGGCAGAAGAAGAAGTTCACTATGCTCGCATGGCGCAGCGAGGTGAAGACGCCGGTCGTAAACGTATGATTGAAAGCAACCTCCGGCTTGTGGTGAAAATTGCGCGTCGTTACATGAACCGAGGTCTCGCATTGCTGGATTTGATTGAAGAAGGCAACCTTGGTCTGATACGCGCGGTTGAAAAATTTGATCCAGAACGCGGTTTTCGTTTCTCAACCTACGCGACATGGTGGATACGTCAAACCATCGAACGTGCGATTATGAACCAAACTCGTACCATTCGCTTACCGATTCACGTTGTGAAAGAAATGAACGTTTACCTACGTGCGGCACGTAAACTCACACAAGAACTCTCCCACGAGCCGAGCCCTGAAGATGTGGCAAGAATGCTCGACAAACCTATTGAAAATGTAAAGCGCATGATGGGTTTAAACGAACGCGTCACCTCGATTGATACACCGCTTGGTCGTGACTCCGACGCCACTGTGGTTGACTCTATCCGTGATGAAGGTCAAAACGATCCTGCTGGCGTATTACAAAATAATGATGTAAACAACCGTATTGACGGTTGGCTAAGCCAACTTAATGACAAACAACGCGAAGTGGTTGAACGTCGTTTTGGATTACACGGTTATGAAATTTCAACACTTGAAGAAGTGGGTAATGAAATTGGTGTGACTCGAGAACGAGTACGGCAAATTCAGATTGAAGCCCTACGCCGATTACGTGAGGTGTTAGAACGTGATGGCTATTCGATTGATGCTTTGTTTAGAGAAGATTGATAACGTATGAAAAGATAATAAATGGTCGCCGATGGCGGCCGTTATTGTTTTAAAAGGAAGTAAGTTTTGCGCTGCTACAAAAAGGTGATTTAGAATATCACAAGAAATATTTTGGGAAGATGAGGGATATATAATCACTGTTACAGGTGTATTTGGTAATGATTATCTCGATACCTGTTCGAAAGCCACCTCAGATCCTCGTTTTGCATCAATTAAATATGCCATTGTTGATTTTATTCGTGTCGAAGATTTTCTTATTGATTCAAGTTCTGTTCAAAAAATCGCAATATCCGATGTTAGTGCGTATAAAGTAAACCCTAATATGAAGCTAGCAGTGATAGCGAATAAAATAGTAATGACCGGTTTAGTGAGTATGTATAAAACATATTTTGAGCTAAACAATAATGAGCAAACATGGGATATGAAAATATTTGAAAATGAAAATGATGCGAGAGAGTGGGTTAATGCGTTTTTATAAATTTTCTACGTGTGGGTCCTATTGCTCTTTTATAAAAAAAGAGGGCGGAGGGATTAAATAATAACTAGCTCTGATATGTAGTTGGTATTTAAACCCTGTTAATCTTGTAAATCCTGTCTAAGTTATTTTAGTCATTTAACCCATCAACAACGCCGCCGTCACTGCACGATCCTGTTCCAGTAAAATATTGTAGGTTCGGCACGCAGCGGGGGTGTCCATAACCTCGATACCAATGTTGCGGTCGTATAGGGAAATGAATAATCTACGATCGGGAAATTGTTGTTTCGTTCCCGTGCCCAATAAAATAATTTCGGTATCCAGTTGCGCCAGCTCTTCAATGGCTGCAGCATCCAGTTCGTTAACATTTTGAGGTGTCCACTCGCGGTTTAAAGCATTAGCCTGAACAACGAGACTATGAGTAAAGACTTCTTCACCGATGCTGACGCTATTGTCCGTATAAGCCTTGATGATGTTCAGGCTATTATGTGGGCTGTGGTGTAATTTCATGGCTTACGGTCTTTTTGCTGATTTGTGGGCATGCTACTGCATTTTTTACTTTTCAGCACCTAAAATACCGTATCATGTTATATTTGCAGGGAAAATTGGTCTAAACCAGACCTGTTTTGATTGACAATAGTGACGCTGAGCCTTATCTTGCTCGACCTATTGATGACTAATGTCCTAGTGGACGATGAGTGGATTAAGGCCTTGGAAGAAGAATTTCCCAGAATTAAGCGATTACCTCCTTATGTCTTTAATATCGTTAACGAATTAAAGGCACAGGCGCGTGCGCGTGGTGAAGACATTATCGATTTTGGGATGGGCAATCCTGATCAGGCAACGCCAGAGCATATTGTCGAAAAATTAGTCGAAGCTGCTCAACGAAAGGATACCCACCGTTATTCCATGTCTCGAGGTATTCCGCGTTTGCGTCGTGCGATAACGCGTTGGTATAAGAACAAGTACAATGTGGACTTGGATCCGGATAAAGAAGCCATTGTTACTATTGGCTCGAAAGAAGGTCTTGCACACCTTGCTTTGGCAACGGTAGGGCCGGGCGATGCAGTACTGGTGCCAAACCCTTGTTACCCGATTCATACTTACGGTTTTGTGATTGCCGGTGCGGATATTCGTCATATACCACTGGTACCGGGTGTCGACTTTTTTACTGAGTTGGAGGCGGCGATTAAAAATTCGTGGCCAAAGCCAAAGATGTTAATTTTGAATTTCCCGGGCAACCCCACTACTGGTTGTGTTGAACTGGAATTTTTTGAAAAAGTCATCACGATTGCCAAAGAACACCAAATTTGGGTGGTGCATGATATTGCTTATGCTGAGATTGTTTTCGATGGTTACAAAGCGCCATCAATTTTAGAAGTGCCGGGTGCGAAAGAAGTGGCGGTTGAATTTTATTCGCTGTCAAAAAGCTACAATATGCCTGGTTGGCGTGTTGGGTTTATGTGTGGCAATGAGAAACTCGTTGCCGCCTTAGCACGCATGAAGTCGTATCACGATTACGGTATGTTCACGCCAATTCAAGTTGCGGCAATTTCTGCGCTGGAAGGGCCGCAAGATTGTGTGCAGGAAATTTGCGACATGTACTGCAATCGTCGTGACGTGTTATGCGAAGGCTTGAACTCGATTGGTTGGGAAGTAGAGCCACCCAAGGCAACCATGTTTGTGTGGGTGCCGATCCCTGACGCTTATAAGAAAATGGGCTCGTTGGAATTTACGAAAAAATTATTAGAAGAAGCCAAAGTCGCTGTGTCACCGGGTGTGGGTTTTGGTGAGTATGGCGATGATCACGTGCGCTTTAGTTTAATTGAAAATGAACATCGTACGCGTCAGGCAATTCGTGGTTTACGCGCGATGTTTAAACATGACAATACGCTGCAACCCGCAGCAGGAGAAGACGTTTGAAACCGGTTAAGGTGGGCATATTAGGTTTAGGTACCGTGGGTTGTGGCACAGTGAATGTGTTAACACGCAACGCGGAAGAAATTACACGTCGTGCAGGGCGCGGTATTGAAGTGTCGCATGCGGCTGCGCGTAACTTAACCGCGCCACGCATTTGTTCTATAGACAACATTAAATTGACCGATGATGCGTCCAATGTTGTTAACGATCCTGAGATTGATATTGTGGTAGAACTTATCGGCGGCTATGAACCAGCACGCAAATTAGTCATGCAAGCGATTGCGAATGGTAAGCACGTGGTCACTGCAAACAAGGCCTTGATAGCAATTCACGGCAATGAAATTTTTAAAGCAGCGCAAGAAAAAGGCGTGATGGTGGCATTTGAAGCGGCCGTTGCTGGTGGCATCCCCATTATTAAGGCGATTCGTGAAGGTTTAGCAGGTAACTCAATTGAATGGTTAGCCGGTATTATTAATGGCACTGGTAATTTTATTCTTACCGAGATGCGCGATAAAGGTCGTGACTTTAATGATGTGTTAGCCGAAGCACAGGAACTCGGTTATGCCGAAGCAGATCCAACCTTTGATGTTGAAGGTATTGATGCGGCGCATAAGTTAACAATTCTTGCATCTATTGCATTTGGTATTCCGCTGCAATTTGAAAAGACTTACACCGAAGGGATTAGTAAGATCACCAGCGAAGATGTCGATTACGCAACTGAATTGGGTTACAGCATTAAACACCTTGGTGTATCACGCCGGACGGATAAAGGTATTGAATTACGTGTGCATCCAACGTTAATTCCAAAGCGCCGTTTGATTGCAAATGTGGATGGTGTCATGAACGCGGTATTAGTGAAGGGGGATGCAGTCGGTCCAACATTATATTATGGTGCGGGTGCGGGTGCTGATCCAACTGCCTCAGCGGTCGTCGCCGATGTCGTGGATGTAGTTCGCGCATTGACTGCCGATCCTGAAAACCGTGTGCCGCATTTAGCATTCCAGCCTGATGCCTTATCGGATATGCCGATCCTTTCAATGGATGATGTTGAAACGGCTTATTATTTACGTTTACAAGCCAGTGATGAACCGGGTGTATTAGCGGATGTTACGCGCATACTGGGTGAACGGGACATCAGTATCGAAGCCATTTTACAGAAACAACCGGCACAAGATGAAACGCGTGTGCCGATTATTTTACTAACGCAACGCATTCGTGAAAAACAAATGAATGCCGCGATTAAACAAATTGAAGCACTTGAAAGTATTCATGGCGATGTGGTGCGTATTCGTCTTGAAGCACTTGATGCAGATTAAACTTTTTTTACGGAGTACCTAACTATGCCATTTCGAGATCGTTATACCGGACTGATTGCCAAGTATCGTGATCGCTTGCCTGTATCGGATAATACGCGACTGATTAGTTTGGGCGAAGGCAACACACCATTGATTCGTTTGAATAATATTCCGAGCATTATCGGTAAAAATGTTGATATTTATGTTAAATACGAAGGTCTTAATCCAACCGGTTCGTTTAAAGATCGCGGCATGACTATGGCCGTGACGAAGGCAGTTGAAGAAGGTAGCACCGCGATTATTTGTGCATCTACCGGCAATACATCGGCAGCGGCGGCGGCCTATGCAGCACGGGCAGGTATTACCGCTTTTGTTTTAATTCCAGAAGGTAAAATTGCACTGGGTAAATTATCGCAAGCGATGATGCACGGTGCGGTTGTAATTCAAATCAAAGGTAACTTTGATGAAGGCATGCAATTAGTCAAAGATGTAGCGGAACATGCACCGGTTACAATTGTAAATTCAATTAACCCGTATCGTCTGCAAGGTCAAAAAACGGCGGCATTTGAAATTGTCGAAGAATTGGGTTTTGCACCTGATTTCCATTGCTTGCCAGTGGGGAACGCAGGTAACATTACCGCACATTGGATGGGCTACACAGAATATTTTGAACATGGTGTGGTAAACAACCGTCCTAAAATGGTGGGTTACCAAGCAGCCGGTTCGGCACCGTTTATGCGCGGTGAAATGGTTGATAACCCTGATACGGTTGCTACGGCGATTCGTATTGGTCATCCGCAAAGCTGGGATAAAGCTTGGGTGGTTAGAGAAGAGTCTGACGGTTGGTTTGATGAATGCACGGATGAAGTGATTCTTGCAGCGCAAAAATTATTAGCAGAGAAAGAAGGTGTGTTCTGTGAACCTGCTTCTGCTACATCACTAGCGGGTGCTTTATGCGATATTGAAACGGGTAAAATCCCTGAAGGTAGCAAGATTGTTTGTACATTAACCGGGCATGGTTTGAAAGATCCTGATACGGCTATTAAGCAAAGTACACGCGCACTTATTACCGTTAACGCTGAGCTTGAAGCAGTTAAAAACGCTATCCTTGATAATATGGAATAATTGGAACGACCGTGGCGGCATCAACTTTAACATTAGTTCTGCCGCCACTGACGTTTGACGATTCAGAGAGCGCGGTTGTTTCTGAATGGTTGAAAAAAAAACAAAAATCATTTAAAAGCCTAAGAAAAATATTTTCTCGTGGTGAAAAAGAAAGCATTGATTCGCAAGCTATTACCTTAGCTAATTTATTTACCTTAACTTATACCGAACCAGAAACCTTTCCGATTGCGGCGATCATGGCTTTTGGTGCTGGCATTGATGCATCAACAGGTTATTGGATGTGTGCTGATCCGGTTAACCTGTATCCTGATCTTGACCATGTTTTATTGTTTGATAAAAACACCTTTGATTTAGCCAAGCATGAATTCGCACAATTAGTCAGTGAAATGGATGAAATGTTATTAGAAGATGGCATTACAACACATCACGGACATCAACAAAGTTTATTTTTCCGTACAGCTGATAAATCAAATGTGGTTTTTACTAGCATTAAAAAAGTCAGGGGTAAAAATATTTTACAACACTTACCTGAAGGAGATGATGCGGCGAAATGGCGATTATTGCAGAATGAAATGCAAATGTGTATGACACAAAGTCGCGTTAACCGTGAGAGAGAAGAACAAGGCCTCGTGTGCGTGAATGGTTTATGGTTGTGGGGCGGTGGTTATTTATTACGCGCAAAATACAAACAAGTGTTTGATGCCGTGTATGCGAATGACTTATTCAGTCATGGGTTAGCGAAAATAACTAGTATGAATGCAGATAAACTTTGCGAGAATATAGAAGTAATTGATGCTACGAAAAACAATATAGTGGTGTTTGACGCGATAGAAAATAATGCAGTTGTGTGGGGTGATTTTTTAATAAATATTGAAAAGCAATGGTTGCAGCCGGCACTAGCATTGATTAAGAAAAACGAATTAGATACGTTGATTATTTTAACGGGAAAAATGAAAATTAAATTTACTAAACAACATTTAAGTCGGTTTTGGAGGCGCTCCCCAAAAGCCAATATGATTGTGGATGCGTTATAATGGCATCAACTAATAAACAGATAGTCCGTCGTTCGGTTAAAAATTTAAAATTAAAATCCATTCACAATGAGTTACTTAATCATATTTATACTGCACGCGGTATTACTAATATTACCGAATTAGAGTATTCATTGTCGCAGTTATTGCCTTACGATACGTTGACGGGGATAGAACAAACTATATCAATATTAATAGATGCACTTAGTGAACAGCAACGAATTTTAATTGTTGCCGATTTTGATGCAGACGGTGCCACCAGTTGCGCAATGATGATGCGCGCACTTACCATGATGGGCGCAGAGAACGTTGATTATTTGGTGCCCAATCGTTTTAGTTATGGCTATGGTCTAACGCCTGAAATAGTTGTATTAGCACTTGAGCGAAACCCTGATTTAATCATCACAGTTGACAATGGAATTTCTAGTGTAGAGGGTGTTGCCGCAGCGAAACAAGCGGGCGTTAAGGTGGTTGTGACTGATCATCATCTACCCGGAAAAATACTGCCTGATGCGGATGCAATCGTAAACCCGAACCAAAAGGGTGATGAATTCCCTGCTAAAAGCACTGCGGGTGTCGGTGTGGCGTTTTATGTGATGTTGGCATTGCGCGCTGAACTAAGACAACAGCAATGGTTCGAACAACATTCAATAGCAGAACCCAATTTAGGTAACTTATTAGATATTGTTGCATTGGGTACGGTTGCCGATGTTGTACCACTTGAACATAATAATCGTATTTTTGTTGCACAAGGTTTAGCTAGAGTTCGAAAAGGTCAGTGTTGTAAAGGTATAGAAGCCTTACTGCATGTTGCGGGTCGAAATCAAGCGGAATGTGTCGCCTCCGATTTTGGTTTTACAGTTGGCCCCAGACTTAACGCCGCAGGACGACTTGAAGACATGTCAGTGGGCATTGAATGTTTGCTTACTGATGATCCTTCTCGTGCACTTGAGTTAGCGCAACAACTCGATAGCCTCAATAAACAACGTCGTGAAATAGAAACCGACATGCGGCAACAAGCGTTTGCCGCATTGGATAAGTTGGAATTGGGTGATGATCAGCCGGTTGGCGTGTGTCTCTATGATGCAAGTTGGCATCAAGGGGTGATTGGAATCCTAGCCTCACGGGTTAAAGAGCAATTACACCGCCCAGTGATCGCCTTTGCACCTGGTGAAGAAGAGGGCACGATAAAAGGCTCTGCGCGCTCTATTCCTGGGTTGCACATACGTGATGTATTAGATGCGGTGGCTGCGACACATCCTAGTTTAATTAGTAAATTCGGTGGGCATGCCATGGCGGCGGGCCTTAGTTTGCCAGTAGAAAATTTATCAACGTTTAGTCAGGCATTTGATGAACAGGTACGCAGCTTGCTGTCTGATGAAGACTTACAAGGTGTCATTGTTAGTGACGGTGAATTAGCGTCGCAAGAACTCAACTTAGAATTCGCTGAGAAACTACGCCAAGCAGGCCCTTGGGGGCAGGGGTTCCCAGAGCCGATTTTTGATGGTGAGTTTGAGATTGTCAGTAAAAAAGTACTCGGCGATAAACATTTAAAACTAATGCTCCGCTTACCATCGAGCTCGGGTTGTATTGATGCGATTGCCTTTAATGTCACAGATGAAGACTGGGCAGCAGGAACAAATCAGGTTCGGCTTGCTTATCGACTGGATGTGAATGAATTTAATGGTAGGAAAAGTGCGCAGTTGATGGTGGAACAAATTGAACCTATTTAATTAAATTAATTATTATGGAGTGCGAACGCGCTCTGTAGTAAACTTCAACGCTTTGAAATAACAGCTATTAATAATGTTAGAACTTAACCTCATATACACACGAATCAAAGAGATGCTACTTCGCTCAGATGAGCTTAGGGGGTACCTTTGACTACGAAAACAAGTCGGAACGCCTAATAGAAGTCGGCCGTGAACTTGAAGATCCTGAAATATGGAATGATCAAGAGCGCGCTCAAGCTTTAGGCCGTGAACGGTCAATGCTCGAACAGGTTGTGAATACCCTCGATAACCTAACCGGCGGTTTGAATGAAGCCAAAGAGTTACTCGAATTAGCCGAAGCCGAACAAGACGAAGACACCGTTAGCGCGGTTGTTGAAGATCTCGACGAACAAGAAAAAGCCCTCGCACAACTCGAATTTCAACGTATGTTTTCTGGTGAAATGGATGCTAATAATGCCTTTTTGGACATTCAATCGGGTTCAGGCGGTACAGAAGCGCAAGACTGGGCAGAAATGTTATTGCGTATGTATTTACGTTGGGCAGAGCAACACGATTTTAAAGCAGAGATCATTGAAGCCTCGGCTGGTGAAGTAGCGGGCATTAAGTCTGCCACGGTGCAAATTATCGGTCCTTATGCGTTTGGTTGGTTAAGAACCGAGATCGGTGTGCATCGTTTGGTACGGAAATCCCCATTTGATTCGGGTAACCGTCGTCACACCTCCTTTGCCGCGGTATTTGTATCGCCCGAAATTGATGACAATATAGAGATTGATATTAATCCAGCGGATTTACGTATTGATGTTTACCGTGCTAGTGGGGCGGGGGGACAGCATGTTAACCGAACAGAGTCGGCAGTGCGTATTACGCATAATCCATCTGGTATCGTTGTACAATGCCAGAATGATCGCTCGCAACATAAGAACAAAGCCACAGCGATGAAACAATTAAAGGCGAAACTGTATGAAATGGAAATGCAGAAGCGCTCGGTTGATCAACAGGCGGTCGAAGAAACCAAATCAGATATTGGTTGGGGCAGTCAGATCCGATCTTATGTACTCGATCAATCACGTATTAAGGATTTACGCACGGGTGTCGAAACCGGAAATACGCAAGCCGTGTTGGACGGTTCTCTAGACCAGTTTATTGAAGCCAGTTTGAAACAAGGCTTGTAAAATTAAAATTTAAACACGTGTTAATATTAAACAAAAACCATACTTGGAAAGTAGCATGACTGACATAGATGAAAACGAACAAATAGCTCAACGCCGCACTAAGCTAACTGCCTTACGTGAAAGTGACGAGATCACTTTTCCAAATGATTTCCGTCGCGATGTCATGGCAGGGGAGTTACATGCAAAATATGATGATGTAGAAGGTGAGCAACTAGAGAAAGATGCTGTTCGTGTTAGTGTCGGCGGCCGTATGATGACGCGGCGTGTGATGGGTAAGGCATCCTTTGCGCATGTGCAAGACATGTCAGGTCAAATTCAGTTATATGTAACACGCGATACTTTGCCAGAAGGTTATTACAACACACAATTCAAGAAATGGGATATTGGCGATATTATTGGTGCAGAAGGTGTTTTATTTAAAACCAAAACAGGTGAGTTGTCGGTGAAGGTCGATGGTATTCGATTGTTAACAAAAGCATTACGACCACTGCCTGAAAAATTCCACGGTCTTGTTGATCAAGAAGCACGTTACCGCCAACGTTACCTTGATTTGATTATGAATGATGCATCACGTAAGACCTTTGTGATGCGTACAAAAATTATCAGTTACATTCGCGATTATTTTAACAAACGTGATTTCATGGAAGTTGAAACACCGATGATGCAAGCAATCCCTGGTGGTGCAGCAGCACGACCTTTTACAACGCATCACAATGCATTAGATATGTCCTTGTATTTGCGTATTGCCCCTGAATTGTATTTAAAGCGTTTAGTGGTAGGTGGTTTCGAACGTGTGTATGAAATTAATCGTAACTTCCGTAATGAGGGGTTATCAACACGCCATAACCCTGAATTTACCATGATTGAGTTTTATGAAGCATATGCTGACTACCATGATTTGATGAATACCACAGAAACATTATTGCGTGGATTGGCGGAAGATTTATTAGGCTCGCCTATCGTGGAATACCAGGGTGAAAAGTATGATTTTGGTCGTCCTTTTACACGCATGACAGTGGTTGAATCCATTTTATATTTTAATAAAGAGATAACTGAAGATCAGTTAAATGCTCTTGATGCGGCACGCAGTATTGCCGAAGATTTAGATATTCATATCAAGGATAGTTATGGCTTGGGTAAGGTGCAGATTGAGATTTTTGAAAAAACCGTTGAACATCAATTAAAGAACCCAACCTTTATTACTGCCTATCCTGCCGAAGTATCTCCTTTGGCGCGTCGTAATAATGATAATCCATTTGTGACAGACCGTTTTGAATTCTTCGTTGGCGGTCGTGAAATTGCGAATGGTTTCTCGGAATTAAACGATGCCGAAGATCAAGCGGCCCGCTTCCGTGAACAGGTTGAACAAAAAGATGCCGGCGACGATGAAGCGATGCATTTTGATGCAGACTATGTTGTGGCGTTAGAACATGGGTTGCCACCGACTGCGGGTGAAGGTATTGGAATTGATCGGTTAGTGATGTTGTTGACGGATTCGCCATCCATTCGTGATGTGTTGTTGTTTCCGCACATGCGTGTGAAAGTTGATGCGGCTTCAGAGGGCTCTTCTGAAGAGGGGTGATTTTTGATACGTGCAAGATTTTTGCGCTGTCAGTCTTGTTGCTCAAAGAATCCCTACGGGCTTCGTTATGAGTACCCTAACCTTTTTCAAAGGTTCAGGGCACC
>CAZIWG010000006.1:0-13125 GCA_964542925.1 uncultured Granulosicoccaceae bacterium | reverse complement strand
TCATATTCAAGGTTTTCATGTTGTGCTGCTACGTCAATGAGATCTTGAGGAAAATCCCATGAATCTAAAATCAACGTACCTAAGCGTGAGTGTAATTCTCTTGTAAGCTTATCAAGTAGAACCGTATCCTCTAGTAACTCAGGGTATTCTTCGGCACGCACTAAAATAGGTAGTACACCAATATCATGAACGAGTCCTGCTAACATGGCTTGATCGGGTTTGAGCTTGGTGAAGTGTTTGCATAGCATCGTGGTCAAACCGGCTACTTGGGTACTGTGTTCCCAGGTAAGTCGTAAACGTAGATCGGTAACTTCCGAGGTGGCTTGGAACATTTGGCGCATGGCGAGTCCAACAACTAAGTCGCGGGTAACCGTAAAGCCCATGCGTGCGACAGCCATTTGAATATCATCAATGTGTTTGTTGCCTCGGTAGAGTGGGCTATTGGCTACTTGAATTAATCGTGCAGAGATAGCGGCATCAGTACCGATAACGGCAGCAACTTTTTTGGCGTTCACATTGTCGCTTTCAACCGTTTCACGAACCTTTAATGCGACTTCCGGCAGAGTGGGTAATTCTAATTTGTTATTACTAATATCTTCGATAAGGCCAGTGTAAAATTCTTCAATATTTTCCACAGTTATCTCCTGTTTGGATCATAGCCTTATCTATAATAAGGAATTAGCGTTATTACTAAGTGTTATCGGCTAATTAAACAGGAAATTTAGGATTATTTTGGCTTATTTTTCGCGTTCCAGCGAGACAGAATAGGGGATATCCTCGATTTTCAGGCTTGGGCCATCGATGCTGTGGAGGTGTAGCTCACCTTCCTGTTCGGCACTAATCTGGATGACAGCCAAGATTTCATAATTATCATCGGCGAGAGCAGCACAACTAACAACCTGACCGGCACCTTGGCCACTGCTGCTATTGGCTGAGAATAAGCTATCAGCTGGTTTGGGTGCTTGTTTGGACTGGATGGAAGCACGATACATGCGGCGTTTCAACTTGCCTAAAAAGTGCATTCTGGCAACGATTTCTTGTCCTGGATAGCAACCCTTGCTAAAACTCACACCATCTATAGCATGCAGATTGACCATTTGTGGCACAAACGCATCGACGTTAGCCGCAACAATACTTGGAATTGCTTCCTGAATATCCATGTATTGCCAGCTGTTATAACCTTTCATTGACAGTTCAGCTTTAGCTTTTTCCCAGATAGGCTTAAGCGCATCGCTGTTACCAATCAAGATATATCTAGGTGATAGTTCACCGATGCTTAAAATATGTACATTATTTTGCGGGCTATAGGCATTTTTACCATTAGGGGTGTCGAGTGAATACTGATTAAGTATATTGCTTGCTGCTTCACCGCTTAATCCGATTCGAACAGTGTCATCACTTATATCTTCAATAGTGACTTTGGACATCATGATATACATTTGCAGGCGTTTTTGGGTTGCGGCAAGTGTATCGGCAGGGATAAGAAGGTAATAATCATCGCCGTCACAAAAAATACGGAAACTCGCCAGAATACGACCTTTAGGGCTACAATAACTGCTTAATTGGCTTTGTGAGCCATCAAGTACATTGACATCATTGCTAAGTTGGCCTTGTAAGAAGCTGGCGGCATCCTCACCACTAAATTTAAGTAGTCCTAATTGAGATAAATCACAGAGGAAAGCTGTTTTTTGATCGGCAATGGGTAGATCATCACCAAAATGACTGACACCAATTTCATCAATGTGTGCTTGTTGAGTTTGTAGAAAATTTGCCCAATCGTTGTTCATGGTGATAATCCGAATAGCTTGTTGTGAAAGAGATTAAGTATATCACTCATCAATCGTTAGTGAAGAGTGATTGCGCCGTGAAGACCTGCGAGTTACCATGTGATTAATGTTTGTTTTTGTTAGCGTTAAGTAAGGAAAGACTGTTAACTATATGGTAAAGCAAAAACGTCCTGTTTTTTTGAATCTTTGGCAGATTCGATTTCCTATTACGGCAATCATGTCGGTACTGCATCGCTTGACGGGTGTGTTGTTATTTCTAGCGATTCCTTTTTTTATTTATACCTTACAACGTTCGTTAGAAAGTGAATCGGGTTTTCAGACTGTCAGCCAATATTTTGATCTCTTTATGGTTAAAATAATCCTGACGCTACTGGTTTGGTCTTTATTGCATCATTTGCTGGCAGGTGTTCGGTACTTACTACTAGACATTGATTTGGGCATTGAACGCCAACAAGCAAAATTAACAGCGTGGTTAGTGATTATTTCTGCAATTTCTTTATTGCTGGTTTTTGCCGGTGTCTGTTTATGAAAGGCGTTCTATCAGGATTGAATGCCTGGGTATTGCAACGCGCCTCGGCTATCTATTTATTATTATTTATCATCATTATGCCAACAAGCATTGTGTACTCAGACATCGATAGCTTTAGTCGCTGGCATACCTTTATTCTTTCACCGCTCGTTTCGATTAGTTGGATATTATTTTTTGTTAGTTTATTGGCCCATGCGTGGGTGGGTATACGTAATGTGGTTATCGACTATATTCACCCCTTTGCAATACGCTTAACTATTTTATCACTCATTGCATTTTATTTAATTGCTATGATGATCTGGGTATTACGCTTTTTATTATTACATGCAGGAGTAGCAGTAGTGTGAGTATTCCTCGTCGACAGTTTGATACCTTGGTGATTGGGGCAGGAGGGGCAGGGCTACGGGCTGCCTTAGAATTATCACAAGCCAATACGATGGTAGCGGTCGTTTCAAAAGTATTTCCAACCCGTTCACATACGGTTGCCGCCCAAGGTGGGGTCAATGCGTCGCTGGCAAATGTTACTGATGATAATTGGCATTGGCATATGTTTGATACAGTGAAGGGCAGTGATTATCTTGGCGATCAAGATGCAATTGAATATATGTGCCGCGCTGCACCACGAGTGGTGTATGAACTTGAACATATCGGCGTACCATTTTCGAGGCTTGAGAATGGTAAAATTTACCAGCGTCCTTTTGGTGGGCAAAGTCAGAATTTTGGTGGTGATCAAGCCACGCGTACTTGTGCCGCAGCAGATAGAACCGGCCATGCTATTTTACAGGCGCTGTACCAACAGAATATTGCTGCACGCACGCATTTCTTTGATGAATATTTTTCAGTTGATTTAATCAGTGATGATGACGGGTATATTTTAGGTGCCTTGGTAATGGATATTGCTACGGGTGAGCCGTTGGTGATTGAAGCGAAAACGACCTTGATTGCAACGGGTGGCGCAGCACAAATTTTTCGCACCTCAACCAATGCACATATCAATACCGGCGATGGCATGGGCATGGCGTTACGTGCCGGTATTCCATTACAGGATATGGAGTTTTTTCAATTCCACCCAACCGGCATTGCAGGCAAAGGTATGTTGATTACTGAAGCAGTGCGTGGTGAGGGTGGTTATCTTATTAATAGTAACGGTGAACGTTTCATGCCAAAGTATGCACCCAAAGCAAAAGATTTAGCGTGTCGTGATGTGGTGAGTCGAGCCATTGCCACTGAAATTCGTGAAGGGCGTGGTTGTGGGCCGAATAAAGATCATGTGTTACTGAAAGTGGATCATCTTGGTGCTGAGGTTGTGCATAAACGTCTCCCCGGCATTTGCGATTTAACCCGTGCCTTCCTTAATATTGATCCGGCAGAAGAACCGATTCCGGTTTTCCCAACCGCACATTACACTATGGGCGGCATTCCAACGAATCGCTTTGGACAGGTGGTGGTGCCTGTCTCATCTGGACCGGAAGAAGAAATTCCCGGTTTATATGCAGCGGGTGAATGTGCTTGTGTCTCAATTCATGGTGCAAATCGTTTGGGTGGTAATTCATTATTAGACATTCTGGTATTTGGCCGCGCCTCTGCGAATCATATTAAAGAATATCTTGCTGAGCATCGACATCATCGTGAATTACCTGAGTCAGCCGTTGAAAAAGCTATGCAGCGATTACAACGTTGGGATAAAACAGATGCCGGTGAATCAGTTGCTAGCTTGCGTAACGAATTAAAGTTAGTGATGGAACAACATTGTGGTGTGTTTAGAACGGAATCGGTTCTTGAAGAAGGGCTACAAAAGATTGTTGAGCTGGAAAAACGCTTACCTAATGTTCGTTTAACCGATCAAAGCCAACAATTCAATACCGCCAGAGTAGAAGCCTTAGAATTAGAAAATCTGATGGATGTTGCTATCGCCACTATTTGTGCTGCCTTAGCGCGTAAAGAAAGTCGCGGTGCGCATTCTCGTATTGATTTTCCTGAGCGCAATGATGTGAACTGGTTGAAGCACAGTTTATTTTACAAACATGAACGTCAAGTTGATTATAAACCCGTGCATACAAAACCCATGAGTGTGGGCACGTTCCCACCGAAAGAGCGAGTGTACTAATGCGCTTCTCTGTTTATCGCTATAACCCCGATGTGGATGAAAAACCACGTATGCAAGATTATGTGCTGGATGATTGCCCAGCAGACATGATGTTATTAGATGCTTTGTTGTTACTAAAAGAACAAGATGAAACCTTAGGTTTTCGGCGCTCTTGTGGTGAAGGGGTCTGTGGTTCCGATGCCATGAATATTAATGGGCGCAATGGCTTAGCGTGCATTACATCACTAGCGAGTTTAGGCAGCAAGGCCACCCTGCGGCCATTGCCGGGTCGCCCAGTGATTCGTGACTTAATTGTTGATATGGAACAATTTTATAAACAGTATCGTGCGGTTGAACCCTGGTTGCAGAATAATGATCCTGAACCAGAAGTCGAACGCTTACAAACACCTGAACAGCGCGAGCAGTTAGATGGTTTATACGAATGTATTTTGTGCGGTTGTTGTTCAACAGCTTGCCCCTCATTCTGGTGGAACCCTGATCGCTTCCTTGGTCCTGCAGCATTGTTGCAAGCCAGTCGCTTTTTAGTGGATAGCCGTGATTTAGAAACGGAAAAACGATTGCAGACATTGGATGATGCCTATAAATTATTCCGTTGTCATACTATTATGAATTGTGTTGAAGTGTGTCCTAAAGGGTTAAACCCGACTAAGGCGATTGGTAATATAAAACAAATGATGGTTAAGAAGACACTTTGATGGTTGATGCTAGATTGGCATGGCAGTGTCGCCGTGGTATGTTGGAATTAGATTTATTGCTATTGAATTTTTTAGAAGAAAGTTACGAACAATTAAATGCTGATTCACAAAGGGACTTTGTTGAGTTGCTTGAAATAGTCGATACAGAATTACTCGAATATTTAATGGGTCGGCATGTGCACAAGGAGGCGCGCATACAACATGTCATTGAGGCCATTCGAAAAAGTTCTGCATCTTAAATTACAGCCATCACGTAGATTGGCCGTGATATTAATTCTGTTACATATTTCTGCATTTGCCAGTGTGCTTGTATCGGTTGGATCGTATCAATATTGGTTGTGGCTGTTATTGCCACTCATTATTCTCAGTTTTGCATATTATTTCATGCGGCACATTCTATTAATTCATTCGCAAAGTGTTATTAGTGTGACACAAACTCGCCAAGGAGATTGGTCATTACGTCTTTATAATGGTGATAACATTGAAGCGGAATTGTGCGACGACAGTTACAAACATCCACTATTGGTTATTTTAAATTTCAAAACCAAACAAGGGCGATTCAGCGTGCCATTATTTCCAGATGCACTAGAATCAGATTTTCACCGGTTATTACGTTGTCGATTAACCTTGTCACGACCTGCAGAGAAAGAAAAATTACTTAGGCGCTGATTGCCGTATCGATAGAATAGTTATAGGGAATCAAAACCGTATCTGGTAAATACTTATCTGTCATATTCGGGTAGTCGAGAGTGTAATGCAGACCACGACTTTCATGGCGTTGCATCGCGCAACGAATAATCATGTCGGCCACTTGTGCAAGATTACGCAATTCAAGTAAATCGTTTGTCACGCGGAAGTTACCATAATAGTCATCAATCTCGCGTTGTAGTAAATCAACACGGCTCTTAGCTCGTTCTAAACGTTTATTGGTACGCACAATGCCAACGTAATCCCACATGAAACGACGCAGCTCATCCCAGTTATGACTGACCACAACTTCTTCATCAGAATTGGTTACACGACTCTCATCCCAATCCTGGATATTTTTACTTAAACTATAACTAGACAAATTCTCTAAAATATCTTTACTAGCTGTTTCAGAAATCACTAAACATTCGAGCAGTGAATTACTGGCAAGGCGATTTGCGCCATGCAGCCCAGTGCATGCAGCTTCACCGACAACATAAAGACCTTCAACATCAGTGCGACCATTAATGTCAGTGACAACACCGCCACAGGTGTAATGTGCAGCGGGTACAACGGGAACAGGATCTTTAGTCATGTCATAACCGTATTCTAAACAACGCGCATAGATATTGGGGAAATGGCTGCGAATAAAATCAGCAGGTTTGTGGCTGATATCGAGTAGCACATGATCGATACCTAAACATTTCATTTCATTATCTATCGCCCGAGCAACCACATCACGAGGAGCTAATTCTGCACGGGGATCAAATTCCTCCATAAATCGACGACCATCGGGCAAACGTAACTTGCCACCTTCTCCGCGAATGGCTTCCGACATCAAAAATGTTTTAGCCTTAGGATGATAAAGGCAAGTAGGGTGGAATTGAATGAACTCCATATTGGCAACCCGACAACCAGCACGCCATGCCATGGCGATACCATCGCCGGTTGAGACATCGGGGTTGGTGGTATACAGATAGACCTTATTTGCACCACCGGTTGCTAATACCACACAGCGAGAAGCGAAACTATGAACTTTTCCGGTGCCACGTTCGAGAATATAGGCACCGCGGCATTGATTGCCTGTTTGCCCCATTTTTGAGTTGGTAATCAGATCCACCACAATGTGATCTTCGAACACCGTGATATTTTTGTGTTGTTTGACCTTTTCACCGAGTGTCATTTCAACGGCTTTACCGGTGGCATCGGCAGCATGAATGACGCGTCGGCGTGAATGACCGCCTTCGCGGGTTAAATGGTAGCTACCATAACCATCTTCACCGGATTCACGGGTAAAGAGTACTCCTTGATCGATGAGCCATTGAATATTGCGTGGACCACGGCTAACAATTGTTTTGACAACGTCTTTATGACAGAGCCCACCTCCTGCATTGATCGTATCTTCAATGTGCTTCGAAATAGAGTCTTCTTCATCTAAAACAGCTGCAATACCGCCTTGCGCATATAAACTAGCACTTTCTGTTAGTTCGCCTTTAGCAATAATGGCGATTTTTACGCTATCGGCGAGCCGCAAGGCCGTGCTGAGGCCAGCGAGGCCGCCACCAATAATCAGAACATCGAAATTAAATTTTTTGCTCATAAGCCTAATAATGGAACATTTTGTTGTCGTTATGGACTAAACTGTACTTTTAGAATTGCTTGACCTTGAGAATATAATAAATTGAGCCAGTGAGCGAACTATCTGGTAGAAAATATGTCTACTTTACAGGCGGATGAGATGTTTGCCTGAGCAAGAGGGGAAAGCCCGAATGGGCGAAAAGAGTGTGGATTATGCGCTGGTAGTGCGAGTCCAAAATGGTGATAAAAAGGCGTTCGACTTGTTGGTGCTTAAATACCAGCAAAAAATACTGAATTTGATTTCACGTTATGTGCGAGATCAGTCAGAGTGTCAGGACGTGGCGCAGGAGGCTTTTATTAAGGCGTACCGTGCGCTGGCTGGCTTTCGAGGAGACAGTGCTTTTTACACATGGCTGTATCGCATTGCGATTAATACAGCAAAGAATTACTTGGTGGCGATGGGACGTCGACCACCAAAAGATGATATTGAAGCATCGGATGCAGAGCAGTATGACGGGGCGCATGGACTAAAGAATTACGATACCCCTGAGCAACTTGCGCAAAAGGACGAGCTTGAAGAAGTGTTGAATGATGCGATTAAGGCACTGCCGGAAGATCTACGCACTGCCATTATGTTGAGAGAACTGGAAGGACTCAGTTACGACGAAATCGCGCAAGCAATGTCATGCCCTGTCGGTACAGTGAGATCACGTATCTTCAGAGCTCGAGAAGCAATAGAAACACGTATTCGTCCGTTGGTTTCGGGTGATGAAGTAGATGAGTAACCAGTTGAGTGAAGACCATGATTAAACATATCGATGAACAACTTTCCGCTTTTATAGATGGTGAACTTGGATCTAATGATGCAAACCTTCTGATCAGTAAGATCCTTGATAATGATGAATTACGTTCTCGCTGGGCTAACTACCATTTGGTCGGGCACTCGATACATGGTGAAAGTACCAACAACACCATTGACTTGAGTGATAGCATTAGTGCCGCATTAGCCAATGAACCCACGGTGTTTGCACCACAACAACCTCGTAAACGAATTATTCCGGCGATGTTTAAACAAGTTGCGGGCATGGCGATTGCGGCTACCGTTGCCGCTGCGGCCGTATTGATGGTACAGCCAGAAGAGCAGCATTTATTTAATCCTGCCGGTTCAGGTAATGTTGCATCGGCTTCAAGTACCACAAATCAGAATGTCATTCCGGTTGCACGCAATGGTGTTAATTGGTCAGCCGCACAGCCATCGGTTGCCTCTAAACTAAATACTTATCTAGTGAATCATAATGCTTACTCAACACCGATACGTGGGACTTTACCGTTTGCTCCTATTGTGAGTTATAGTAATAAACATATAGTGTCAGCAGATGAGTCAGTTGTTCTTGAATATAACCCTACTGGGAGCAGTGTTCGTCGATGAGACGTGGTTTTTTAATTTTTGTTTTATTATTCTCTAGCCTAACCGTTAATGCGGAACAAATAACCTCTGACACTGTTCGTGAGTGGTTGGGGCGTGTTACAGACGCGGGTAAGAATCTTAATTACCAAGGTACCTTTGTTTACCGTCATGGCAATGATTTGGAAGCCATTCGAATTATTCACAAAGCAGATGAAAAGGGTGAACGTGAACGTATGATCTCGTTAACCGGATCAGCACGTGAAATTATTCGCAATAATAAGTTTGTTACCTGTATTTCACCAGACAATAAATCTGTTGTCGTTGATAATAAGACCCCGGGAACACGATTGCCTTCATTCCCGAAAGAATTGGCTAAGTTAGATGCTTACTATGATTTTAATTTTGAAGGCTATGAACGTGTTGCATCACGCCAAGCAAGACGCGTTGTGATTAAGCCTCAAGATAAATTTCGTTATGGCTATCGTCTTTGGATAGATGATGCCTTTGAATTGCTATTACGTTCAGAGTTGCTCGATTCAGAAGGCAATGCGGTAGAGCAAATTATGTTTACCGATATCAAACTCTACGAAACTATTGATGAAAAATTGCTTCAACCTAATATCAGTGGTCGAGAATACACTTGGGTAACAGATGACGAAACCCCCCATGATAAGCCTATGATGGTAGATGCCCGATGGAGCGTGGAGAATAAGCCAAAAGGATTTATGTTGGAACACCACAATATGCATCGATTACCTGAAAGTAATTTACCGGTGGAACATCTTGTTTACACTGATGGCTTGGCATGGGTATCTGTATATATAGAAAAATTAGCTTCGGAATCTGATTTATTACAAGGCGCATCCAGTATGGGAGCAGTGAATGCTTTTGGACGCATAATGGGCGACTATCATATTACTGCAGTGGGTGAAGTGCCTGCGGTGACGGTTGAGTTGCTTAGTAGTTCGGTCGTACATGCAAAGTAACAGTATATGATGCAAGAACAAGCTATTGTCGTTGAAGTACATGGTCAGCAGATCAGTGTTGAGACTGATAGGCAATCAAGTTGTGGACATTGTTCTGCAAAGAATGGGTGCGGTTCAGCATTACTCGGAAAATTCTTTAATAGAAATAAACAACATCTCATTGTTGAAACTGATTTAAATTTAGCTGTTGGTGATCGTATCCTATTAGGTTTAGATGAAAGTGCTTTGTTACGAGGTTCTTTTATTGTTTATGCAATTCCATTACTAATGATGCTATTGCTACCTATTATTATGAATCAGTTTGTTTTATCTGAAATCGTCTCAATATTATCAGCAGTAGTGGGTTTTTCGGTGGGCATTGTTTACGTACGGTATTTTTCAGTCGTGGCGAGGCAGGAAGAAAATTTTAGCCCAGTGGTATTGAAACGGTTAGAGTCATAAGTAATTTGTTTAGGAGTTGTTATGAAAGCAAATATAAAGAATATTGTAAGTTGGTTGGCGCTGTTTATGGTGATGTCAGTCGCTTCCGCACAGGCAAGCAGTTTACCTGACTTCACTGATTTGGTTGAAAGTAATAGTGCTGCAGTAGTTAATATCAGTACAACGCAAAAAGTGAAACAAAGTTCACGGTTGCCGAAGAACTTTCAGATACCAGATCTTCCTGAAGGTAGTCCGTTTAATGATTTCTTTAAACGTTTTTTTGATGAACAAGGCAAACAACCAGATCTTGATACCAAGTCTTTAGGCTCAGGGTTTATTGTTTCAGATGATGGTTATGTTATTACCAATAATCATGTTGTGAAAGGGGCTGATGAAGTATTAGTACGTTTGAATGATCGACGCGAATATCCTGCCAAAGTAATTGGTACAGATGAGCGAACTGATGTCGCTGTATTAAAGATAGAAGCGGATCATTTACCAGTGTTAAAAATCGGTTCATCAAGGGATTTAAAAGTAGGTGAGTGGGTATTAGCAATTGGTTCGCCTTTTGGTTTTGATTACTCGGTGACCGCAGGTATTGTTAGCGCCAAAGGCCGTAGCTTGCCACGAGAAAATTATGTACCTTTTATTCAAACTGATGTAGCCATCAATCCTGGTAATTCGGGTGGTCCATTGTTTAATTTAAAAGGTGAAGTTGTTGGCGTTAACTCGCAAATATACAGTCGTACTGGTGGATTCATGGGTTTGTCATTTGCCATTCCTATTGAAGTGGCAATGAATGTTGCTGATCAGTTGCGTAAAAATGGCCGTGTGTCTCGTGGTTGGTTAGGTGTTTTAATTCAAGATGTAAATTCTGATTTAGCTGAATCATTTGGTATGAAACGTCCTCGTGGGGCATTGGTGTCTCGTGTATTGCCTGATAGTCCAGCTGCTGATGGCGGTTTTAAAGTGGGAGATATAATTTTAAGTTTTAATGGTGAAGAAGTGATTCGCTCGAAAGATTTACCTCCCCTAGTAGGGCGTACTCCTGTTGATAAAAATGCTAAAGTAAAAGTACTTCGCAAGGGTAAGCGTAAGTTCTTGACGGTTAAAATTGGTGAGCTTCCAGAACAAGATGATATTGTTGTTGCGAAAAATTCACCAAAAACAGAAAAAGAGAATCGTATCGGTGTTGTGGTCGCAGAATTAACCAGTAAGCAACGTAAACAGTTAGATATCAGCGAAGGTGGTGTGTTGATTGTATCGACAACTCGCGGTGCAGCAACCAAAGCGGGTATTCACAAAGGTGACGTCATTATGATGTTGAATAATGTCGACATAAAAGATATTGAGCAATTCACAGAGCTTGTTGATGACTTGCCAGAAGGGAAGTCAATACCTGTTCTGATCAATCGTCCGCATAGTGGTCCGCTATTCTTGGCATTAAAAATTAAGGATGAATAATCAATCGTCGACTATACATCTCAGTATGTATAGTCGACATGGATGTCATCTTTGTGATGATATGCAAGAATCCTTGCTTGCGTATGCAAAAGAGATGGGTTTCATGCTAAATGTCATCGATGTTGATACTGATCCTGACTTAATTAGCCAATTTGGCACTAAAGTCCCTGTTCTGATGCATGGAAATCATGAGATATGTCATTATTCCCTCGATCTAAAGGCATTGCAGATGTATTTCAGCCAATCGCCTGAATAAGTTATAATCCCCGACTGGATGGCGCGAGGTGAGCTTGCTGCCAATTTTAGATTATATCGGTTTGCTGAGATTCAGACCCATTACCCCTTTGTAGGTACTCATTCCATGAAAATGGAGAACATTCGTAATTTCTCCATCATAGCTCATATTGATCACGGTAAATCCACACTGGCGGACCGTTTCATTCAGGACTGTGGTGGTTTATCAGAGCGCGAGATGCAATCTCAAGTGCTCGATTCAATGGATATAGAACGTGAGCGTGGTATTACGATAAAAGCTCAGAGCGTTAGCTTAGATTATCATGCTGATGATGGTGAGACTTACCGCCTGAATTTTATTGATACACCAGGGCATGTGGATTTTTCCTATGAAGTATCTCGATCGTTGTCTGCCTGTGAAGGTGCGCTATTAGTGGTTGATGTGGCACAAGGTGTTGAAGCACAAAGTGTCGCAAATTGTTACACCGCCATTGAACTCGGCTTAGAAGTGATGCCGGTTTTGAACAAAATCGATTTACCCGCGGCTGATCCGGAACGCGTTATTCAGGAAATTGAAGAAATTATCGGTATTGAAGCAGAAGGTGCCGTGAGAGTCAGTGCTAAGACCGGAGTAGGAATTAAAGAGACACTGGAAGCCTTGGTGAAGGCAATTCCTGCACCCGTCGGTGATATAGACGCACCACTGCAAGCCTTAATTATTGATTCATGGTTTGATAATTATTTAGGTGTTGTCTCGTTGGTTCGTATTGTAAATGGTCGAATTTCAGCAAAATCAAAGATACGGATCATGTCGACGGGCAGAGATTTCTTGGTGGATATGGTGGGTATTTTTACTCCCAAACGTGTTGTGACTGATGCATTGGAAGCAGGAGATGTGGGTTACATTGTTGCCGGAATCAAAGATATTACGGGTGCACCGGTGGGGGATACGATTACCCGCGCGGACAGACCATCGAAAGAACAATTACCTGGTTTTGAGAAAATACAACCTCGTGTATTTGCTGGACTGTTTCCAATTAGTTCTGATGACTATGAGAGTTTCCGTGAGGCGTTACAGAAACTAAGTATTAATGATGCATCGTTGTTTTATGAGCCAGAAAATTCACAAGCACTTGGGTTTGGTTTCCGTTGTGGTTTTCTCGGCATGTTGCACATGGAAATTATCCAAGAACGACTTGAACGTGAATATGATATTGATTTAATTACCAC
>CAZIWG010000005.1:0-64321 GCA_964542925.1 uncultured Granulosicoccaceae bacterium | reverse complement strand
TTTTACCCAAAGGCGCCACCGATAAAATGTGCCAACTCATCATGGTTGAAAAACATCGTGAGAAGTTTGATACAGACAAAGAAATGAACATGGCATTTAGCCTTCCTAGCATTGGTCGCTTCCGCGTTAATGTTTTTCGCCAGCGTGGAGATATTGCTTTAGTGATCCGAGCGATTGCGGATGAAGTGCCCCATTTTGACGATCTCAATATTCCGTCGGTACTCAAAGACCTTGTCATGTTACCGCGCGGCTTAGTGCTAATTGTCGGCCCCGCTGGCAGCGGCAAATCAACCACACTTGCTTCGATGCTGGATTATCGTAATGAAAATGATCTTGCACATATCATTACCATTGAAGACCCGATTGAACATTATTTGAAACATAAAAAATCGGTCATTCATCAACGTGAAATTGGTACAGATACACATTCCTATGAAGATGCACTGACGAATGCCATGCGACAATCACCCGATGTATTGGTGCTCGGTGAAATTAGAGATCGCAATACCTTAGAACATGCTATTGAATATGCCGATACTGGCCATTTATGTTTAGCGACCTTCCATGCTCACAATACCATGCAAGCGCTCGAACGTATTATGAATATGTATCCGCAAGATCAGCGTGAACACATTATGCTTGGGCTCTCAATGAATTTAGAAGCGATTCTGGCTCAGAAATTATTACCGGACACTAATAATAGTCGCGTGCCCGCGTGGGAACTACTAAGAAAAAGTGCGCGCGTAAGTGATTTATTACGACGCGGTAATTTCTCTGAACTACGTGAAGTGATTGAGAAAGATGTCAATAATGGTATGCAGACCTTAGACCAAAGCCTCTATGATTTATATCAGTCTGGGCAAATTACTGCTGAAACCGCATTACAATTTGCAGACTCTGTTGGTAACTTGCGTTTGCAAATGCGCTTAACCCAAGCTGGGCAATAAATCAGTGATAGAAAATGATGGCTGCCACCTTCGCGACAGCCATCATTAAGATACGTTTAAACCTGTGAACCGTCTGTACTCACACCTTCTGGCTTAACTTGCATTAAATCTGCTTGGTTAATACCTAACGATAACGCGCTGTTACTCGCGACATAAATCGACGAGTAGGTACCAACAACCACACCCACCAATAATGCCGTTGCAAAGCCGTGAATTAATTCACCACCTAATAAGAATAAGGCAATCAATACCAACATGGTGGTTAACGAGGTGATAATGGTTCGAGAAATCGTTTCGTTAATTGAAATATTCACCACTTCCAATGGATCAACCTTTCGCAGACGACGGAAATTCTCTCTAATACGATCATAGATAACTATCGTATCATTAAGCGAATAACCAATTACCGCAAGAATCGCTGCCAAGACTGTCAGATCAAATTCAAGCTGCAACACGGAGAAAAAACCCAATGTAATGAGAACATCATGGAACAAAGCCGCCACCGCCCCCACTGAATACTGCCATTGGAACCGTAAGAAGATGTAAACAAAAATAAAACCTAAGGCATATAAAATTGAATAGGTTCCCTGCTCGGCCAACTCTTCACCTACTTGTGGCCCTACAAATTCAACACGGCGAATTTCAATCGTGTCATCACTGACATCTCGCAATGTTTGTAGTACCGCGGCACTCAGCGTTGAGCTTTTAACACCTTCTTGCGGCGCCATGCGCATGAGTATGTCACGGGAGGTACCAAAATGCTGCACCTGTGCATCAGGATATTTTTCAGCCAATGCATTACGCACACCGGTTAATTCAACCGGGTTTTTATAACCCACTTCAATCACGACACCGCCGGTAAAATCAACACCGAAATTCAAGCCTTTAGTAACTAAAGAACCAATCGAAGCAAACACCAAAACCAGCGAAAGCATAATTGCTAACTGACGTTTGCCCATAAAATTCAGCTTGTCTGAAAATACTTTCTTAACCGGACCAATCGATAGTCTGGTTAATTTTTTACGACCCCACATTAAATTCGCCACCGCACGTGTACCCATGATGGCAGTAAACATGGAGGTGATAATACCGATTGATAAGGTGATCGCGAAGCCTTTAATCGCGCCCGTACCAAAGGCGAATAACACCACGGCTGCAATCAATGTTGTAATATTCGCATCAGCAATGGTTGAAAAGGCTTTATCATAACCCGCTGCAATACTTGCTTGAGGTGAATTACCGATACGCAATTCCTCTCGAATACGCTCAAAGATAAGTACGTTGGCATCCACCGCCATACCCACCGTCAAAACGATACCGGCAATACCTGGCAAGGTCAGGGTAGCTTGTAATAATGAAAGTACCGCAACAATTAAAACTAAGTTAAGTGCCAAAGCTAGATTAGCAATCATGCCAAAACCACGATACCAAACCAGCATAAAGGCAAGTACCAACACAAAACCAATAATGACTGAACTGAAACCTTTATCAATATTATCCTGTCCCAGTGAGGGGCCGATGGTGCGTTCTTCAACAATATCGACCGGTGTCGCTAAGGAACCTGCACGCAGCAATAAAGCCAACTGACTAGCTTCACTAATGCTATCTAAACCAGTTGTTTGGAAACGTTTACTAAAGGGTTCAAGAATATTCGCAATACTAATCACTTCTTCAATCTTGCTACGTTTACGTACTTCCTTGCCATCAATATTGACCCGTTCCGTTTTGGTTTCGATGTAGACCACCGCCATGGGTTTGCCAACATTGGCTTTGGTAAACTTGTACATGCGTTTCGCACCGATATCATCCAGTGTCACACTCACTTGAGCGCTACCGTTACGTTGGTCGATGCCAGAAGCTGCATTGGTGATCATGTCACCCGTCACGATAATACGTTTTTTCAACAACACCGGGTTGCCATTACGCTCCCTATAAATACGCGAACCGGCTGGAACACGCCCCGCTAAAGCCGCTTGCACATCACCTTTACCATCGACTGCCCGATATTCTAATGTTGCCGTCGCACCTAGAATATCAACTGCTTGTTGCGGGTCTTGCAGACCCGGCAATTGAATCACAATACGTGATTCACCTTGTTGTTGAATCACTGGTTCAGCAACACCAATTTCATTCACACGGTTACGCAAAGTTGAAAGGTTCTGCTGCATCGCGAATTTTTTCACGCTAAGCTGTTCGTCTTTACTCAGTCTTGCGGTTAAATAAAACTCACCATCACGATCTTCTTCATTAAAGGTGAGGGTTTTATATTCATCATTTAAGACATCAAGACCTTTACTGCGTTTCTCTGCATCACGGAATTTAACTTCCACGCCACCATTGGCTTTGCCTGTTGCTGCGACACGATAAGCACGCAAATAACGAATTTTTTCTGAACGCAAGGTCGTCGTCACATCACTGACGTAACGTTCTTCTGCTAAACGAACTGCCGCATCCATATCTACTTCCATCAGGAAGTAAACGCCACCACGTAAATCCAAACCTAAATACATAGGCAAAGCATTCAAAGATTGTAGCCACTGCGGTGTTGAAGGAACCAGATTCAACGCTACCGCATATTTATTTTTAGTACCCTGTGATGCGAATTTATCCTTAAGTAAATCTTTCGCTTTAAGCTGCATTTCATTTTCACCAAAACGCACAATCACACGATTGTTTTTAGCCTCGATATTCAAATATTTAATTGATTGCTCATCAAGAAAACTTTTGACTTCATCGTTCAACGTTGCATCTAGCATGATGCCCGCTTTGGCAGGACTTATTTGAACTGCCGGCTGTCCAGGATAAATATTGGGCACGGCGTAAAGTGTGCCAATGACGAGCACAAATAAAATAAGCAGGTACTTCCACAGAGGGTACTGGTTCATGGTATTTTCGTTATCTTAGAATTAATTTTATAGGTTTTTGATGGTGCCTTTAGGCAACGTTGAAGAAATCGCTTGTCGTTGCATACGCACAACCAAGTTATCTGCAATTTCTACTTCAACATTATCTTCAGAAACCTTTGTTAGCTTTCCGTAAATACCGCCATTAGTGACAACTTCATCGCCCTTACTTAATTCAGAGACCATCTTACGATGCTCTTTAGCACGTTTAGTCTGTGGGCGAATTAACAAAAAATAGAACACAGCAAAAATAGCCACCATAATAAACAATTGTTCTGCTCCAGCACCCTCAGGTGCGGCTGCTACGCCTTCCGCCATTGCTTGGTCAATAAAAAAACTCATTTGAATACCCTTCTCTAATATATAATAGTGTTATGAAAACCACGCTGCCCTACGGCTAACTCAGCTTTCTAGTAAATTCGCGCGTTATTATGACACAGCCGTTAAGGTTTATGCGCGTTTTGCGAGGAAATCCGCAGCAAAACTCGCAAACTCGCCATCTTCAATGGCTTGCCGCATCATTTTCATAAGATTTTGATAATAATAAAGATTATGAATCGTATTCAAGCGAGAACCTAAAATCTCACCCGATTTCTGTAAATGATATAAATAAGATCGACTGTAATGCCGACACGTATAACAGTCACATTCAGGATCTAACGCAGCCGTATCATCGCGATAACGGGCATTTTTAAGCCTCACGACGCCTTCGCTGGTAAATAAATGCCCATTTCGTGCATTGCGGGTTGGCATCACGCAATCAAACATATCAACCCCTCGACCCACCGCTTCAACCAGATCTTCCGGTGTGCCCACCCCCATTAAATAACGCGGACGGTCCGCAGGCATTTTCTCGGCAATATTGTCAAGCATCGCCATCATTTCCTGTTTGGGTTCGCCCACCGACAAGCCACCAATCGCATAACCATCAAAACCGATATCGACCAAACCCGCTAAGGACTCATCTCGCAGTTGCGCGTGCATTCCACCCTGAATAATCCCAAACAACGCGGCAGGATTATCAGCGTGTGCGGTTTTACTCCTCGCCGCCCAACGCAAAGAAAGTTCCATTGACGTACGCGCTTCGGTTTCCGTTGCGGGATATGGGGTACATTCATCAAAGATCATTACAATATCTGCGCCCAAATCACGCTGCACTTGCATCGACTCTTCTGGCCCCATAAAGACTTTGTCACCATTGATGGGGGAACGAAAATGCACGCCTTCTTCAGTGATTTTTCGTAAGTCACCTAAGGACCAAACTTGAAAACCACCGGAGTCGGTTAAAATTGGCCCATCCCAATGCATGAAATCATGCAGATCACCATGCTTGATGATGACTTCCGTGCCAGGACGCAACATTAAATGAAAGGTATTGCCGAGAATGATTTCAGCACCAATTTCGCGTAATTCTTCTGGCGTCATTGTTTTGACCGTGCCGTAAGTACCCACGGGCATAAATACCGGTGTTTGTACTGTGCCACGTTCAAAACTTAACTCGCCGCGGCGCGCTAAACCATCTGTTGTTTTTAAATCAAACTTCATAATAATTAATCTCGGTAAACATCTTCATCTCTGGGCAATAAACATCGCATCACCATAACTAAAAAAGCGATATTTCTCATCAATGGCATGTTGATAGGCTTCAAGAATAAATTCACGTCCTGCAAAAGCGCTCACTAACATTAATAATGTTGATTCAGATAAATGGAAATTAGTCAGAATCGCATCCACAACCTGAAACGTGTAGCCAGGATAAATAAAGATATCGGTCTCACCCGCGTACGCCTGTAATGTGCCACTGCGTGCGGCTGTTTCCAATGAACGCACACTGGTTGTTCCCACCGCAATTACACGCCCACCACGCGCTTTAGTTGCTCTAATAGCTTCGACCATCGCTTCGCTTACTTCCAGATATTCACTGTGCATTTCGTGATCACGAATATCATCCGTACGGACAGGTTGGTACGTGCCTGCACCAACATGCAACGTAACTTCAGCTGTTTCGATTCCTTGCTGTTTTATTTTGGCTAGCAAATCAGCATCAAAATGCAGACCTGCTGTAGGCGCTGCAACCGCCCCCGGTTTAGAGGCATAAACGGTTTGGTAACGTTCTTGATCGATCTCGTTATCTTGTCGACTAATATAAGGGGGTAACGGTATATGACCAACGCTATCAATGACCGCCATGGCATTTTTTTCGTCTGGAAAACGTAGCTTAAATAAAGCGCCCTGCCGTTCAAGCATTTCTATTTCAACACCATTCTCCAGCACAATTTTATTGCCCGGTTTCGGTGATTTGCTGGCACGAATATTAGCCAATACTTCTTGATGATTAATCACCCGTTCGATCAGAATTTCAACTTTACCGCCGCTCGCTTTGCGTGCTAGCAGCCGTGCTGGAATAACACGGGTATTATTAAAAACCAGTAAATCGCCTTTTTGCAAAAAATCGCAAAAATCAGTAAATTTTTTATCCCTAATCTGTCCCGATTTTGTCTCCAAACACAACAAACGGCTACCATTACGCTCAGCCGCTGGCTGTTGCGCAATTAACTCATCGGGGAGATCAAAACTGAAATCAGAACGTCGCATGCGCGAGATTCTAGCAAACTGGTGGCGTAGAAACTGAAAAAATTCAATTCTGGCCTAAAATGGCTTGAGCAAAACGCCAAATGCTATACACTACGCCACTCTTCCAATGCCAGAGTGATGAAATTGGTAGACATGAGGGATTCAAAATCCCTTGTTCGCAAGAACGTGCCGGTTCGAGTCCGGCCTCTGGTACCAAATTTGTCATCTGGTCGAAGTACAATTAAGGTACTTCGACCATTTGAAACTTCATTTTAAAGTTACTTTCCAAACACCCATTGTTGTTTTTTTAAACAAAAAATTTACAAACCATTGAATAACCCTATATAATCATTTTTTTATTTAAAAATGGAAAATAAAATGGCTAAAAAAGCAAAAAAATCTGTCGCAAAAAGTGCCTCAGTTGAGAAAGTAATTGAGAATGTAATGGCTGCTTTAACTGCAGCTAGCCGTGATGGCGAAGCAGCTGTTACAGCCCTTTCAAAAATTGCTAAAAAATTGGCTTCTGAAGGCAAACGTTTAACCAAGAAACGCGCTACTTTATCTAAACGCAAAAAAGCCGCTACCGCTAAAGTTAAAAAAGACGGTTCTGCCGATGCTAAAAAACTGCTTAAAACAACGGTTAAAGAGCTTAACGCTATTAAGAAAAATGCGGCTAAATCATCTGCCGCTAAAGCTGCTAACTCCGCTGAGTTAAAAGGTCTAAAAGTATCAACTAAGCGTACTAAAGCTTACCTTGCCGTGATTGCTAAAGCGGATAAAGTACTTAACAAGCCTAAGAAAAAGAAACGTAAGAAAAGCGCTAAAAAAGCTGCATAAGTAATACTTCTTACGAATGAAAATGCCCCTTAATTGGGGTATTTTTATTTCTATAATCTCACCTTCATAACAAATAATATGAGAGTGATATTTCAAACGTCCACCATTCACGTTTAATCCGCTCCGGTATTGGCTTAAATTCACCAACATTGCTCACCGCACTCATTGCTGCCCTATCGAGAATACGAATCGAGGAACTACTTACAATGTGGATATTCTTAATCTCCCCTTGTCTGTTAATTCTAAAACCGACAATAACATCGCCTTCACGAGCCTGTCGTTTTGCTCTGGATGGATAATACTTTCGCGCTTCGATAGCTTGTTTTAATGCCGCCGTATACTGTTCCTCCAGTAAAAGTATGTAACTACCATCTGTTTTATTTACTAGGGTATCTGATTTATCAACCATTACCGGCTGAATTTGTTTAATTAATAGTTCAGGAGCATAAGTAGATTCTACTGGTAGTAAGGGTTGTGCTGGTTTGACTATAGGAGCTATTGGCTTCTTTATAATTTCCTCAGCAATAACTACCTGTTCCTGGATCTTGGGAACCAGTGCTTGTTCGATAATCACTTCTGGTTCAGGAGAGGGTGAAAATAAATCAAGTTCAAGCGTTAGAATTTGTTGTTGGTCAGGCTTGGTGTCAGACCCGAAAGGTATTGCACCTGATATTAGTGGTAATAACACTGCAATATGAATAGCTGCCGAAAAAAGAAAACCCAATTTTTCTGGGCTCATGGGCTTCGACGAGTCTTTATTGTCAACTGTTGAAAATTCTCTTCCTTAAGAATATCAACAACGGCAACGAATGCTTCAAATGGAACACTCGCATCGACTCGCAATATAACCGGGTTTAATTTATCAATATTAAGTAACTGTTGTTGGAGATCAGTTAAGCTAATTTTCTTGTCATTAACGTAGATGTTTTTCTTATGATCGACACTAATTTCTATCGCACCAAGATCTGACTCAGCCGTTGATGCCTTCGCCACAGGTAATTCAATTGTTATCTTACCCTGTGCAATAAAACTGGCTGTCGTTAGAACAATTGCCAGTAAAACCAGCATAATGTCGATAAATGGAATGACATTAATCGAATCAAACCGCCTCATATCCATTATCCTTGCGCCACTGTGCCGTGAATACATCGACCTTACGTAACAAACCATTGTAAAAAGTGATTGCAGGGATCGCCACAAATAAACCCATTGCGGTTGCTTTCAATGCAAGTGCCAGACCCAACATGATTGTATTTACATCAACCGAACCACCCTGCCCTAGATCATGAAATGTAATCAATATCCCTATTACGGTGCCAAGCAGCCCGATGTAAGGTGCATTTGCACCGACTGAATAAAGAATCGTGAGATTGTGCGTTAAACTTATATTAAGCTCATCAGGGTGACTAAATTGACTTAACGCGACTCGTTTGAAATAAATAACCCTCTCAACTACAACCCAGAGCATGAGAAAACTCATCAACCCAAGTACTGTAATAACAAGCATATCTAAATTAGTTTTCAGAAAATCCACAAGTAGGCCTTTAAAATAAAAGTATTAACGCATTTTCCGTGAGCGTTTTGATAAATACATCGACATTCCCAATAGAACCACCAATATATTTAATAATATAAATATGGCAATAAGCACATCACGACCATTCTTACTGAGTACATCGGCAAAATGCCACATATGAAACATACGAAAAGTAAATTTCTCGAAGCGTTTACTATCATTAACCATGGCTGCTAATTTACCCGTTGCCAGATCAATGTAATAAGCAGGGTTACCTTCTGCATTGAATTTCACTTGCATCACTGGCATACGTCGATCCATGAAACCGTACTCAGAACTAAATTGGGTTATTGGTTTGACTACACTTATTTGCGTGGTTTTCAGCCCGGAAAGTTGGCTAGCCATTTGTCGTGCGTAAAGCACATCTGCTTCTAACAATGATTCTCCAGTCTGGCTATGTACATAACTGGCCGCCTGATTAACCTTCATATGTACAAACCGGAAATAAGGCTCATTGCTGATCATCACTAACGATATTTCCTTAACTGGATCTTGTGGTTTAACACCTTCTATTGCCTGCTTCAGTGGCATACTAAGATCGCTGCCAAGAAAATCATTTTCAGACATTTTCAGATAACGATCATCTGGTGTTAATTTATGCCAAACATGCATGCCTCCACTAAATGAAAACATCAACATCGATAGAGAAATGAGCATACCAATCGTTCGATGATAATAGGCCTTATTCCTTTGCACTGATTTCTTTAAGCATTTATACCACACGCCGTAAAGTACTATTCCAGTAACACTGAGAATAAACATCGCTAACATGGCGAGTAAAAATACAACTATACGTGGCAAGCTACCTTTATCTAGATAACTCCAGTTATGTAGCACACCAAACCACCACTGTAATTCCGCACGCAAGTCATTCACCGATGCGGCTAAACGCGCACTTTCTGTATCAATGTATAAACGCAGACCATCATCACGTTTAAAATTAACCCGCCAGACTGGAAGAAAGCGCTTAATTGCTGTGTACTCATCATTAAACGCTTCAACAAATTCAATACCAGAAACAACTAGATGCTCATCCCCCAGATACTGGTGAGCAAGATATTCCGCATAACGCTGCTCACCTCGAGGAAGTTCTTCTGCTGTCACGACATTAAAGTAACGAACATCACTAGCAGTCAATTTAAACTGATAATAATGCTGCCCATTCATCTTGATTATCCTGACATTACGTACTTTCTCAATACCATAACGATTCATTACTTCATCAGGATTAAACACAAGTGTTCTTATATCTAAAGGTGCAGGTGCTAGGATATGAGTAGCTATCGTTGGTTTAGTTAGCCGCCGAATCGGATGCAATAAACTACTTAATCCCCACAACAAGATTGGTATAAACATCACCAAGCTAATCCACTTATGCCATTTGTACATAGTTTTAATCATTGTTACATCCTGCCTAGAACCTGTACTTCATGCCGATGTATAATGTTCGCGGTAATCCTGGTGTCAATTCTTCACCACGGAACTTGCTAAATGATGCATTCGTTGAATAACGTTCATTGGTGAGATTATTCAAACGCCCATATATTTCCATTTCCTGATTCACAGGATAATTAACTAGCAAATTGAACAGGCTATGTCCTTCGTACTTATTAGTATTTTCATCATCTTCCCAATACGAACCCAATTTTTCCCAGTTTAATTCAATTACACCATTATTTAACACGGCGGCTCGATAACTAAAATTCATCCCCGCAATTAATCTAGGTGCCCTTTTAAGCTCATTGCCGTCATAAGTTACACCTGTCTTTGGACTCCAGTCTTCGAATGTGTGTTTAGCGTATGACAAATTAGTACTAATATCTAAGCGCTTGGTCACTGCAACAGAAAATTCAACTTCAATACCTTTATGCAATGTCTTGCCTGCATTTAATGTTTCACGAGTACCATCGTTTGTGTTGGTAAAACTAAGAATGTCATCTTGTTTAGTCATGTGATAAATAGCTAACTCATAACTAAACTTATCTCCTGATTTACCACGTAAACCAATCTCAAAACTATCCGCCTTAACCGGGTCTAAATCAACGGTATTTACAGAACGTCCTTGACGGAAAAGTTGTCCCTCTGATGGTGCGCGGAAAGCATGCTTATATGAGACAAAACCATTGAGGTTGTCGGAAAACTTATATGTTGCACCCAACTTTGGACTGAGGTGCCTGAAATCCACCGTCGTATCTGCTGCTCTACGATGTGAACCCGTGGTAACAACCGTAAGTTTATTATCATAGTCATATGATAAAACATCATAACGAAGACCCGCATTCAGTCTTAAACGTTCCGTCGGCGATGTTTCAACATGTAAATATGGAGAGAATCCTGCGAAAGTCACATCATAGTCATAGACCGTTTCATCAATAGCAAACGAAGTGTAAATTCGACCATCCTTAACAGCAGTAATACTCTCCTCATTGCGGCTACCAGGGCTGTAATCAATGTCTACACCAATAATAAGGCGGGTACGCATTGCTGCATAATCACGCCGATGTTTTAAGAGTAATCCAAAAGAATCATTTTGTGTTGTATAGACTGTTGGGTCATACGTTAACTGCCATACTGGAAACAGATCCAATACGTTATGGCGGTAATAAGGTGTGATGCTCGTCAATGTATTTGTTGTCTCTTGCTCATAAGCCGATGACAAACGAATTGCTTCAACATCTCGATAACCTATCGGGGTGTAATTAGTTGTCGGGTTATGTTCGTAATCATCGCGAAAAACAGCGCCCGTCTGAGCTTGATCAATATAGGAAGTTGCTAGAACTGTTTTTAATGAGGCTCCATTATTAAGGAATTTATCCCAACGCAGTGTTGCGCTTTGACGATCATATTCGGTGCTATCACGCCAACCATTGCTATGTGTAATATTCAGATCAACACGAAAACCATCATCTCCAAAGCTATCGCCTCCACTTAACAAGATGCGACGCCAACCATAACTACCCGCCTCAAGTGTTGCTTCAAATTCAGGCTCAATAGGTGCTGGCCGAGTCATTACGTTAATGATCCCACCAATGGCATCACTGCCATACAAGGCAGTACCTGGTCCCTTTAATACCTCAATAGCACCAGCCTGAGGTACATTCACCTCATACAATCCATTATGATTAAAAAAACCCGTTGAGCGTGTTGGAATACCATCTTCGAGAAATAAATACACAGGCGAAGTCGAAATAGGTTGGCGAATTGCGGTCATATGACCCTCGCCACTAGTAACACTAACATGAACACCTGCAACCCGATTCACAACCTCGGCAGGATGCGTAGGTCTAATACGATGAATTTCTTTTTCCTGTATTAGTACTGTTGATGCAGATGATTCCGACTTAGTTGTCGCTTCGCGCGTTCCCGTTACCGTAATATCATCAAGTGATGTTGCTTTTTCTGCTGCATTAATACTGGTTATGTTGGTAAAACAGAGTAAAACCCCAAATACCGATAGTAACTTCATAGCCATAAACGAATCCGCTCTTGATGATTATTGATGGCTCAGAATGTTACAAGCTCTCATTGAGATGCACCATGTGACATATTGCCGCAGCTATGACTAGGCAAGCATATGGTTTTACATAGATCGGGGTTTTTAAATCAGTATTCAGATTACATATCAGGATGAATACTCATTAATATTTAAACTATATTCACCATCTTTAAACGTCTTCGTTATGAAAATATCGTAACGCATTTTCTCAGTTTGGGCATGGGGGTGAAACCTTAAAAAATGAGCGGGGCATAATTACAGCAGCATAAAAATCTTCATAAAAAATAGCTTCTTAATCGTCAAATGACCTTATTATGGAAATGTCACCGTAGCAGAAATACTCTATAATCCTACCACCAATTCCTGAAGTCATCGCATCAATTAATACCATTGCGGTTCTGCTCAGATAGGTGAATACTTAACCTTTCAAACGCCTTAATAAAGAACATAAAAACTAATCGCCAAGGGGCACTAAAATGAGTGGCACACGATTTTCACTTGAAGTACAAGCCTTAATTCCTGAGCGCCTTGAGCGTTTAGCCGAACTCACCAGCGACTTACTTTATAGCTGGGATCGCGAAGCAAGAAGCCTCTTTTATCGACTCGACAACGACCTGTGGGAAAGCTGCGGTCACAACCCTAAAGTATTTCTACGTCGCATCAATCAAGAGAAGCTTAATCATGCCGCTGAAGACCGTATTTTCATGCAGGATTTCAATCGTGTTCTCTCTAGCTACGACAGTTATCTAGAAGAAGACACTAATGCTGACGTTAATAACTATCTAGACCCTGATAAAGATTTAGTTGCTTATTTTTGCGCTGAATTTGGCTTACATGAAAGTTTCCCTATCTATTCAGGCGGCTTGGGTATTTTAGCGGGCGATCACTGTAAAGCGGCTAGTGACCTCAATGTCCCCTTTATTGCTATTGGGCTGCTTTATCGTCAGGGATATTTCACCCAAACGATTGATGGCAATGGTCAACAACAAGCTTTTTACAACACAACCGATTTTAATGATTTACCGGTTGAGCCCGCCAAAGACCAACAAGGAAACGAAATTCATGTTCACGTTGAACTGCCAAATCGCAATCTTGAAATAAAGGTTTGGCATGCTCGCGCTGGCCATATCGACCTTTACCTGCTTGATACCGATCTACCTGCCAACAGCAACAATGATCGTGCGATCACATATCAACTATACGGCGGCGACATCAATACCCGTATTCAACAAGAAATCGTGCTCGGTATCGGTGGCATCCGCGCTATTCGCGCGCTGGGCCTAGACCCCACTGTTTGGCATATTAATGAAGGTCATGCCGCATTCAGTATTATCGAACGTTGCCGTGAACATGTCACTAATGGCACCAACTTTGCTAGCGCACTGGAAATTACTGCTGCGGGTACCGTTTTTACGACACATACTCCCGTTCCTGCCGGCCATGATATTTTTGAACATGCCATGATCACTGAATACTTCTCGGCATTCTCAAAACAACTTGGTATTGATATGTCGAGATTCCTTGAAATGGGTGCGAGTCCATTACACGCGACCGGTTTTAACCAAACAGCTCTGGCACTGCGCGGTTCTCGATACCATAATGGTGTTAGTCGTATTCATGGAAGTGTCGCCTCAAATATGGAAGGCTACATCTGGCCTGACGTCCCTGAAGAAGAAAATCCTATGCGTTATGTTACCAATGGCGTGCATATGCAGACATTTTTGGCGCGCGAATGGGTAAGCCTATTTGATATGCGTTTTGGTGGTGGCTGGCGTAATGAACTGCTGAATAAAGACTTCTGGGAACAAATTGATGATATTCCTAATCAAAGTTTTTGGAGTCTGCGCCAAACTTTAAAAACCACTATGATCAAAGACGTACGTGAACGCATGTTACACCAACACACACGTAATGGCTGCAGTACAATTCAAACGGAAAGAAATCTGCAATTCCTTGAACCTGCCCGCAATGATATTCTTACCATTGGTTTTGCACGCCGCTTCGCCACCTATAAACGTGCGGCATTGTTATTTGCAAATCCAGATCGCCTTGAACGCTTAATTAATCACCCAGACCGTCCTGTGATGTTTGTATTTGCCGGCAAAGCACACCCTAAAGATGAACCGGGTCAAGATCTTATTCGCACTATTTATGAATTCTCGCAACGCCCCGAATACGCCGGAAAAATTGTTATGGTTGAAGGCTATGACATGTCACTGGCGCGCAAATTAGTATCGGGTGTCGATGTGTGGCTCAACACACCTGAATACCCACTTGAAGCCAGTGGCACCTCCGGTGAAAAAGCGGGCATCAATGGTGTTATCAATTTAAGTGTCCTCGATGGCTGGTGGGGTGAAGGCTATAACGGCGAAAATGGCTGGGCAATTTCACCACATGAGCCCGGTTTTGATTCACACTATCGTTACCATGAAGAAGCCAGCGAACTGCTCGATATACTCGAAAAACAAGTTGTACCTAGTTACTACAAGCGCGATGGTCATGGCTATTCTGAAGACTGGATAAAAATGTCCAAAGCGTCAATGAAGTCACTCATCCCCAGTTACAACTCACAACGCATGGTCATGGACTATGTACGAGACTTCTACTCCCCCGCCAGTAAGCATTGCCCACTGATTAAATGTGATAACCATCACTTAGCTGATGAACTTGCCAACTGGAAAAGCCATGTTTCAGCATGCTGGGACGGCGTCACTATTCGCCGGCTCGATAATGCCGACTGTGCTATCCGTTCTGGTGAAACACTCGTTATGGAACTCGCTATCAACTTAAATGGACTCAGCGTCAGTGATATTATCGTAGAATGTTTAGTCAGTGCTGACAAATACTCTAAAGACGTACACGAAACCCTACGTTTTAGAGCCAACCGTAATATTGACAGTGGTGAAACACTCTACCGTTTAGAGTTCAACCCTAGTTTATCTGGATTACAGTACTACCGTATTCGCACCTATCCTTGGCATGAGCATTTGTGCCACCGATTTGAAGTGGGAAGGATGATTTGGTTGTAACCGTTAATAAACATGGCTCCTGAAGTTCAAGACAATACTAACTACTCAATCTCACACTATGCTATTTATCTAGCGCATCGCAATAGTGGCAGTATATATATTGAAGATCTAAAAGATGGCTATGACGCAATGTATTCAGCTAAATTAATGTCCAAGATAATGTGCATTAAAAAATAAAATCTATTTAATACATTAAAATACTAATAACGCATACCCATAGAGATTGCTTCACGTTATTCGCAATGACACCTATCTTTTGGCCTACAAATGAGCCATCAACTGAAAATGATTCGTCATTGCGAACAACGTGAGGCACGTCTAATAATGAAGTTATATAGATAACCCATAATTTATGTAATGAATTAAGCATCTATACATTTACAACGCGCAAGTAAAATCCCCTTTCTTAATGTGAGTCATTTTCTTCTTTAATTGTTAATAACAATTAAAGAAGTCAGTGTTTTTGCCGTTAAGTTTATAGATGCTTTTTACAACGGCGCCATGTGGCGTGGACAATTTTTGTGGTCATCTAAAATGAGCAATTCAAGTAACGAGCTTTTCAGGCAAATCATGAACAATGCTGCTGATGGTGTTGTGACTATCAATGATTTAGGAATAATTAATTCATTTAATCCTGCCGCAGAAAAAATGTTCGGTTATTCCGCTAAAGAGATTATTGGAAAAAATGTCAAATACCTCATACCTAGTGAACAAAGCAAGCAACATGATCATTATTTAGAGCAATACAAGAAAACAGGCAAGGGCCATATTATAGGTATTGGTCCACGTGAAGTGATTTCACTACGTAGTGATGGTAGTACTTTCCCAATGGATCTGGCCATTAGTGAAATGCATCAGGCAAACGGGCAGGTTTTATATATTGGTATTTTACGTGATATTACTCAGCGAAGAATAAACGAAGCGGAGTTACATGCCAGTGAACAACGTTTTGAATTAATTTCTCGTGGAACCCATGACGGCATATGGGATTGGGATCTTGTCACAGGAGAAATTTATTTTTCACCACGCTGGAAAAGCATGCTTAACTATGATGAAGATGAAATAGAAAATAACTTTCTTGCGTTACAAAATTTGATTCATCCTGATGATCTGGGTGATGCACTTGAAGAATGGATGCATTGTATGGACGGTGAAACAGATTCCTTTAATGTTGAATATCGCCTGAAAAATAGAAATGAAAGTTATACATGGATTCAATGTCGTGGTACGGCATTACGTGATGATGACGGGAACCCCATTCGTATAGCAGGCTCTCATACAGACATATCAAAACGTAAACAAGCATATGTGATGATGGAACATATGCACCGTGAATCACAGGAAAAGGCCGATGCATTAGAGAAAAGTCATCGAGAGTTACAAGCCAGCCATGAGCAGCTACTGCAATCAGAAAAATTAGCCTCGATTGGTCAACTGGCAGCAGGCGTTGCTCATGAGATCAATAATCCTGTTGGTTATGTATATTCCAATCTCGGTACTTTGAAGAATTACATAACTAACTTATGCCAGATATTAGAAGGATATGAACATTTAGAAAGCTTAGTCGACGAAGAACAAGAAGCCTTGAAATCAGTTCAACGTTTAAAACAGGAACTTGATGTTGAGTATCTTAAGAGTGATGTACAGGATCTCGTCAGTGAATCAATGGAAGGGATTTCTCGTGTCAAAGGCATCGTGCAGGATCTGAAGGATTTCTCGCACGTTGATGAGGCAGAATGGCAATGGACTGATTTGCGGCAAGGTTTAAACAGTACATTAAACATTGTTAATAACGAAATAAAGTACAAGGCAGAAGTAGTTAAAGAATACGGAGAAATGCCTGATGTTGAATGTTTGGTTTCTCAGATTAATCAGGTGTTTATGAATTTGTTAGTCAACGCGGCACATGCGATTGAAAAAGAAGGCGTGATTACTATTCGTACAGGCCATGAAGGTGACATGGTATGGATAGCAGTCAGTGACACAGGTTCCGGCATTACCAGTGAAAATCTAAAAAAGATTTTTGACCCTTTTTTTACGACAAAACCCGTGGGTACAGGCACTGGCCTTGGTTTGTCATTATCTTACGGCATTATAAACAAACACGGTGGTGACATTAAAGTCACCAGCGAAATTGGAAAAGGCACAACCTTCACTGTTTATTTGCCAGTAAACCAGCCGCAGGAAATGGCAGACAAAACAGCTGAGGCAATAGTATGAGCCAGAATAAAGTTATTGAATCGTCGTTGATCAACGAAAACAAGCCTATTTCGACATTGTTATTTGTTGATGACGAAGCCAATATCCTAACGGCATTAAAACGTCTTTTTCGCCCCTATGGCTACAATATTCTTGCAGCAGAAGGTGGTCAGGCCGCGTTAGAACTTATGCAGCAACAACCGGTCGATCTGGTTATTTCTGACATGAGAATGCCGGGAATGGATGGGGCTGAATTTTTAGAACTGGTGGCGACACAATGGCCTAACACCATTCGTATATTACTCACAGGTTACGCGGATCTAAAGTCGACTATTAAAGCGGTTAATGCTGGGAAAATATACCGCTACATAAGCAAGCCATGGGAAGACAATGATATAACAATCAGTGTTAAACATGCGTTAGATCAAAAAAACCTTGAAGCTGAACGTGACCGTTTATTGGCACTGACGCATTGCCAGAATGAAGAATTAAAACGACTCAACACCGGACTCGAAGACCAGGTACTTGCGCGCACCAATGAACTACAGCAAACCGTCAGTTTTCTGGAATTAGCGCATGAGTCACTGGATGCCAGTTACCGAACAACCGTTGAGGTGTTTTCTAATTTAATAGAAATGCGTGAGCAACACACACAGCAAGCTCGTCAGCTTGCTGAGCATGCCATGCAACTTGGTCAATTATGTGGTCTTGATGAAACTGAATTACGCAACATCCGTTACGCAGGATTATTACGTAATATTGGCAAAGTGAGTTTGAGTGATAAATTATTGGGTAAAGCAATCAGCAGCATGAGTGAGAGCGAGCATAAAAAATTCATTGATCACCCCATTATTGGTGAGGGTGTGTTGATGGCGTTAGAACCTTTACATGATGCTGCACATTTAATTCGTCATCAATATGAACAATTTAATGGAAAAGGATGCCCTGATCAGCTTAAAGGTGAAAGCATACCTATTGCCTCGCGTATTCTTAAAATAGTTGGCGACTACTATGATTTGCAACATGGCTTGATTGTACCGACACACTTGAATACTGCTGAAGCAGGTAAATATCTTGGCGCTGATGATGGCAGCCATTACGATCCAAAGCTTGTAGTTTTATTCAACTCGTTGCTAGGTAGAAAAAGTAAACCGGAAGATGATATTTCTGAATCTCATGTTAAATCTAATGGATTACAAGCTGGCATGGTTCTATCACGTGATTTGGTGTTGAGCGACAAAGTGCTGTTGTTGTCAAAAGGGCATACCTTGAATGATAACCTCATTGAGCGTATTCACAATATGGAAGCATCTATTGGCAATGATCTGGATATTTATATTTTAAACAATGGAGTGAATTGATATGCACAGGCTAATGATGTTGGATGATGAAATAAATGTCCTTAAAGCCTTGCAGCGGCAATGCAGGAAAAAGACAGGGTGGGAAATTGAAATTTTTAATAACCCGGAAGCTGCATTAAAAAGAGTTCGCACAGTTAATTTTGATTTATTCCTTGCGGATTATCGTATGCCGAATATGGATGGGGTGCAATTCCTGTGTGCTGCTAAAGAAATCCAGCCTAATGCAATGCGTGTGATTCTTAGTGGCCAAACCGATCGTGATGGGTTATCAAAAGCAGTTAATGACGCTGAAATATATCGATTTATTGAAAAGCCCTGGCAAGATTATGATTTGCTCTCGACACTACAACAGGCATTAGATTTACATGATGTGTTACTGGAGAATCATATTTTCGCTAATCTGATCCGTGAACAGCAACAGGAACTGGAACAACGTAAATTTGCATTAGAAAAATACAAACACGAACACCCTAATTTATTTCATATAGATTGGGCTGCCGATGGTTCGATTATATTAGATGACAACTAACAGGTACTAATTCTAGAGATATAATAATGGAACGCATTTTGCTTTTAGTCGATGATGAACCTAATGTGCTTAATGCGTTGCAACGGCTATTGCGCCAGAATGATTATAAGATCATTGTTGCAAACAGTGGTGCTGAAGGTCTGCAAGTATTAGAAGCGCATAAGGTTAATGTCATCATTTCTGATCAACGCATGCCAAATATGACCGGTGTAGAATTCCTGAGCAAAGTACATAAACAATGGCCTGATACTGTACGTATTGTGCTGTCAGGATATGCTGATTTTTCAGCAGTCACCGACGCCATTAATAATGGTGCAATTTATAAATTTTTCACAAAACCATGGGACGATGAGCAGATGCGGGCCAATATCAATGAGGCTTTTCGTCATGCTGAATTGAATGAAAAAAATGACCAATTAACGCGCATCTTTGAAAGTACAATTGAAGGCATTTTGATCACTGATACAAAGGGTGTTATACAGTCGGTTAACCCCGCATTTACGCTTATTACAGGCTATAGTGCACCAGAAGCTATCGGTCATACTCCCGCCATGTTGAAGTCAGATCGACACGATGCAGATTTCTTTAACAATATGTGGCAGTCGCTGATGAAAACCGGCCAATGGGAAGGTGAAATATGGAACCAACGTAAAGATGGAGACGTTTATCCACTTTGGTTGGCGCTGACGGCTATTAGAGACAAGGAAGGTAACACAAGCCAGTATGTAGGTTTATTCAATGACATCACAGAACAAAAACAAAACGAAGAACAGATCCGTCATCAGGCATACCACGATTTCTTAACCGGATTACCCAACCGTTTATTGTTCAATGACCGGCTAAAACAAGCTATGGCATTAGCTCAGCGCATGAATGAGAAGTTAGCAATTATGTTTATCGATTTAGACAGGTTTAAAAACATTAATGACAGCCTAGGGCATGGTGTAGGGGATCAATTATTACGAGCAATGGCCAAACGACTCGAGTCATGTACTCGAGATGAAGACAGTGTAGCTCGCATGGGGGGGGATGAATTTACCGTCATGCTACCACGTATTAATCATTTGTCTGATGTGGCTCAGGTTGCCCAAAAAGTACTGGATGGTTTAAGCCAGCCAATGAATGTAGATGGGCATGAATTGGTAGTAACGGCAAGTATTGGTATCAGTCTTTACCCGATAGATGGTGAGCTACCTGAAGTTTTAATGAAAAATTCTGATAGTGCAATGTATCAGGCTAAGGAACATGGTAAAAATAAATATCAATTTTATAGTGCCGAGATGAATGCAAATGCAATAGCACATTTAACACTCGAAGCAGAACTGCGGCATGCACTGGAACATAATGAATTTTTGCTACACTATCAACCACAGATAGATATACGCACTGGTAGATTAGTTGGTTTTGAATCATTAATACGTTGGCAACATCCAGAGAAAGGACTAGTGCCACCGGGAAAATTTATTCCGCTTCTGGAAGAAACCGGGCTTATTGTGCCCGTTGGGGAATGGGTACTGCACGAAGCATGTAGACAGAATCAAAGTTGGCGTCAAGCGGGGTTGTTACCCGTCCGTATTGCAGTCAATTTTTCAGGTTATCAATTTAGTAAAAAAAATATTCATCAATTAGTTGCACAGGCATTAGCTGACACTGGCTTATCAGCAGATGGACTTGAAGCTGAAATTACTGAAGGTGTGTTGATGGATGATGTGGCTGCCAGCAGTCACACGTTACAGCAATTACAGAACATGGGGGTTGCAATTGCTATTGACGATTTTGGTACAGGATATTCTTCATTGAGTTATTTAAAACAATTCACCGTGGATATGCTTAAAATCGATCAATCGTTTGTTCGGGACATCACTTGTAACCCTCAAGATGTAGAAATTGTTACATCTATTATCAGCATGGCACACGGTTTGCAGTTAGGCGTTATTGCTGAAGGGGTTGAGACAGAAGAACAATTACAATTGCTCACTGATTTGGGTTGCGATCAAGTTCAAGGATACCTCACCGGTCGGCCACTAGAAAAACAACATGCCAGGGAATTATTAGAAGACTTTAAACAACATACGAGTTTAACCGCCAATGAGTAATTCATGACATCAGGTATTATTATGGAAAATAAACGCACAATCCTGTTAGTAGACGATGAAGAAAATATTCTGCGATCGCTACACCGCGTGTTACGTCGAGATGGTTATATCATTCTTCAGGCTAACAGTGGTGCACAAGGACTTGAAATACTTCAAGCACATCCCGAAACTGGTGTCATTTTATCTGATCAACGCATGCCTCACATGACAGGCATCGAATTCTTATCACAAGCACGTGAAATGTATCCTGATACAGTACGTATGGTGTTATCTGGATACACCGATCTCAAAACAGTCACTGAATCAATTAATCAGGGTGAAATTTATAAGTTTCTTACCAAGCCATGGGAGGATGAGTTACTGCGAGCCAACGTTCAGGAGGCCTTTGAACATAATGAACTTCGCATGGAAAACGGGCGTCTTGCCCATGAGTTGAAACAAATTAACCAGGAACTAGAGCAACGTGTCGAAGATAAAACACGTGAAGTATTGGTCAATATGCATGCGCTTAAAATTTCTCAGGAAGTATTAGAATGTCTTCCAGTCGCAGTTCTGGGGATTGATGAAGATGGAATGTTAGTGGTAGTAAATGAACAGGCAGGGGAATGGCTGGGATTTGGTAATGGTGAACTAATAGGTCAACTAGTAAAAGGAAGTTTACCAGACGAATTATGCCAACTCATTACAGAAACGTTAACAGGAACGGGAAATGTACATAAAAACATTCAACTTAAAGGCATTCCTTTGCGAGTCTATAGTGATTGTTTAGGAAGCAGCTCTTCAATACACGGAGTCGTTGTCGTAATGGTGAAAGATAATGAAAACTGAAAAAACAATTACGCTTGAACAAGCCAAAGTGGGAGAGCTATTGGTAAAGGATGTGTGTGATGCACAAGGTAATTGTCTACTCGCAGCGGGTGTTGTTTTAAACGAAGCTCAGCTAGCACAATTACATGCAAGAAATATCGAGTATTTGGTAGTGTGTCATGAGCTGGATTATTGCGAGGATGAAATTATCAAACAGCAGGCGCTGGTTAAAGAAAAATTAGCACAGCATTTTCGTCATGTAAAAGATAATCCAGACATGTGCCATTTGCATGATCTTTTACTGGCATATAGAACAGAGACATTTTCTGAAACAACTGAACAGGGTGAAAAGAAAGACGAATGTTAGCACTAATAAAAGAAAATTTAGACAAGCGTATAGATCAATTACCGTCATTATCGGTGATTGTTACAAGGTTATTAAGCTTATTGCAACACGATGATGTCACCATGACTGAATTAATGTCAGAGCTTGGCAAAGATCAGGGATTAACAACACGGGTATTACGTATTGCTAATTCACCTTTTTACGGCCTTTCTTCAAATGTTAGCAATATTAAACATGCAGGCACGCTTCTTGGTCTACATACCTTGCATGGCATTATTACTGCAGCGGGGATCATTGATCATTTTCCTTCAATAGCAGAAGAGCAAGGGTTTGATAGAAATTCTTTTTGGTTACATTCTATTGGAACAGGTATTGCTGCACAGGTACTGGCTCGGCACTGCGAACTCGATCCCGAGCAGGCTTTTACTGCTGGATTGTTACACGATGTAGGCAAACTGGTTCTTGCTGTTTATTTTGAACAGGATTTTGCCACTATACTGGCGTATCGAGATAAGAATGATTGTTTGATCAGGGAAGCAGAGCAACAAGTGCTGGGATTTGATCATACTGAAATCGGAGCAAGGGTAGCCAGACACTGGAAATTACCAGAACCACTAATCTCCGCAATTCGCTTTCATCACAAACTGCCAAATGAAGCCGGTAAGTTAGCTGAGTTGGTACATGTCGCAGACATACTCTGCCGCGGGCTTGATATAGGCCATGGCGGGGATAATTTAATTCCAATAATGCAAGTAGATGTTCTAGAAAGGTTAGGGCTAGATTGGTCTGATTTAGAAATAGCGCTACCTGAAATCGAATGCCTCAATGCCAGCGCTAGTATGTTGTTGAATGAACGTTAAAAAAGAGGGCTAGGAAATGAAAAATATGAATGTTTATATACTGATTTTGTTTTTAATGTCTTCTATATCATCAGCGACGGCAACAGAAATGCCTGTAAAACCAACCTCTGAAGTCACCATTATCTTTGGTATCGTGCCACAACAGGCAGTGAGTAAACTGGCGAGGAAATGGGGCCCATTGTTAGCGCGATTGAGTGCAAAGACTGGTTATAACTTTAAATTTAGTACCGCCAAAGATATTCCTGCTTTTGAAAAAAGACTTGCAGCTGGTGAATATGATATGGCCTACATGAATCCTTATCATTACACCGTATTTCATCATTCACTCGGTTACATTGCATTCGCCAAAGAAAAGGACAAGCAGATCAAGGGCATTATCGTGGTGCGTAAAGATGCCTCTATTAAAACGCTGGAGGAATTGCAGGGAAAAACATTGTCTTTTCCTGCACCGGCTGCGTTTGCCGCCAGTGTTTTGCCGAGAGCAACATTAAAAAATCGTGCTATATCGATCACACCTAAATATGTTTTATCACATGATTCCGTTTACCGAACGGTAGCAAAGGGGCTTTATATTGCCGGAGGTGGTGTTATTCGCACTTTCCGCAACATGACACCGGAAATAAGAGCGCAGTTAAAAATTCTCTGGACCACAAAAGCCTACACGCCACATGCCATAGCGGCACACCCCAGACTGGGGAAAAATATCATGTTAAAGGTACAGAAGGCCATGCTTGAACTGGAAACCAATCCACAAGACAAACGGTTATTGTCTAACCTGAACTTCAAAGGCATTGAAGCAGCGCACAATTCAGAATGGGATGATGTGCGTGCCTTAGGCATAGACCTGTTGGAAGCCTTGATTAATGAGAAGAATTAATTAGGAGTAGATCTGGGTATCATGTCTTTTCGTCTTAAAACTATTTTAGGCATAGCCTCTATTGAAGCAATTTTATTGCTGATCTTGATCTGGAATAGCCTGCTATTTTTAACTGCCTCTAATGAAGAGCAGTTAATAAAGCGTGCAGATACGACCGTTACCCTTTTTGCAACCACAACAAAAAATGCAGTTCTTGCGACCGATCTTGCTTCGCTGGAGGAGTTTGTCGAAGAGCTATTAAAAAATCCGGGAATTGTTTATGCACGCGTTATCGATGCAACCGGCGTGCTTGCACAAGGCGGATTAGAACCTATACTGGCACGCCCTTTTATTAAAGACACGCAATTTGATGCTGTCGATGATGGTGTATTTGATGTTGTGGCGAATATTGAGGAAGACGGTATGAAATTTGGTCATGTTGAACTGGGTATCTCTATTGCCAGTATTCAACAAGTGCTTAATGAAGCCAGAAAGCAAATTTCTTTAATTGCGGTGATAGAAATAATATTGACTGCGATGTTCTCTCTGGTTCTCGGTACAATGTTAACGCGGCGCATTCTTACCCTTAAAGAAGCTTCCGAAAAAGTGGCCGCTGGTGATCTATCTGCTCATGTCACGGTAAAAGGGAAAGATGAAATAGCCGTAGTCGGCACGGCCTTCAATAGTATGTTAGATAAACTTAACCTTGCAGCAATAACACAACAACAATATCAACAGCAACTGGAAGAATTAAATGTCGGCCTGGAAGAAAGGGTTGCTAAACGAACAACGGAACTTGAATCCAGTAATACGGCACTAACATTTGCAATGCGACAATTGGAAGCTGAAAAAAAAGAACAACAGATTTTAATTAAGAAGATTCAAAAAGCACAAAGTCAATTGCTGCAATCAGAAAGAATGGCCTCGCTTGGCCAACTAGCCGCGGGTGTCGCTCATGAGATTAATAATCCCGTAGGATTTATTAGCTCAAATATATCAACATTGAATGAATATTTTTCCGACATAGTGAAATTATTAAACCACTATGAGCAAAACGAAGAAAAAATCAGTGATCCCATTGTTCGCGAAAGATTAAAGACAATAAAAGAAGATATTGATCTTGATTTTATACGTGATGATATCCAAAACTTGATCAATGAATCGCTCGATGGTACCAAACGGGTTAAAGTTATTGTTAAAGATCTTAGAGAATTTTCTCATGTAGATGAAAGTGAATGGCAATATATTGATATTCACAATGGCTTAAACAGTACACTAAACATCGTCAATAACGAAATTAAGTATAAAGCTGACGTTGTAAAAGAGTACGGTGATTTACCAAAAATAGAATGCCTTGCTTCAGAGTTGAATCAGGTCTTTTTGAATTTACTGGTCAATGCTGCACAGGCGATTGAGGAACGCGGCATTATTACAATACGCACCTCTCTAGAAGATGAGCAGCACATTAAAATTGAAATAGAAGACACAGGAGCGGGTATCTCTGAAGAAAACATCACCCGTATTTTCGATCCGTTTTATACCAACAAACCGGTTGGTACCGGCACTGGGCTTGGTTTATCACTTTCCTACAGTATTATTCAGAGACATAATGGTAGTATTAATGTAAAAAGCGTAGAGGGTAAAGGTACTATATTTACACTTATATTACCTTTAAAAAAATAGCCACTCGAGAATTCATGTCATCGGTTTAAAGTCGATAGGATGATTTGGCTATAAGAAATATGCCCCCACTAACACCATGCCTATAATAAGATACAGGCTTCACGATATTCGCAATGTCACCTTTCTCCCATACAGCTGATTCATCTTTAACAAATCACGCGACAAATTCTCTGGCACTTGTTGCCAACTAAAACGCCAAGTCCAATTACCATCTTTAACACCAGGGACATTCATTCTAGCCTCGCTACCTAAACCAAGAATATCTTGCATCGGTACGATTGCCGTTTGAGCAACTGAAGCAATGGTCGCTCTCACCAATGACATGGGCATATCCTGTTCGCTGCATGCCAAATAATCAGTAACTCGTTTGCGACTTTCTGAACTTAAACTTTGATACCAACCTAAACTAGTGTCGTTATCATGCGTGCCGGAATAAGCAACGTAGTCTTTTTCATGTTGATGTGGAAGATAGGCATTATTAAAACCATCTTCAAAACCAAATTGTAATATTTTCATACCCGGTAAATTAAATTGATGGCGTAGTTTAGTGACTTTGTCGGTAATGACACCCAAATCTTCTGCAACTAGCGGTAGTTGACCTAAATGCTTAAGGAAACTTTTAAATAAAGCTTCACCCGGTGCTTTAACCCACTTTCCTTTCACTGCAGTCTTTTCAGTGGCTTTTATTTCCCAATAAGCTTCTAAGCCACGAAAATGATCGATGCGAATAATATCGTAAAGTGCCAACTGGCGCTGCATACGTTGCCGCCACCAAGAGAAATCATCTTTTTGCATCACCGACCAGTTATATAAAGGATTACCCCAGCGTTGGCCTGTTTTTGAAAAATAATCAGGTGGTACACCGGCGACTAATTTAGATTGACCATTTTTTAATAAATGAAAGGCTTCACGATTTGTCCATACATCAACGCTATCATGTGAAACAAAGATAGGTAGATCGCCAAATACACGCACGCCCTTCTCTACTGCGTACTCACGCAATACCTGCCATTGTCTATCAACTACAAACTGAGCGTACTTAACGATTTCTATTGCTTCAGCATGTTGTTTTATTGCTAGCTGCAGTGATTTTTCATTTCTATCACGCAATGCTTTCGGCCATTGAAACCAAGCTGCTTGTTGCTGTGCTGATTTAAGACTTTCATATAATGCGTAATCATCTAACCAATAGGCCTCGCTTTGACAAAACTTCTTATATCGGCGTTTATCGGCTGCAGAGGCATTGCTTGTAAAATATTCACGAGAAACTGAAAGCATATCGCCCGACAAACGACTCAACTCTTCTGGCAACCAATTCCACTGTGTTAATAAAAATGGACTTATGAATGTTGTATCAATAGCAAAAGAGCATGGCGTAGTATAAGGTGAGCCTGCTTCATCGACTGGGTTTAACGGTAATACTTGCCATAACGTAAAACCAGACATCGCAAGAAAATTAATAAAGTGATAGGCATCAGGACCAAAATCAGCCGAAGGTAATGACGTTGGGTGACATAGGATACCCGACTGCCGTTCTGAAAATGCTTTAAATTTTTTTTTCGCCATGCTTAGTTACATCCTTGATGTTATTCATGTCCTCGCCGCATTGCTCCGCCACCTTCAGGATCTCCTTGTCCCTGCGTGAACACATGTGAAAGTGATTCTGGTGGCTCAACACCAAGAATGGCGTATAAATGTGCTAGATGCAGACGAAATAAATGTTCAAAATCACTGACCGCTTCAGCCGGATTGTAATCACCAAACCACCAAAACCAATCGGAGCCTTCGCAAAGTGCTAATTGTTGTGTCGCCGCTTCTCGATCAGCTTCAGTTAGGTGTTTTGATGCCATCACCACGTCATAGGCACGTTTTGCTTCAATCAACATATCCCAACCACGATTCTTGTCTTTATCTCCTATCCATGTTGAGAACGTCCCATACACCCAACTACCTGCTATTAATTCTTCAAGATGATTAGGTTGGCAATCAGACTCAACAACTTCACTAAACGTCGTTAAGTTAATTCCATTATGTGTTGACAATTTTTCATATAAGGCATTAAGAAAATAATAACCATTATTAGGATAATGTTCCCAAGCATTCTCACCATCCATGATAATTGACACTACTTGTTGGCTTGGATCGTCACATGACTGCGCTATATTCTCGATGTGATTAATGAGGTTCGCCACCGCATCATCCCCATGCCAATCTGAATAAGTAAAACCAATTAAATCAGAAAGTCCATCATCGCGGAAAAAACAGTAAGTCGAACTATCTGAAATTTTATATGGTTTATGTAAACCATTCGTATGTTCCATTTCATCACTGCGATTAGCTTTCTGCATACTATTTCGCAATACTGCTTCACCCGTAGCTGCCCATTGCAAATCATAGTTAGCCAATAGCTTTATCGTGTCGGTGCTTACTGCTCCTTCCGATGGCCAGCAACCTTTCGGTACGAAACCAAAATAATGTTCAAACACATCAAAGCCATGTTCGATGTGCCAGCGTGCACGTTGTTCGCCGTTTGGATAGTGTCTTGCACCTGGCATATCAGTATCTGGCATCGCATCGTAGGTACTCGACAAATCAATCAACAAGGGAATAATAGGGTGTGCATAAGGGTTCATTGATAATTCTACTTGCCCTTGTTCAGCTAGGTTTCTATAACGTGGAATAACGCTATTAATCAAACGACTAATTACTTTCAATAAAGCCTGACGATCATGCAAGCTGTAGTCTTGTCCTTTCTTTACCAACTCTTCTATAAGTGGCTCATTACGATGCGCCGCTTCCGCCATCCATACCAAGTGATACCAAACTAGCATATCAACTAAATATTGTTCAGAAAGATAACGTAAAATATCTGGTTCGACTTCAATCTGTTTTGCTATTTCAACTAAACAACGATATTTTTCATTTGGTAATATTAAATGTTTTTCATTTGCACGTGTACATTGTCTAATCAGATCTAATTTCTGCTGTTGATGATTGGGTAATGTCGGTGACGCTAGTGCTGCAAGTAACGGATCATGAATGGCATCGCCATGCTCAATAAACCCAGTAAGTTGTTTTGCATAATCATCAATTTGTTCTAATAAAATCGGTGCAAAATTAACGACTGCCTTTGCATTAGTTTGTTTTTCTAAAATATCAGCCATGTCGATATAATCTTTCATGGCATGCAAATACGTCCAAGGTAATAAATACTGACCGCTAGCGGTATCTTTATATTGTGGTTGGTGCATATGCCAACATAAAACGACGTTGAGCCGTTTATCTGACATGATGAAATTCCTGACCGAGCATTTCTGGTGTCACTAAAATTATTCCATTTGGCGTCACATAAAAACGTTCGGCATCTACAATGGGGTCTTCTCCTATCACTGTACCATCAGGGATAATACAGCCTTTATCTATCACTACACGTTTTAAGTGACAGTTTTCACCAATATCCACATCAGGCAAAATCACAGCATCATTAACCGTGCTATATGAATGAACAGTGACATTTGAAAACAAACAAGAGTGCCTGACGGTTGCTCCAGAAATAATACAGCCACCGGAGATCATTGAATCAACTGCCATACCACGACGATCATCACTATCGTGAACAAATTTTGCAGGCGGTAATTGCGACTGGTATGTCCAAATAGGCCATTTGTCGTCGTAAAGATTAAGCTCAGGCATCACACCGATCAATTCTAAGTTGGCTTCCCAAAATGCATCTACTGTGCCCACATCGCGCCAATAGGCTTGTTCACCTTTAACGGGATCTCTAAATGGATACGCAACCACCCTATTCTGCTTAATCACTTTGGGTAAAATATCATGGCCAAAATCATGGGTTGAATACGGCTCATCAGCATCACGAATCAATTCTTCATAAAGAAACTTAGCATTAAAAATATAAATTCCCATCGAGGCCATTGCATGAGTATCGCTTCCCGGAATTGGCTGCGGGATTTCAGGCTTTTCAGAAAATTCTGTAATTGTTTGATCTTCTGCGATAGTCATTACACCGTACTGGGTTGCTTGCATCAATGGCACTTCAATACAGCCAACTGTTAAGTCTGCACCATGTTCAACGTGGTGTGCCAACATGGGACCATAATCCATTTTATAAATATGGTCGCCTGCGAGAATTAATATATATTTTGGATCATGAATACGGACAATATCAAGGTTCTGATAAATCGCGTCCGCTGTGCCTGCATACCATGAAGTCTCAATACGTTGTTGTGCTGGCAGTAATTCAACAAACTCACCAAACTCGCCACGTAGATAACTCCAGCCTTGTTGCACATGGCGTATTAAAGAATGCGCCTTATATTGTGTAACCACACCAATACGTCGAATACCCGAGTTAACACAATTCGATAAAGGGAAATCAATAATTCGGAATTTACCACCGAAAGGGACGGCAGGCTTTGCCCTCCACAAGGTCATTTGCTTCAAACGTGAGCCGCGCCCACCCGCCAAGATCAATGCGAAGGTATCGCGGGTTAAACGACTTACAAAACGTGGTGTTTGTCCTAGCTTCACTCTATTGCCTCCATGATGAGCGCCTATTGTGACATGTTAATGTGACAAACATTTAACAGTTCGAAACGGCTATCACTCATGCTATGGTATCCTTGACAACAAGGCAATAATATTAGTGTAATCAAATTCATGCATACTTTAGGCGTTAGAGCATAAGAGAATAGAATGACCGCGACACCTGAGAAAAACCATGCACAAAATAAGGGTCTGAATGTCTCCTATGCAGACATCATGGCTGCTCGCCACCCAGATCCTTTTGCCTTTCTTGGGAGACAGATAGATAGCGTTCGAGTCTATCTTCCCAATGCTAATAATGTCTCTATTGTTGAAACGGGAACACCGCTAGAACGTATTCCCAATACCGATATCTTTACTACAGACAAAATCACTACCGATTTACCCTCACATTATCAAATACGCTGGACAGATTCTCGAGGTCAACAACACCAGAACTATGATCCTTATTGCTTTGGAGCCCAACTCAGTGATTATGATATTTATCTGCACGGTGAAGGACGACATTGGCGAACATGGCAGTGGTTAGGTGCTCATCTTCATACTGTTGATGGCATTGATGGCGTGCTTTTTGCCGTATGGGCACCGAGTGCTAGTCGTGTGAGTGTAGTCGGCGATTTCAATCAATGGGATGGTCGCCGTCATCCTATGCGGCTACGGGGTAGTAGTGGAATATGGGAATTATTTATTCCTGCGCTAACAACAGGCGAACTCTATAAATTTGAAATTCGTACTGCCGAAGGAAAGGTACACCTTAAAAGCGACCCCTATGCACGCGAGTTTGAATACTCTTCTGGCACCGCCAACCGCATAGTTGCTAAAACAAATTATGCTTGGACGGATAATCACTGGTTAGAAAAACGTCAACAATCTGACTGGCTGCATTCGCCACTTTCAATTTATGAAGTCCATCTCGGTTCATGGCAACGTGATGCCAATGGTCGGATTATGTCGTATCGTGAACTAGCAGAACGCTTAGTTGAGCATGTGACTTACATGGGTTTTACGCATATTGAATTATTACCTATTAGCGAACATCCCTTTTATGGTTCATGGGGGTATCAAACCATTGGTTACTACGCCCCCTGCGCTCGATATGGCAGCGCCGATGACTTACGCTATTTGGTTGATCTCTGTCATCAGAATAATATTGGTGTATTCATCGATTGGGTTCCCGCACATTTCCCTAAAGATGCCCATGGTCTTGCACGTTTTGATGGCACCGCTCTTTATGAACATGCAGATCCTCGTCGTGGAGAACATCGTGACTGGGATACGCTTATTTTTAATTACGGTCGCCATGAAGTGAGAAATTTCTTAATCGCCAATGCACTTTATTGGTTAGAAGAATTTCATTTTGATGGCCTGCGTGTCGATGCCGTAGCTTCTATGCTTTATCTTGATTTTGCCCGCGATAAAGATGATTGGTTACCTAATCAATACGGTGGACGTGAAAATCTCGATGCCGTTGAATTTATAAAGCAACTTAATGTTGTGACCCATGAACAATTTCCCGGCGCTATCGTCATGGCTGAAGAGTCTACCGACTGGCCTAACGTCACACGACCGGTGCACGATAATGGATTAGGTTTTAGTATGAAATGGAACATGGGTTGGATGCATGATGTACTCGACTACATGGCACTTGATCCTATTTATCGTCAGCACCAACACAATAAGCTTACGTTTGGCATGATGTATAACTACAACGAGAATTTTATTCTTCCGTTTTCACATGATGAAGTGGTGCATGAAAAATGTTCATTACTTTATAAAATGAGTGGTGATGAATGGCAACAGTTTGCAAATTTACGCTTATTGTATTGCCTTATGTACACCTACCCAGGTAAACAACTCTTATTCATGGGAAATGAATTTGGTCAGGGTCCTGAATGGAATCACGATCATTCACTAGATTGGCATCTGCTGGAATACCCCTTTCACAAAGGACTACTCAATACCGTTCGTGATCTCAATCATTTAAATAAGCAACATCCTGCACTCTATCGTTATGATTTTGAACCACAGGGCTTTCAGTGGCTAGACTGTAATGACACCGAGAAATCTATTCTTAGCTACAAACGTATGAGTGATGATGAAACAATTATTGTTATTATGAACTTCACTCCTGTACCTAGAAACGATTACCGTATTGGTGTCGATGAAGCGGGGCATTACACAGAAATATTAAACACTGATTCAGAATATTATGGTGGCAGTAACGTGGGTAATGGTCTTGGCTGTGATACGGAAAAAGTAGCGTGGCTTGACCATCCTTGGTCAATCCGTATCAACCTGCCACCACTCGCGGGTATTATTTTAAAAAAGGCTTAATCTGCTGTCATTAAGTCATCAGATGAAACAGCCAAGTGGTAACGTTCTTTGGCTATTTGTTTTATGTTCTCAGCAAATTGCGGATGATCTTTTAAAATACGCCCAAAGTCTGATTTCTGTAACACAAATAAATCACACAAAGTCTTCGCTCGAATCGTTGCAGTACGTGGCATTGACATAAGGATACCCACTTCGCCAAAGAAATCACCGTCTTTAAGTGTTTTAAGTACCTTACCTTTCGTATCCAACACTTCAACTTCACCACGACAAAGTAAATACATTTCTTTTGCCATATCACCTTGTTCAATAATGACTTCACCTTCTTCGGCGGCATCCGCATGCAATGCCATAATAATTGAGTTAAGTAATAGCGGATCAGCTCCTTCAAACAAGGGCAATTGTTCTAATACATCAGGTGTAATCACTTCAAACCAACGGCGACCATCTTTTTCAATTAAATCATTGGCTGCTTTAGGCCCCCATGAATTACGCGTGTAGTTTGGAAAATCTTTGGCTGGATTCTCAGACCAATAATCCATAATCGGCTGCGCGATACGCCATGCAGCTTCAACTAAATCGCCACGCGAGAACAAGGTTGCATCACCGTGGGTACAAGAATAGATCATGACTTCATAGCCGGTGTAACGTGAGGCTTTAAAGTTGTCACCATAGTTAAATGCCATGTCGACATTTTGTAACTGCAAAGTAGGTCCTGGTATCTTAGCTTGGAATAATAATTCAATACCTTGGTACGGTTGAATATGGAAAACTAATCTGTTTGCCGATAATTCTTCTACCCCACTGCCTCTAAACATCTGTTTAGGCGGCTTCTTAAATTCAACCACAATTTCTGTGCCACGTTTCCATAGTGCTTTACCTGAACGCAGGTAAATGGGCACCCCTTCCCAGCGCCAATTATCAATCTGGAATTTAGCCGCCGTAAATGTTTCCGTGCTTGATTCTGGGTTGACGTCTGTTGATTGGCGGTAACCCGGTTTATCAATATTACCGTCATCATCGAATGAAGGGCCATACTGACCACGAATAACATAGTCAGGCACTTCTTCTTTGTCATAAATACGTACCGACTCCAGTAATTTAGCTTTTTCGTTACGGATTGAATCCGGCTCAAACGAACCGGGTGTTTCCATACACAAATAAGCCAACATTTGAAACATGTGATTTTGCATCATGTCTCGTAATACACCCGAGCTATCGTAATAGCCGCCACGTTCACCAACATCGACTGCTTCACAGACGTTGAATTGGATATTATCAATATGATTTTTATTCCAAAGTGGTTCAAACATTCCGTTAGAGAAACGGAAGGCAAGCAGGTTTTGTACGGTTTCTTTACCGAGATAATGATCAACGCGGAAAATTTGATCTTCACGCCAGTTAGCCAATACGGCTTTATTTAATTCAAGTGCAGATTCTAAATCAGTACCAAATGGTTTTTCAACAATAATTCGTTTCCAGCCTTCGCCATCCTGAAAACCTGCTTTATAAAGGTGATCACAAATCATACCGAAGAAACGCGGTGCCATTGCGAAGTAAAATAATACATTGCCTTTCGCCTGAAATTTTTCATTCAATTCGGCGACCTTCTTCATCATGTTTTTGTAATTTTCTGGATCATCCAATCCACCGGGTAAAAAATGGAAACGGCTCATCAACTCATCACAAGCGGGCTCATCAAATTCTTTGCGGGTGTGGAAGCCGCGCAGACCATTTTCTTCACTTGCCATACTTTCACGAAATTCATCATCAGTAATTTCACTACGGCCTGAACCTAGTACGGCAAAATTATCGGATAGCAAACCATCACAAGCAAGATTATACAAAGCAGGAACGAGTAAACGTTTGGTTAAATCACCTGACGCACCAAAAATAACCATAATACAAGGTTCGCTTGGTGCGCTATCACCTTGTGACTCTATTCCCATTGAACCGATGACTTGTGAACTGTCTGACATACCTCTTCCCCACTTTAATCTTCTATTTCTAATTGTAATGATGCTGAATTAATACAGTATCGTTGTCCTGTAGGCTGAGGCCCATCAGAAAAGGCATGACCAAGATGTGAACCACATTTCTCACAATGCACTTCTTCTCGGTGCATACCAAACTTGGTATCTATATCGGACTCGACTGCCTTTTCATTAATCGGCTTCCAAAAACTTGGCCAACCGGTTCCTGAATCAAACTTAGTGATGGAATCAAACAGTGGTTCACCACAACAGACGCACTTATATATACCACGGGTCTTACAATCATGATATTTACCTGTAAATGCAGGCTCGGTACCTTGCTCGCGACAAACATGAAATTGTTCTGAGCTTAATTTATTACGCCATTGTTCATGTTCTTTTAAATCTGAATCGGCCATTTTCTATTACTTATTTCCTGTTTTTCTTAAAATGATTAATCAAACTATTAGTTGATACATCATGTGACGTTACGTCTTCATCACCTTTTAATTCAGGTTGAATCGATTGTGCTAGTTGTTTGCCCAACTCAACACCCCATTGGTCAAACGAGTTTATACCCCAAATCATGCCTTGAACAAATATTTTATGTTCATACATTGCAATCAACATTCCCAAACTGTGTGGTGTGATTTTTTGTAGCATAATCGAATTAGTTGGTTTATTACCGGGGAAGACTTTATGTGGAAGTAAATCATCCAACTCACTACCCAACATACCTGCCGCCTCCAAATCAACTTTAGCTTCTGCTGCCGTTTTACCTGTCATTAATGCTTCTGTTTGAGCAAAGAAGTTCGACATCAAAATAGAATGATGATCACCAACCGGATTATGTGTTTCAATCGGTGCAATAAAATCACATGGAATCAATTTCGTACCTTGATGAATCAATTGATAAAAAGCGTGCTGCCCATTAGTGCCGGGCTCACCCCAAATAACTGGCCCCGTTGAGTAATCAACTACCTCACCATCACGATTAACGCGTTTACCATTACTTTCCATATCGCCCTGTTGGAAATAAGCAGCAAAACGATGCATGTATTGATCATAAGGTAAAATAGCTAAGGTTTGCGCACCAAAGAAATTATTATACCAAAGCCCAAGCAAGCCCATAATAACCGGTAAATTATCTTTGTAATCAGTATTCAAGAAATGCTGATCCATGTCATGCGCACCAGCAAGTAACTCTTCAAAATTGTCCATGCCAATCGCCATCGCAATAGGTAAGCCGATTGCACACCACAATGAATAACGACCACCAACCCAATCCCAAAATTCAAACATGTTATTGGTATCGATTCCAAATGCCGACACGGCTTCGGCATTGGTTGATAGAGCGACAAAATGTTTGGCTACTACAGACTTATCTCCTGCCGTTGCCAATAGCCATTCTCTTGCTGTTGTCGCATTAGTAATAGTTTCTTGGGTAGTAAAGGTTTTTGAAGCAACAATAAATAAGGTTGTTTCCGGATCACATTTACGCAATGTCTCTGCCATGTGTGTGCCATCGATATTTGATACGAAATACACAGCTAAATCACGTTGTGTATAAATCTTCAAGGCTTCGGTTGCCATCACTGGGCCCAAGTCAGAACCACCAATACCAATATTCACCACATCGGTGATACGCTTGCCGGTATAACCTTTCCATTCTCCACTACGCACTGAATCAGTAAAGCCACGAATTTTATCTAGTGTAGCATTCACTGCTGGCATCACATCTTTGCCATCTACAACAATAGGTGTGTTACTGCGATTACGTAAGGCAACATGAAGTACCGCACGCTTCTCAGTATTGTTAATTTTTTCGCCAGCGAAGGTTTTCTTCGCCCAGCCCTGAATATCCGCTTGTTCAGCTAAACTAATCAGAAGTTTGAATGTTTTATCGTTAATAATATTTTTTGAAAAATCGAGAAGGATGTCACCGTGGCTTCTTGAAAATTTATTAAAACGCTCTTTATCCTCAGCAAATAGTTCACGCATTTGTAAGTCAGAAATCTTACCGTAGTGTTCTTGTAATGCTTTCCATGCCACTGACTCGGTCAATGTAGACATATTCACTCCCCCATTATTTTTTGCCACACCCTTTAATGATGCAAATTTATTATTTAAGAATCATGTTCTGCAATTAAGATCTTTTCAATTTCACGGAGAATAACTTGCACATCACTTTCTGATTCAGGTCTGGTTTTAGCAAATTCGGTGCGCTCTTTTCGCTCATGCGCAACGAGATCAATACTTTCTCTAATGTTTGGATATTTACGAATAAAATCCAAAAACTCTTCACAACCAAGACGTACCACTTCCATTTGTGTCACCGCCGAAACAGACGCGGCGCGTGGCGCACCAGTTAACAATGACCACTCACCAAAATATTCACCCGGTCTTAATAATGCTAAGTTTAATTCTGCGCCATCGGTTTTAGTAAACACACGTGCCACACCATAGTTAATAATATAAAGTGCATCCCCCAATTCACCTTCACGAATAAATTGCTCGCCCTTCTTGGCTGTTACCAATGATGCTGACTTGCCAATATCATTCAATGCATCATCATCCAATGATGAGAATATGGGGACCGATTTCAAGGCTGTGTTGATAGAACGATAATGATAACGCTCAAATACAGCATCGCGCAGCACGGGGACTTTATCAATGAGTTCACCAAGCACCTCACCTGGAATTTCAAGTACAACAGAGCGCTTGATAACAGTCACTGTCGCAATTCGTGGCATCATAAACAATGCGGCAATTTCCCCAAACACTTCACCGGAATATAACTTACACAAGGAAGTTACGTTACTACCAAGACCTTCTGTCACTTCAACTGCGCCATTCAACAGGACAAACACACTGCTATCACGCTGGTACTGTTTACACAGTACTTCGCCCTTCATTGCGACACGAACTGTCCCACCCTTCAATAAATATTCACGATCTTCCTGACTAAGTAAGTCACCGAATATAGGATTCTTCTGCATTGCCTTATGCATTGAATCAAAAATACTATTCACATCAGTCATCACTTGTTCCTTTTTAAATCAAGTTACCTAAATAAAGTGAAATATTATCACTAACTCACAATGTAGAAACGTTGACACAGGTCACGCGTTCATCATTCACTGTCATAAGGCCAAGCAGCCTCATCCAGCATAATTAAGGTGTTTTTTGCATTTATCATGGCAATCGGTAACGATTCACCAGATTTCCACTGTGCTAATGGTTGTTGTTTCCCCGCACCTGTAATCAACATTAATAACTCCGCTGTATTAGCTAATGCTGACGCACTAAGACTAATACGGTCAGAGGGTGGCTTAGGGGCATTGTGTATGGCATGGGTTGTTTTAGTATTATCATGCTGATGCTCGGGAAATAAACTGGCGGTATGACCATCTTCGCCCATACCGAGTAATACCATATCAAATGGTAACGCTGCATCAACAACACTAGCGTAGGCTTTTGCCGCTATTTCAGCACCTTGCTCTGCATTGATGAGATAAATTTGTTGCGAAGGAATGGCCACATGATCAGTTAATGAACGTGCCACCATAACGCTATTGCGTTCTGCATCATCGATTGGTAAACAACGTTCATCACCAATATAAATATGCCATTTTGACCAATCGGAATTTTGTTTCACCAATTCTCTATAAGTAGCTTCTGGTGTCGTACCACCGGCCAATACAATCTTAAATGCACCATGCGCTGTGATAGCTTTTTCTGCTGCCGATAAAATACGTTGGCAAGCTGCTTCAGCCACGGCAGCAGCATCTTTATAAATCTTATAATCAGGAAATGTCACAAATCTTAGCCTTTGCCATCATTCTCAGGTTCAAGAGAATGTCGCCAGTAATGTGTTTCACTATCAAACAAGCGGCGTGATTCCGTTGGCCCCCAGGTGCCGGCTTTATAGGTATTAATATATTCACGCTCGGTTGACCACACTTTAAGAATAGGATCAACGGTGCGCCATGCCCACTCTACTTCGTCGTAGCGTAGGAACAAGGTGCTGTCACCTTCAATGACATCTAATAACAGATCTTCATAAGCATCGGTAGGTGCCTCATCTTCATTGCGGAAGCTTGCATCAAGACTGGTAATACGGGTTTTCATTTCAAGTCCCGGTTCTTTTACCGACAATTCCATACGTAAACATTCTGTTGGCTGAATACCTAGTAACACCCAGTTTGCACGCATGACTTCGATCTGCGTATTTCTAAATAATTGTTGTGGTGGGTGCTTAAATTTAATACTCACCGCTGACTGACCTTTTTCTAGTCGCTTACCGGTACGCAAATAGAAAGGCACTCCCGCCCAGCGCCAATTATCAACATATAACTTTACGGCTGCATAAGTTTCAGTGACGCTGTCATCTGGCACTTTATCTTCGTCTAAATATCCATTTACTTTTTCACCATCAATCATACCGCCCGTGTATTGCGCGCGAAATGAATGTGCATGGACAGCATTTTGTGGAATAGGACGAATCGATTTAAGTACTTTTACTTTTTCATCACGAATTGCTTCTGGTTCCATGGAAACGGGCGGCTCCATCGCCACCATTGTCATCAACTGCAATAAATGACTTTGAATCATGTCACGTAGCGCACCCGCACCATCGTAATAATCGGCGCGGCCACCCACACCCAATGACTCGGAATGTGTTATTTGTACATGCTCAATATAGTTACGATTCCAAAGCGGTTCCATTAACAGATTAGCAAAACGAAATACTAATACGTTTTGTACTGTGCCTTTACCCAAGTAGTGATCAATGCGATAAATTTGATCTTCTTTAAGGTATTTCTCCATACTCTTTTGTAGCATGGTGGCACTTTCAAGATCGTAGCCAAATGGTTTTTCTACAATAACACGTCGCCAACCACGATCTTCATTGAGTAAATCAACACCACTTAAATTACGAATCACCGTGCTAAAATCAGCCGGTCTAATCGACATATAGAAAGCAATATTCTGCGGAAACTTTTCAGCCACCATCAGAGTTTGATTCATTTCTTCATAACTGTCAGGGGAAGTCAGATCGCCCTTAAAATAATAAAGACGACTAGAGAATTTTTCAAACACTTCGTCATCAATACCACCTCGTGCTTTTGCTGTTACCCAAGCACGAATTTCATCAATACACTGCTGCTGATCCCAGTCACGTCGTCCAACTGCAACGATCCGTGTACCTTCTGGTAGATAACCGGCAGCCTCAAGATGGTAAAGTGCTGGCATTAATTTCAGGCGCGACAGATTACCCGTCGCGCCAAAAATGACGTAAGTACATGGCTCAACCATAATGTATCCTTTAAATGTTTTTTGGCTTAGCGCCTTATCCTTTATACATCATAGATTGTTGACGACACATTGCCACCACTGCCGATCCAATCAGTATGGAACATTTCACCACGTGGCTTATCAGTACGCTCATAAGTATGCGCACCGAAGTAATCTCGTTGAGCCTGTAGCATATTGGCAGGCAATGTCGCACTACGGTAACCATCATAGTAAGCCAGTGCAGAGGAGAACGTTGGTGTTGGAATACCCATTTCAGCACCCTTCGCAACCACTTTACGCCAGCCTGCTTGTGCATTGTGAATCGCGTCACGGAAGAACTCATCAAGTAATAAGTTTTCAAGTTCAGGGTTCTTATCAAATGCTTCTTTGATATTGGCTAGGAATGCACTGCGAATAATACAGCCACCACGCCACATTAACGCGATACTGCCGTAGTTAAGTTTCCAACCATATTCTTTTGCTGCTTCACGGATCAACATGTAACCCTGTGCGTAAGAAATAATTTTTGAGGCGTACAATGCATCTTGAATGTAGCCAACAAATTCTTTAGCATCACCTTCAAAGCTGGGTGTTGGTCCATCTAAGAATTCAGCGGCTTTAACACGCTCATCTTTCATCGCTGAAAGACAACGTGCAAACACAGACTCACCAATCAATGTTAATGGAATACCTAAATCGAGTGCATTTATACCTGTCCACTTACCCGTGCCTTTTTGTCCGGCACGATCAAGAATACGATTGAGTGGGTAGCCTTCATCATCCTTAAAGCCGAGAATGTTGGTGGTGATTTCAATTAAGTAAGAATCGAGAACACCCTTGTTCCACTCAGCAAAAACACCCTGCATATCAGATTCGTTCATACCCAAGCCACGTTTCATGAAATCGTAGGCTTCACAGATGAGTTGCATATCACCGTATTCAATACCATTATGCACCATCTTCACATATTGACCGGCACCCTCTTCACCCACCCAATCACAACAAGGTTCACCATCCACTTTTGCAGCGATTGATTGGAAGATATCTTTAACGTGAGGCCACGCATCCGGATTACCACCCGGCATAATTGAAGGTCCAAAACGCGCGCCTTCTTCACCACCTGAAATACCCGTGCCTATATATAGAATACCTTTCTCAGCCAAGTCGCGCGTACGACGATTAGTATTAGTATAAAGTTCGTTACCCCCATCAATGATGATGTCGCCTTTATCTAAATACGGAACCAATAAGTCAATAAACGAATCCACCACATCACCGGCTTTTACCATCATCATCACGCGGCGCGGTGATTTCAAACTGGCAACGAGCTCTTCAATCGAATGCGTACCAATAATATTAGTACCTTTAGCGCGACCTTCCATAAAGTCATCTACTTTAGAGGTGGTACGATTGAATACAGCCACCTTGATGTCATGGTCATTCATATTCAACACAAGGTTTTGACCCATTACGGCTAGGCCAATTAAGCCAATATCTGCTTGAGACATACTATTTTCCTTTTTTTTATTAACGAGTGTTATGCTGCACCGCGCATGACGCGTTCTTGCACATAGTCTTCTAGTTTTAGTAAATCCGCAGTGAAGCCACGAATTCCCTGAGAGAGTTTTTCAACTGCCATGGCATCTTCGTTATGCATCCAGCGCATAGTTTTTTCATCTAATGATATCTTCTCAATACTCATTTTTTGCGCTGCATCTGCACTGAGTAATTGTTCAACATCACCTTCAGCACTTTGTAATTCGTTTAATAATTTAGGCGCAATCGTCAACAAGTCACAACCCGCAAGTTGTAAAATCTCACCATGGTTACGGAAACTTGCACCCATCACCTGTGTTTTATAACCATACTTTTTATAATAATTATAAATACCGGTAACCGACTTCACACCCGGATCATCCGTCGCAGCATAACCATCAACCCCTTCACTGGCTTTATACCAATCCATAATACGACCTACAAAAGGAGAAATCAGCGTTACCTCTGCTTCCGCACAGGCAACCGCTTGCGCAAAACTAAACAACAAAGTCAGGTTGCAATGAATACCCTCTTTTTCCAGTTGTTCTGCAGCACGAATACCTTCCCATGTTGCCGCTAATTTAATAAGGATACGTTGCTTATCAATACCAAACCCCGCATACATATCAATCAATTCATGGGCTTTTTTAACACTGCCTTCCGTATCAAACGATAATCTTGCATCTACTTCCGTTGAAACACGTCCTGGAACGATAGATAAAATTTCACGACCAAATACTACCGCGAGACGATCCAGGATCAGTGCAATACGATCTTCATTAGAAGACGCATTCTCCATGCCATATTCAACTGCTTCATCAACGAGATGTTGATACTGTGGTAACTGTGATGCGGCATACACCAATGATGGGTTGGTCGTCGCATCAGTTGGTAGGTATTGTTTTATTGAATCGAAATCGCCGGTATCGGCAACTACTGTGGTTAATTTTTTTAATTGCTCAAGCTTGTTCATGACACCCTCCTTGTCCGGACTTACCGGTTGATTGAAACAACCATTCACGCCTAATTTTTTCAAATTGCCCAATAACGAAAACGGAATTATTCTTGTTGCTATTCGAACTACTCTAACCAATGTAACTACGCCGACCTTGGCTACTTGGTTAATACATCAATAAATGCTTATATTCTTGTTATACTAAACTGATATGACATGAGTATTAAATGCCGCAGCGATTCAGTGAGCTATTGAGTATAGCTCTCATCAACGCCGGCTACTATATGAAATTGCTGACAAATAAACATAAAAACAATGAAATTATCAAAAACCTTACAAACATTGTTCGTTACCAGCGAAGCGCATCCTCTTATTAAGACAGGCGGGCTCGGTGACGTGGCTGGAAGCTTGCCTCATGCGCTGGCAAGCCTCAAAGTAGTTCGTCAGCAACCTGCCGTTTCGCAACGCATTTTACTGCCCGGTTATCGCAGTGTATTAACACAGTTTGATGACCTAAAACATATTGCCAACATTGAATATACCGGTCATCACGGCTCCGTTCGCTTATTAGAAACTCACTTTCCCGATAGCGATATTATTCTTTGGCTCATTGATGCACCGCATTGCTTTGATCGTGATGGTGGACCTTATGCCGATAATAACGGACAAGACTGGCCAGATAATGCTTCGCGCTTTGCTGTATTCAATCGCGCTGCCGTCGCCATTGCAATGAACCAGGTCGGTTTGGGCTGGCAACCGGACATTGTTCATTGTCATGACTGGCAAACGGCTTTAATTCCTGCGTTACTGTCATTGCATACAGAACGGCCGGCAACAATTTTTACCATTCACAATTTGGCATACCAAGGTGTGTTTTCGGCAGAAACGTTCTTTAATCTCGGGCTGCCCCGTGAACTCTGGCACATGCATGGTCTTGAATACCACGGCAATATGGCGTTTATTAAAGGCGGTCTCGCCTATGCTGACTGGCTGACCACTGTAAGCCCAACCTATGCCCACGAAATTCAAGGATCCGAATTCGGTTTTGGATTGGATGGCTTATTACGCCATCGTGCTGAACATCTCAACGGTATTATTAACGGCGTCGATTACGATGAATGGGATCCTGCCACCGACCCCGCACTATCCGCAAACTACGATGCTGAACACTTTGAGAACAAAGTGATTAACAAAGCTTCATTGCAACAACAAACAGGTCTCCCGGTCGATGCTGATATCCCGGTTTTAGCCTTTATTGGACGATTGGTGTGGCAAAAAGGTATTGATGTTCTACTGCAATCCCTGCCGCAACTATTAAGACTGAATATTCAGGTTGTCATACTTGGCAGCGGTGAACATGCACACGAACAAACACTGCGTAAGTTACAGCAACGCTTTCCAAATAAACTCGCCATCACCATTGGATATAACGAGAATTTTGCCCATCAACTCGAAGCCGGTGCCGATATGTTTTGCATGTTATCTCGCTACGAACCTTGCGGACTCAATCAATTATATAGTTTGCGCTATGGCACGGTGCCAATTGTACGCCGTACTGGCGGGCTTGCTGATACGGTTATCGATGCCAAAGAAGGTGCCCGAGGCACAGGCTTTGTGTTTGATCACACCAATCAGGCTGATTTCATCGATGCGATGCAACGCGCACTTATCCGCTACAATCGCCCAACACAGTGGCAAGCATTGGCAAAACGTGGCATGCGACGTAACTATGGATGGAAGCAAAGCGCTAAACACTACCTTGATCTATATATAAAGGTATCCGAGAACCTGCGAAAACCAACGTAAACGGGTATAATGCGCCTCCTTATGCTTAATCAGCACTTAAAAATCTGATGGGCAAAGTCGGGTGATTTTACCCAATATATTGAAATACAAGGTTTTTTCGATCCATGAGCACTCAGATCAGTGACAAACAACTCCGCAGCCGCGTTAAATTACTCGGCCGCCTTCTCGGTAATGTTTTACACGCACAAGCCGGCGAACGAGTCTATAAGACCGTTGAAACCCTGCGTAAAGGCTATGTTAGCCTGCGTAAAAAAGACGATGACCGAAAAAGAACCCGCCTCAAGAAGATAATTCGCAATTTAGAACCCAGCTTAGCCACCCATGTGGTGCGCGCTTTCAGTACCTATTTCAGTCTGTTAAACATTGCCGAAGAGGCCTTTCAACATACCCAACGCCGCCGCGAAGTGCGTACTAACAGCGTATTATGGAAAGGTTCGTTCAATCACACCCTGCATGAATTTAAAGAGCAAGGTATTACCGCTGATCAATTACAAACTTTATTAAACAGCCTTAGCTATACGCCTGTATTTACCGCGCATCCAACGGAGGCAAAACGTCGTACTATTTTAGAAACACTGCGTCGTATTTTTGTGACTAGTGAGCAGTTGAATGATCCCCGTTTAGGCAAAGGCGAGCGCGAAAGTATTACGCAAGAAATAGAAAACCAAGTACAAGTCTTATGGAAAACCGATGAAGTCCGCGTTCACAAACCAAAAGTGGTTGATGAAATTCGCAACGGCCAGTATTACTTCCGCCAATCGCTATTTTCAGCGGTACCGGTTGCTTACCATTACCTTGGTAAAGCCATTAAAGATATTTACGGCGACGAAGCACGTGATATTACATTACCGACCTTTATTAGTTTTGGTTCCTGGATTGGTGGTGATCGTGATGGCAACCCCTTTGTAAAACCAGAAACAACCGTGATGGCATTGCGTATGCAAAAACGTGAAATGCTACTTGAGTATTTGAACCGCGTTCAAAAACTTAGCCACCTGTTAACCTTCTCAAACCAACTTTGTACGCCGTCTGAAGCGATTCGGAAAAGTCTTGAGTGTGAAGATGTGGTTTGCCAAAGTGCCTTTGCGGAAAATCCAAACCGTTATAGTCATGAGCCATACCGTCGCAAACTACATATCATGCATTACCGTCTTGAATTGTCTTTGCGCACCATTAAAAGTTTACTCGAAGGTAACCCTCGCGAACGTTATGAAGGCCGTTACCTTGATGAGAACGAATTCCTTACCGACTTAGAAATGATTCATGAATCACTCTGTAGTCATGGTGATGAAGCGATTGCGAACAGCGAATTACGGGACCTTATTTACTTAGTTAAAACCTTTGGTTTCTATCTGGCTCATTTAGATATCCGCCAAGAATCTACTCGCCACACCGATGCTGTGAGTGAAATTCTTGCTGCACACGGTACCGCCTACAAAGATATTGATGACGCACAACGAATTGATGTCCTTAGTGAATTAATTGGTGCCGATAAACCTATCGAATTCGACACCAACAGCTTTAGCGAAGAAACACGCGAAACACTCGAAGTGTTTAATGTGATGTCTCGCATGCGTAAAGAAATTAGTCAGAAAGCCTTCGGTAGTTATGTTATTTCAATGACGCATTCTGCCAGCCATATTATGGAAGTGATGTGGTTAGGAACGCTCGCCGGTCTTGCCGGTAAAAAAGATGGCGAATGGTTCTGTGATATTGAAATCAGCCCACTGTTTGAAACAGTTGAAGATTTACAACACATCGATCCAGTAATGCGCGCCTTATTTGCTAATGAAACCTATGCAAAACTATTAAAGATTGCCGGCAATCGTCAGGAAATCATGTTGGGTTACTCTGACTCTTGTAAAGATGGCGGTATCCTCGCCTCGGGTTGGAATTTATACCAAGCACAGCAACAAATTACCGCGCTGGCACGTGAATACGGCGTTGAACTACGTTTATTCCACGGTCGTGGCGGCACCATTGGTCGTGGTGGCGGTCCTACCCATGATGCAATTCTCTCGCAACCTGAAGACACGGTGCATGGCCAAATCAAATTCACTGAACAAGGTGAAGTGCTTTCATCCAAGTACAGTAATATTGAAACCGCTAGCTATGAACTTAGTATGGGTGTTACCGGCTTAATGAAAGCCAGCCGTAGTTTAGTGGTACCAGCACAAGCACATAATGAAGACTATTTAGAAATCATGAATGAGCTTGCTGCCAGTGGTGAAGATACTTACCGTGAACTGATTATGCGTACTGAAGGGTTTATGGATTACTTCTATGAAGCCACACCGGTTACTGAAATTGGTTTGCTAAATATTGGTTCACGTCCTTCTCACCGCAAGAAAGCAGATCGTTCAATGAGTTCTATCCGTGCCATTCCATGGGTGTTTGGTTGGGCGCAATCACGTCACACGCTACCCGCATGGTATGGCATTGGTAGTGCGCTGTCTCAATGGCATGGTAATGATCAAAAACGGATTGAAATACTCCAAGACATGTACAAAAATTGGCCGTTCTTCCAGGCACTGATGAGTAATACTCAAATGGCACTGTATAAAGGTGACATGGATATTGCCGCAGAGTATGCAGAACAATGTGCTGATAAAGAGCTGGCTAAAAAGTTACATGGAAAAATCAGCAGCGAATATTCAAACACCGTTGATCAAGTTAAATTAATCGCTGGTGTTGAAAGTTTAATGGAAGAGTCACCTGCACTTGCGGTATCACTGCAACGTCGTAGCCCTTACCTTGACCCACTTAACCACATACAAACCACGCTGCTAGAACGCTGTCGTGATGAAGCTTTGGGTGAGGAAGAACGTGATGAATGGCGTAATCCATTATTGAGAACTATTAATGCGATTGCACAAGGTATGCGAAATACGGGTTAAGCTATCTTCGCAAACAACAAAGTTGACCTTCACACCGCATAACGTTGAGGTTCTATTTCTTCTTCTCTATAGATTTTAACGCCTTTACTGGTGGATGCACTTAAACGCACACGACTACCTTGTGTATCTAATATAGTCAGTTCAATTTGTTCGCCTGATGGGGTTTCTATAATCAGTGCTTCACCAATTCTTCTTGTCATGACAATCATCGTGATCTCCATTCCATATTATTATGGCGCTCACTATATCGTTTGACTTAAATTTCCGGTATCAGTCACTGACGACTTGTATTGTGGGATGGGGCTTACAACTTTTGGGTAAGGAATAATGGCTAAGGTGTAAAAACAAGGTTACGCAACTTAATATTCAACCGGCAGCATTTCAGTGATCTTACAGCCTACGCTGTACTCTTTCTCAGGCACAATTTCTTCAATATGAATAACTTCAACCAATGCGTGGAAAGGGAGTGTTATACCGGTTTTACCCGGTTCAATACGAATGCTCAGCTTTTGATCTTCCACCAGTTGATGACTAGTGTGAAACTGTATCCCAGTGGCGCTTAAATCTTTAACACGAGTCGTAAAGGTTTTATTGCTATCCTGTAAAGTAACCGTGGCGTCACTGTCAATATTCATCCGATGAAAATCACGTTTATCTGCTGAATCAACCATTTACTTTATCGCCTCTGTTTTGTTATTACCTCAAACCACTACGGTTCATAGAGACTGTATCGGCCAAACTTAGGCAACCTGAACAGGAATTGTATTGCGGGTATGAGTAATTGTGTTGTTTTCATCAAGGTAAACCAGTTTTGGCTTAAAATTAACCATTTCTTGCTGGTTTAGTTCCACATAACTACAGATGATAATCCGATCGCCAGGGTTTGCTTTATGCGCAGCCGCTCCATTGACAGAAATAATGCCAGAACCGTCTTCAGCACGAATCGCATACGTCGTAAAACGCTCGCCATTCGCAACGTTATAAATTTGAATCTGCTCGTACTCATGAATGCCAGCCGCTTTAAGTAAACGACCATCAATGGCACATGAGCCTTCATATTCAACTTCAGAGTGCGTCACGCAAGCCCTGTGGAGCTTACATTTGAGCATCGTCATTTGCATGGAACACCTTTTCTTTAACCTTAATAATAAAGCCCGCCAATGCGAGCTGCTGCGTATTATCCAATGTTAACGCGCCGCATTCAAACCCAGCTTTTAAGTCATTGATTATATTATATTTAGATTCAAAAATTAAGCCGAAATACGGCATTTCAGGTTATCAATTAGGCGTGGTTTGCCCAAATAAGCCGCTGCTAAAATGATGAAATCACGGCTCTTTTCGGTGGGTTCGGTCAAATTAGGTCGTAAAATCTCTATATAGTCGACCTTCCAGCCGGTTTTATTCAGAGCAAGTGTCGCCTCATCAGACAGTGCAGCATAATCGCGTCGCCCACCACGTAATGCAGCCGCAATAGACTGCAACACATGCTGCAAACGAGAAGCCCGATGTCGTTCCGACTCAGTGAGGTATTGATTCCGCGAACTCATCGCCAGCCCATCGGCTTCGCGCACAATCGGTGCTGCAATAATCTTAATCTTTAGCTTCAATTCATTCACTAACCAGCGAATTACCTGCACTTGCTGATAATCTTTTTGACCAAATATCGCCACATCAGGTTTGACCACATCAAACAGTCTCGCCACCACCGTTGCTACGCCATCAAAATGACCCGGTCTATCTTTGCCGCAAAGCATATTATTCAGTTCGTCGGGCACATGAATATCACTGCTCACCGTATCGCCATACATGACATCCACCGAAGGTAAAAACACCAAATCGGCCCCCCGTGCATTGAGTAAGGCGCAATCATTTTTTTCCGTGCGGGGGTAATGCTCCAGATCCTCGTCGGCGCCAAACTGGGTAGGATTAACAAAAATACTCACCACACAGCGATCTGCATTTTGCTTTGCAAAATCGACAAGCTGCAAATGCCCTTCGTGCAAGTTTCCCATCGTTGGGACAAAGGCAATGCGCTCACCTGCCTCTCGCCATGTTTGAATGATAGGCTGTAGCGATTTAACATCACTGACTTGTACTAAAGACTGACTCATCGGTAACTGTGTTTAACTGCAGGATAGTGTTTTTGTTTTACTGCATCCACGTAAGCACGAATAGCCGCATCCACACTAGCTTGTTCTTCAAGAAAGTTTTTAACAAATTTAGCTTTATGCCCACGACTAATACCCAGCATGTCATACGTCACCAATACTTGACCATCGCAGTCCACACCCGCACCAATGCCAATAACAGGAATCGTTAAAGTCTCACTAATTAATTTTCCTAGCGATGCCGGAATACATTCCAAGACTAACAGTTGAATACCTGCTTGTTGTAATGCCTGTGCATCATGCAAAATACGCGAGGCACTTTCTTCGTCACGCCCTTGTACTTTGTAACCACCGAGTTCATTCACTGATTGCGGTTCAAGCCCAAGATGTCCGCAAACAGGAATATTATTTTTTACTAATAGGGTAACGTTATCCAGTTGCTGCTGCCCACCTTCCAGCTTCACCATTTGCGCACCGCCTTCATTCACTAAACGCTGTGCATTTTCCAGAGTTTGTTGTGGCGTGGTGTAACTTTGATATGGCAAATCAACAATCACATAAGTACGTTGACTACCACGCACCACATTGGCACTGTGATAAACCATGTCATCCATCGTCACTGGCAACGTACTGTCATGACCTTGAATAACCATGCCTAAAGAATCACCCACAATAAAGGCCTCGACACCATTCTCATCTAATATGCTGGCAAAGCTGGCATCATAGGCGGTCAGCACGGCAATCTTTTCACCTTGCTGCTTCATATTTTGAATTTCGTCAATCGTTAAACGGCTCATACTTATAGCTCAAACGGTTGCGGGTTAAAATAATGTCGACCACTGCGAATAGTTTGCACTTGCTCAAGCAACAAATCATAGTCCTGTGTGCTATTGACCAGATCAATTTCTGAGGCATTCACAATCAATAACGGCGCCGCATTATATGCATAAAAGAAACTGGTATAACCATCAACCAATCGCTGCAAATACGCCGCTGATATTTTTCGTTCAGCATCGATACCGCGTTTATTAATGCGCTGCAGTAACACTTCTACCGGAGCCTGCAAGTAGATCACCAAATCGGGAATAGGGGCATCAATCGTCATGTTGGCATAGACCTGTTCGTATAAATCAAACTCATCATCTTGCAAGGTCAGTTCTGCAAACAAGCGATCTTTTTCAATTAAGAAATCAGCGACACGCACCGGCTGGAATAAATCCTGCTGACGTAACTCCTGTATCTGTTTTGCACGTTGAAATAAGAAAAAAAGCTGTGTCGGTAAGGCCGCCTCACCAGGCTTTTTGTAATAACGCTCAAGGAAAGGGTTTTCATCGGCACCTTCCAGTAGCAAGTCGCTATCAAACGAGCGGGCAAGACGTTTTGCCAGACTGGTTTTACCCACACCAATCGGGCCTTCTACCACAATAAAATCAGGTCTTGAGCTATTCATAATAGAGTCAACGAGTAAACTGCCTGCATTGTATCGTGTTTCACGGTAATTTCTCTATTATCGTTTGTTGGCATGTCTCTAAATACGCTGATATTTCAGTTTTACCGGGTATCTGTATGGCTGGCGATATTTCAGCCAGCGGCACTAACACAAAATCACGCTTCGTCATTTCCGCATGAGGGATGATCAGTCTTTGATTGTTAATAATCTCATCGCCAAAAAGCAAAATATCTAAATCAAGCGGTCTTGATTCCCAGCGCTGTTCTGTACGTACTCGCCCTTGAGAAAACTCAATCGCCTGTAAATCATTTAGCAAACTCAGTGGATCGAGTGCCGTTTCAATTGCTACCACCGCATTGAAATAATCCGGTGCAGAGGGTTCATTATTCAGTGTTAACGCTTGGCTACGATAAAAAGACGAACTAGCAATAAATTCCGATTGCGCTAATCGTTTCAATGCCTGTATTGCATTAACCAACTGCTGTACGGGTTGCTCTAAATTACTGCCCAATCCAATATATGCGATGACCTTAGGCATCAGACTATTTTGACTTAGGCTTTCGTCGTCCACGACGACCTTTTCTATTTTCATTCGGCAACAGCATAGCCTCACGACCTGCGTTATCACAGTCTTGAATCTTGGTCCACCACTCGGCATATTCCTTGAGGCTATCATCGGCAATGGCACGAATTAACAAGAAGTCATACGCGGCTCGAAAACGTGGATGCTCTAAGGTACGCAAAGCACGTTTACCACTTCGATGCATCAAACGTGCTTGCAGTACAAATATTTCTTTTACCATAATGGCAAAACGTCTTGGTACGGAGACTGCCTGACGTTGCTGGCCGAATGTTTTATCTGTTGCTGCCTGAATGGCCTGTATCGCCGGCATCCCGTCATCAAGCATGGGTGTCATTGTCTCTTGCATGGGTTCCCACAACATCGCGGCAAATAAGAATGCCGGTGTCACCGGTTTGCCCGATGCAATACGCCTGTCGGTACTTTTTAAAGCTTCACAAATCAAAATATGAGGAAACCCTTCTGCTTCTTTGCTTAGTATCGCTTCTGTTTGCGGGAACAAAGGTGCAAATAAACCATAGTGGCGCAAACTTTCAAATGTCTGCAAAGCTTTACCGGCATGAAATAGTTTTAGAATTTCTTCAAATAAACGTGCTGGTGAAATCTCGGTTAGCAAATTCGCTAATTCAAAAATAGAGGCTTCGGTTTTTTCTTCAATACGCATGCCTAATTTCACAGCAAAACGCACTGCACGCAGCATACGAACAGGATCTTCATGATAACGTTCAGTGGGATCGCCAATTAAACGCAAAATACCCTGTTTAAGATCCTCGTAACCATTAACATAATCAATAACCGAAAAATTCTTAATATCGTAATACAGCGCATTAACTGTAAAATCGCGCCGCCACACATCTTCTTCGATACTACCAAAGGCATTGTCACGAATGATACGTCCATTCTCGACATGAACTTCATCACCTTCTGGCTCCAAATTGGCACGAAAAGTCGCCACTTCGATAATATTTCGACCATAACCCACATGTGCCAAACGAAAACGACGACCAATCAGACGGCAGTTTCGGAAAGTTTCTTTTACTTGCTCAGGACTGGCATCTGTCGCAACATCAAAATCCTTCGGCTCAAGACCAAGCAGTAAGTCACGCACCCCCCCTCCTACCAAACAGGCCTGAAATCCGGCTTTTTTCAAGCCATACAAGACCTTAATTGCCTGCTCACTCATGCTAGAGCGAGAGATACAATGATCTGCGCGGGGAATTATTCTCGCTTGCGACTGCTTATTGGAATTTGCCAAAACGTTTAGATTTGCCTGTGCTGTATGTCACGAAATATAAATTGATTTTTATTAGTTCAATCATAGCACTAAAGCCAACATTCTTGGAGATTTCAACATTCTAATACAAAGACGGGCTTAATTAGCCAAAACATCAATTTAGAGCTTATTTACCTAAAGTATGGCCACAAATCACTAAAGTTTGTTTGTACGGTGTCGATATTCCAATTGCAAACTGTATTTAAGCTATTACCATTTTAAAAATAGGGTTTATTTCGTAATAAAACCAAGGGTCATAATAATGAAAAATATGAAATTAAATATTAAAAATAAACTATTCATTGGCTTTGGAACCATCTTATTAATTATGTCCATCGTGTCGATCACCAATATAGTAAAACTAAATAGCCTTAGTGCCACCGAACATAGTTTGATAGATAAACGCGTACCGACTGTTTTAGCAGGAATGCAACTTGTTGATGGTATCCATCTGTCTTTAGCCGGTTTACGTGGTTATATGATTTTAGGTGCTGATGCTGCCGAAGGCCAGAAATTTAAAGCCGAACGACAAAGTGGCTGGGATGAAATTGATGCCGCTGTATCAGAAATGAATGAATTTTCTAAAGCATGGACGGTTCCTGAGAATATTCAGGCATTGAATAATATGAAAGGTTTAATTGAAGAATTCCGTGTTGCACAACAAGAAATTGAAGATATTTCTAATACGCCTAAAAACATACCGGCTCTTAATATACTTCTCACCGATGCGGCACCACGTGCAGGAAAAATTCTTGCGGCGATTAGTAAAGTCGTCAACCTGGAGTCAAAACTCGAAGCCACAGATGAACGCAAATTATTGTTAAAGTTATTAGCAGATAGCCGTGGTTCATTTGCCATTGGTTTAGCCAATATTCGTGCCTACCTCCTCTCTGGAGATACAAAATTCCGTGACAAATTTCTGGAAAAATGGAAAGTTAATCAAGAACGCTTTGAACAAATTGATAATATGGCATCATTATTTGATGCCAATCAAACAGAGGCATGGAATGAATATTCAACTATACGTGATGAATTTTCATCCTTACCCCAAAAAATGTTCCAATCACGCAGTGCTAAAGACTGGAATCTTGCTAACTACTGGTTAGGGACTAAAGCCGCCCCAAAAGCAAAAGCAATTTTGAAAATTCTTAAAAAAATGCGCAATTCACAAGATAAATTAGCTCTTTCAGAAAAGAAATTATTAGGTGAAAATGCGACTTCCATGGAAGTAACGATGATTAGCGGTACCATAATTGCATTAGCCGTAGGCGTATTCATCGCTCTTTTATTAAGTCGCATGATTACTCTGCCATTAAAAGATGTTGTTGAACGTGCAAAGGCTATCGCCAATGGTGATCTAACGGGTTCACCTTTAACGATTAAAGGCAATGATGAACTCACTGAACTTTCATCAAGCGTTAATGCAATGAGTGATAAATTACGAAACCTTGTAGATCAAATTTCAGGATCCGCAAATAATATTGCCAGTTCATCAGAAGAACTGTCCGCTATCACCGAACAGACCAGTAAAAGCATCTATGAACAGCAATCTCAAACGGAACAAGTTGCGACAGCAATGAATGAGATGAGCGTAACCGTGCAAGAAGTCAGCATAAATATTACGGGTACAGCTCAAGCCGCTGAAGAAGCAAATACTGAAACTGCTGCAGGTCGTGACGTTGTTGATGGGACAATTCGAGCCATTGAACAATTATCAAATAATATAGAAAATGCTGCCGATGTTATCCATCAATTAGAACAAGATAGTGAAAATATCAGTGCTGTGATGGATGTTATTCGAGGTGTCGCTGAACAAACAAACTTATTAGCATTAAACGCAGCCATTGAAGCCGCTCGCGCTGGTGAACAAGGTAGAGGTTTTGCCGTTGTTGCCGATGAAGTTCGTACGTTAGCGGGTAGAACCCAAGAATCTACTGAAGAAATTAATTTAGTGATTGAAAAGCTACAAGCCGGCTCACGTAAAGCTGTCGAAGTAATGAATGCCAGTCGTGAAGAAACTAAATCCGTCGTTGAACAAGCATCGAAGGCGGGAGTATCTTTATCTGTTATTTCCTCAGCAGTGACTCGTATTAACGATATGAGTATACAAATTGCTAGTGCCGCAGAAGAGCAAAATGCTACCGCAGAAGAGATTAACCGGAATATCAACAACATATCTGAAATGGCTAATCAAACCACCTCTGGTGCGCAACAAACCTCTTCAGCAAGCGAAGAACTGGCAAGGCTCGGTGTCGAATTGCAAGAAATGGTTGGACAGTTCCGTATATAAAAGAATATCTGCCATCAATATTTCTTAGCTATGTTATATTGTTCGCCTTAAAATTCTGGCAACATAACATGGCTAAGAAAACATGAACTCTGAACAAACCACCCCTTTACCTAATGCAGGACTACTTAGGCGTCTTGGCGCCTTTGCCTACGATATTTTGCTACTAATGGCACTGATCGTGATCGCGGGTTTTATTGCGCTGCCTTTTACTGGTGGTGAAGCACCACATTCTGGTAATCCCTATTACCAAACTTATTTATTTGTACTGAGTTATGTTTTCTTTGCCTGGTTTTGGACACGTGGAGGACAAACACTCGGCATGCGTGCTTGGCGCTTGCGCGTACAAAACGAAGATGGTTCGGCTATTAGTTGGAGCCAATCACTACTTCGATTTATGTCGGGCATCGCTTCATTGGTCTTACTAGGCGCAGGCTTTTACTTAACAAAGAATGAACCCATGTCACGTCTTTACCTTTTAGGCATAGGCTCATGGGTAATATTCGTTTTGAGTTTTTTATGGATACTGGTTGATAAAGAAAAACGAGCCTGGCAAGACCATTTCTCAAACTGCAATGTGGTTGTACTGCCTAAGTTAGATAAAAAATCTAAATAAACGTCCGTTACTAAATTCTACGTATCATTACAATCGCTAATATTAAAAAACTCAATACCGGCAAGCTAGCACTAAGTAATGGCGGAATATTATAAACAACACCAATATAATTAAAGCCCTGATTAAACAAAAAGAAACCTAAGCCTACCAGAAAACCAATAAAGATCTTCTGACCAATACTCACCGCACGTAAAGGGCCAAAAATAAACGGCACAGCAAGTAGCATCATCACAGCGATTGAAACAGGCATCATCAAACGCGACCAGAATGCTAATTCATAACGATCGGCATCTTGTCCATTATCACTTAAATATCGGTAGTAGCCGTATAAATCCCTTACTGACAATTGCAAGGGATTTACCACAATTAAACTAATTAATGCCGGGCTCAATAACGAATCCCACTGCGCTTCTTCAAAGTTACGTGTCTTAATCCCTTTTACAGTTATTTCACTTTGACTCAAGCCATTGAGTATCCACTGTCCGTTATCGTAAATTGCTTTCTCTGCATGGGTGGTGGTGCGGAGTTGGTGTTCATCATCAAACTCATAAATATAAATATCAGTAATATCACCACCGGGGCTAATGCCTCTGATATTAAGAAAACTCCGTGCATCGCGTGACCAAAAACCATTCACGGTTTTTAATGCTGTTTGCTCAGCTAACATTTGTGAACGACGCGACTCTGCAAATTGCTCTGCCGGTGGCACGACAAATTCTGATAACAACATGATGGCTATAATTAAAATAAAACCTGATTTCAAAACCGAACCAGATATACGTAATAACGATACGCCCGCCGCACGCATCACCACTAATTCACTTTGATTTGCCAGCGCACCTAGGCCAGTAATCGCACCTAATAAAGCGGCAATTGGGAAAAATTCTACAATATGCGAAGGCGTAGTTAATAATAAATAAAGTAGCATTTCGCTTTGATCATAATTACCCGTGCCAACGGAATTGAGTTCACGAACCAGACGAAACAAACCATCCAATGCAATCAACACCATGAGCACTAACGCAATATTTCTAAACACAGCAGCACCGATATAGCGGTCGATTATTTTCATACCGATGCCTCTTTTAACCACGGCAAGCGATCGTTAAGCCAGTTTGATTGCCCTCGTGTTTGCCACATGACTATTACCAATGTAACCAGTAATAAGAATATCGGCAACCACCACATACCAATATAAGGGCTCACCTTACCGCGCCCTACCCAGTTATATGCTGCGCCATACAGGCTGTTATAAATAACATACACAAACACCGCGCTAAACAAACGACCATACTGCCCTTCACGTGGATTAACCCGGCTCATTGGCACTGCCAGTAACATGAGTGCAATCGTCACCAACGGCACAATAAAGCGAGACTGTAGTTCAGCCGTATCGCGTAAATCAGATGAACTCCACAGGAACAAGGTTGTTTTTGCAGAACGATGTAAGGCAGCCGCTTCTGCCGCTTTTTCTTCAACACGCACGGCGTGTTTACCAAATTTTGTAATACGATAATCATCTTGCCCTGGCTCACCTTCATAGCGGTAACCATCGACCATCACCATGAACTCATCACCGGATTGTTCATCAATGTAGCGGTAACCTGTCTCAGATGACAACACGGATTTTCGATCACCCTTACGGCTTTGCACAAACACATTCTTTAGCTCGCGTTGATCTTCTGATAACTCTTCAACATACATGATCAAATCACCATCACGTGATTCAACGAAACGCCCCGCTGCAAGCAAACTTAGTTCAGAACGGTTTTCTGCTGCATGACGAATATTGTCTGCCTCCGCTGCCGCCCAAGGAGATAAATAAAGCGTACAGCTGGCATTAATAATGAGTATCAGTGGTGCAAAGACCATCAAGAAGCGCGTTAAAGTAACCTGACCAATACCACTTGCCGTCATGGCGACCATTTCTTGGTCACGATACAAACGGCCAAACGCTAATAATACGGAAAAGAACACAGCCAAAGGAATAATCGTGCCGATGTTCTTGAGTAGTTGTAATGATAATAAAGTTAAAACGAGTTCAACCGGCAAAATACCTTCGGCAACATCACCCAAGATGCGAACAAAGCGTAAACTAAAGAAAATCAGTAGCACCACAGCCATCACTGCAAGCAGTGTTGTTGCCACTTCTTTAATGATATAACGCTGTATTATCACGTAAAATCAACCAAATCCTATAAAACGCCGCAAAAACCTAATTTTTCTAGTGGACAATTAGGTCATTTTAAATCATATTGTCAATAACTTATCACTAAAACACATAGTACACATATCAGCTGATAGATTCAGCTCGATATATTGCAGGAGTCACCATGGAATTCAGTATTAAAAGCGGCCATCCCGAAAAACAACGTAGTGCATGCATTGTTGTGGGTGTTTTTGAACCGCGCCGCCTCTCCATTGCGGGCGAGCAACTCGACCAAATCAGTAACTCTTGGTTATCTAACCTCATTCGTCGTGGTGATATTGAAGGTAAATCAGGGCAAACACTTTTACTCCATAATGTACCTAATACACTCTGTGATCGCGTGTTATTGGTCGGTTGCGGTAAAGAACGTGAATTTAACGATACTGCTTACAGAAAAGCCTCTGCGACTGCTGCAAAAACCGTCAACGAAAGTGGTGCCATGGATGCCGTGAGTTTTTTACCTGAACTCACCGTCAAGGGTCGCGATGCCTACTGGAAAGTTCGCCAAGCCATTGAAGCTACCCGCGATGCCTTATATAGCTTTGATGAGCTGAAAAGTGACACTGATAATGAGCGCCGTCCTTTACGTAAACTAGTGCTTTCTGTTACCAGCCGCCGTGATTTACCCGCTGCTGAACAAGCTTTACTTGATGGTCATGCCATTGCTAACGGTGTAGAAGTCGCCCGCCGACTCGGCAATTTACCCGGTAACATCTGTACCCCCACCTATCTCGCTAAACAGGCAGTAGAACTTGGCAACCAACATGATAATTTAACCGTCAATGTACTCGAGCAAGCCGAGCTTGAAGAATTGGGTATGGGCTCATTTCTCTCGGTCGCTAAAGGCAGCCGTGAAGCTGCTAAGTTCATCACCATGGAATACAAGGGCGTCAATGATGACAGCCAACCGCATGTGTTTGTTGGTAAAGGCATCACCTTTGATTCCGGTGGTATTTCTATTAAACCCTCACCGGCGATGGATGAAATGAAGTTTGATATGTGTGGTGCCGCCAGCGTCATTGGACTCATGAACACCATCACCGAACTCAAGCTACCTATCAATGTTGTCGGTATCGTTCCCAGTTGTGAAAATATGCCTGATGGTCTCGCTAATAAACCTGGCGACGTCGTTACCAGCATGGCAGGACTGACCATTGAAGTACTCAACACCGATGCGGAAGGACGTTTAATACTTTGTGATGCTCTTACCTACAGTGAACGTTACAATCCTGCCACGGTCGTCGATATTGCAACGCTTACCGGTGCTTGTGTAATCGCCTTAGGCGCACATGCTACCGGCTTATTAGGTAATCATCGCGGCTTGGCAAACGATTTACTCAATGCAGGTAAGTTCACTGGTGATCGCGCATGGGAAATGCCTTTGTGGGATGAATATCAAGATCAACTCAAGAGCAACTTTGCCGACATCGCCAATATCGGTGGACGTGAAGCCGGTACCATTACCGCCGCTTGTTTCTTATCTCGCTTCACTAAAAAACTAAATTGGGTACATCTGGATATTGCCGGTGTTGCGTGGAAAAGTGGTGCAGAAAAAGGTGCAACCGGTCGCCCTGTGCCGATGATGACACAATACTTACTCGATAAAGTTGCCAACAGGAAGTAATGCATGACGCGGGTTGATTTTTATCTCACAAACAACAGCCAACGTAAACACGCACTGATCACCGCATGCCGACTAACCGAGAAAGCCCTCAATCAGGGGCACCAGGTTTTTATTCATGCAGATGATGCGCCTCAGGCAGAGCAAATAGACAAGCTACTCTGGACATTTAACCAACATAGTTTTGTTCCGCACGCAGTCATTGAAGGTGATAACGACAAGCCTTGCTACGAAAAAGTGGTTATTGCCTACGACCACGATCATGAAGTTGAACACGATGTGTTAATTAACCTTACCCCACGCATCCCTGAGTTCTTTTCTCGTTTTAAACGCGTTGCTGAAATTGTTAGCAGTGATGAAAAGCAACGCCAGCAAGCCCGTGAGAAATTCAAATTTTATCGGGATCGCGGTTATGAATTGAATACCCATGAATTAAAAGGCTAAATACCGAATTGAGACACCGCTCACAGAATCGCAAACATAATTGACCCACCATGCATGCCATGGCATCATTTTCACCACCTATTCCACCGGAATCTCTCGAGAACGTACTCCATTCTCTGGAGAGATTGCTAGATCATAACCAGCAACACACACAGCATGTGCTCTACAATACCCGTGCCCCTCATTATGTGGTGCACGAGCCTTTTAGTAACCAACTTGCTGAGCAATATGACGATCCGCTGGTTCTTGAGGAAACCCCTCCATCGCCCGTGCATGAAGTCGTGCAAGTAAATATTCCCGTTCTAAAAAACGTTGTCCACCCTACTCATAAGCTTGAAATACGTACTTCTACGAATGCCAGTAACATGAAAGAGACTCTTAATGAGCTACGTGCCGAGCTAAACGACATCGTCGCAGATATTATGCTCGATGCACGCGAACAACTGGAACAACAAGACGCCGATAGCCAGGAAATCATGAAAACCAGCCTAAAACAGTTCCTCCACGACCTAACTACCCGTTTACCCCAATAAATCGTACTGTTTTTACTGCCGAGATGCCTATCATTCCGGTATAATGCGCGGCTTAAAGCACTGGCATTGCCAGTTCCAACTAGCCAATTAGTGACGATTTAAATAATGGAAAAGACTTACCAACCGCACGACATCGAACAACGCTGGTACGACCTCTGGGAAAGCCGAGGTTATTTCGCTCCACAAGAAAGCGAAGATGCTGACCAAGCCCCGTATTGCATCATGATTCCACCACCGAATGTCACCGGCCGTTTGCACATGGGGCACGCTTTCCAAGACACTATCATGGATGCCCTCACCCGCTTTCATCGTATGCGTGGCGACAAAACTTTGTGGCAAGCAGGCAGTGATCATGCCGGCATCGCCACGCAAATGGTAGTTGAACGTCAACTGGCAGCAGAAGGTAAAACCCGTCACGACTTAGGCCGTGATGCCTTTTTAGAACGCGTCTGGAAATGGAAAGGCGAATCAGGCGGTACCATTACAAAACAATTACGTCGCATGGGCGCATCATTAGACTGGTCGCGTGAACGCTTTACCATGGATGACGGTTTGTCTGAAGCGGTGCGCGAAGTCTTCGTACGTTTACATGAAGAAGGTTTAATCTATCGCGGTAAACGCCTCGTAAACTGGGATCCGGTTTTACATACCGCTGTTTCCGATCTGGAAGTTATTTCAGAAGAAGAAAACGGCCACATGTGGAACATGCGTTACCCACTTACCGATGGTAGTGGTCATGTTGTGGTGGCTACTACTCGCCCTGAAACCATGTTGGGTGACAGCATGGTTGCCGTACACCCCGGTGACGAACGCTACCAACATTTAATTGGTCAACAAATTACATTGCCTTTAAGCGGTCGTAAAATTCCGATTGTTGCCGATGATTATGTGGATCCTGAATTTGGATCAGGCTGTGTAAAGATTACACCTGCGCATGACTTTAATGACTATGGCGTATGGAAAAACCATCGCGACGAATCGGCACTGCTTAGTCAGCCTAATGGCGGTTTAATTAATATCTTTAGCATGGATGCAAGTATCATCGCAGGTGAAGATGTACATGCGGATCTTATTCCTGCTGAGTATCAAGGATTAGATCGTTATGTCGCGCGTAAAAAGATTATTGCCGATCTCGACGCGGCAGGTCTATTAGAAAAAATTGAAGATCACAAACTCATGGTACCGCGTGGTGATCGCAGTGGCACAGTGATTGAACCCTTACTCACCGATCAATGGTTTGTAAAAGCCGGCCCACTCGCTGAACCGGCGATTAAAGCCGTTGAAAATGGCGACATTAAGTTTGTACCCGACAACTGGAAAAACACCTACTTCGAATGGATGCGCAATATTGAAGACTGGTGTATCAGTCGCCAAATTTGGTGGGGACATCGTATCCCTGCATGGTATGACGAAGAAGGTGATGTGTACGTTGGTCGCAGTGAAGCCGAGATTCGTGAAAAACATAACTTAAGCGATGATATAACACTTACGCAAGACGAAGACGTGCTGGATACCTGGTTCTCATCTGCACTCTGGCCTTTCTCTACCTTAGGCTGGCCAGAAAATACTGAGGCGGTTAAAACATTTTACCCAACCAGCGTACTAGTTACCGGTTTCGATATTATTTTCTTCTGGGTTGCCCGCATGATTATGATGGGTTTGAAATTCATGGATGAAGTACCGTTCAAAGAAGTTTATATTCATGGCCTAGTGCGTGACAGTCACGGCCAAAAAATGTCGAAGTCAAAAGGTAACGTACTCGATCCACTGGATCTGATCGACGGCATCGAACTTGAAGACTTAGTTCAGAAACGCCTTACCGGTTTAATGCAGCCCGAGATGGCGAAGAAAATTGAAAAAGCCACCCGCAAAGATTATGCGGACGGTATCCCCTCCTTCGGTACCGATGCACTGCGTTTTACCTTTGCCGCACTCGCTTCCACCGGACGCGATGTAAAATTTGATTTAAACCGTATCGCCGGTTACCGAAATTACTGTAACAAACTCTGGAATGCCGCACGTTACGTGATGATGAACACCGAAGGCAAAGACACCGGTATTGATAACAACGATGTCGAATTAAACCGCTTTGACCGCTGGATTATCTCGCGCCTGCAACAAGTTGAACAAGAAGTCATCGACTCCATCAACAGCTACCGCCTCGATCATGCGGCACAAGCTATTTATGACTTCACCTGGAATGAATACTGTGACTGGTACTTAGAACTGTCTAAATCCGTACTGCAATCAGACACCAGCAGCGAAGCAGCACAACGCGGTACTCGCGGCACCTTAGTACAAGTACTAGAAACACTGCTGCGTTTAGCACACCCCATCATTCCGTATATCACCGAAGAAATTTGGCAACGGGTTGCTCCACTGGCGGGTAAAGATGGCGACACCATCATGTTACAAAACTACCCAACGCCGAATATGGATCTCGTGGATGAAATCGCCATACACGAAACAGAATTGGTTATGTCATTGAATAAAGGCGTGCGCCGAATTCGCAGTGAGCGCGACATCAAACCGAGCAAGCCATTAGCGGTAATCGTACAAAACCTCAATAGCGCCGAACAAGCCGTGCTGGAGGAATCTGCACAATCCAGCATGAACATCAGCCGCATTGAATCACTCAACTTCGTTGACAGCAATGCCGAGTTACCTGAATCCGCCACCGCACTAGTGGGTGAAAACGGTACCCTGCACATCTCGCTCGAAGGACTCATCGACAAACAAGCCGAGTTAAAACGCTTTGAAAAAGAAATCAACAAAGCCCAACAAGAACTCGACATGCGTCAAAAGAAACTCTCTAACGAAAACTACGTCGCCAAAGCCCCCGAAGCGGTGGTGAACAAAGAACGCCAGCGTGTAACTGAATTAGAATCAATCTTAAAACGATTGGAAGAAGAAAAACAGAAGATGGTGGCTTTATAAAGCCCCACCTAATCTCCTAATATCCTTGACCCCATCGACGCCTTGAATGTAGAGTGAAGCCTCTAAGGTCTTGAAAAAATAACAAATATCACATTTTTCGCAAAATGGCTACATAACACACTTAAATTAATACGGAAGTTTGAATCATAAGAAGATGAAAACAATGGAAATGTTTCTAACGGCACACTCAAAAAGACCAAAAAACAGTCATACTATGTAGTGATTATGTCCCTTATATACATAGTTATATGGATGAAACATGAATAAAAAACTTGTAATCTTTTTATTTATTATCCCAATAAAATTATTTGCGAATGGCGAGTTGGTATGCCCTGATGGCGCTAAAGAAGTAACAGATAAAAGAATATATAAAGAGAAAGTAGCCATTATTAAAGCTTGTACTGATAGTAGCAATAAACTTAATGGCACTTCATTAATGATTGTGGATAATCAGGTTATAGATAAGTGCAACTATACAAATAATTTAGAGAATGGAACCTGCCTAGCTTGGTATTTTACTGGTGAGAAGAAAACATCAACTAAATTTCAAAATGGAAAGCTTCATGGTGAAATGATCTCATGGTATAAGAATGGTGTTATAGAGATACAGGCTTTTCATAATCAAGGCAAAGCTGTTGGTAAGTGGAAGTACTGGAATCACAATGGGGAGTTGACTAATGTCATTGAACATAAGTAAAACACCATATAACAAATCATTCAAAACCGCAGGGCAAAGAACGCCCTGCTTGGACGGCGCAAAGAGCCGCGCCGCCATTTAATTCAAACGTTATGTTTATAAACAAAT
>CAZIWG010000004.1:0-70396 GCA_964542925.1 uncultured Granulosicoccaceae bacterium | reverse complement strand
AAGGCTAACCTTAAAGGCGGGTTAGTATGCGTACAGCATGGAAATCGACGATTTTTTTTCTGGTCGTTATTTTTATTTTTTTAATTTATAAACTCCCTGCAAAATTTGTTTATCAGCAATTTTCTGTCAGCAGTCCGGTTCAGCTTGTTGGTATGTCGGGTTCTATCTGGTCTGGGCATATTGAACAAATTCAAATACAACAGCTTGTGTTGGAAAAATTCGATTGGCAGTTATCACCTTGGGCTTTGTTATGGGGTGAGGTCTCAGTAGCGTGGACATTGAACGATACAGCCGCAAATTTTGCGGGTGAATTGGCGTTATCATCTTCACAGCTATCAATAAAAAATACCCGAGGGCAAATTGATTTACTGGTAATGGCACAACGCTTACCACCCCAAGATTTTTTATTGGCGGGCATTATTAATGTTGATATTCGTGACCTTCACCTTCAGCAACAAAAAATTCTTAATGCCGAAGGGAATATTCGTTGGCATCAAGCCGCGTTATTATCACCTGAAAATATTATTTTTGGTGATTTTAATGCCTCTCTCTCTAATGAGGCAGAATATTTAGTGATGCAATTAACCGATACGCGTGGTGCAGTGGCTTTGTTAGGGAAGATGCAGCTATCCATACAAGGTGATATTGAATATTCATTGCAAGTAGCTATTCGTGATACAAGCCAACCGAGTTTATTAGAAGGATTTAAGCAATTAGGTAAACCTGACGAAGACGGTAGTGTTACATTACGTGGCAGTGGTAACGTATTTAATTAATTTATTTCCGATTGATACAGTAGATATCAAGAATCTCAGCCAATCGTTCAGGTGATACTGGCTTAGTTAAGAATTCATTCATTCCCGCATTTAAGCAACGTAGGCGATCATCTTCAGATACATTGGCGGTGAGTGCAATGATAGGTATTTTCTTATTGATTTTATGGGTGGCTTCTTTATCACGCCATTTCTGGGTGGCTTCGATACCATCCATAATTGGCATATGCATATCCATAAAAACAATGTCATATTCATTATCACAAAGGATCTGGTAGGCAAGTTGTCCATTACCTACAACATCAATTTTGTGACCATCTTTCTTTAGCATAGTAGACATGAATAAAATATTAATCTCACTGTCTTCAGCGAGTAGCACATTGAGTGATCTGTTTGAGTGAGGTTTTGTAGGCAATATTTCATCATGACGACCATCATCATTTAATTCGCATATATTGGTCACTTTTAATGGAATTTCAAACCAAAAAGTACTGCCTTCGCCAATGATGCTACTAGCACCAATTTGACCTTTCATCATTTTAACTAACTCACGGGCTATTGTTGTGCCTAAACCGGTGCCGCCAAATTCGCGTGTAGTTGAAGAGTCTGCCTGAATAAAACCATCAAAAATGTGTTTTAGATTTTTTTCTTCTATTCCAATACCTGTGTCGGTTACTTCAAAATAAATCTTGGCATGATGTTGGCGAACACGTATTTTGACTTCGCCTTCTTCGGTAAATTTAATCGCATTGCCGGCTAAGTTGAGTAGTATCTGGCAAAGGCGGAAGGGGTCACCTAATAATGTTTTGGGAATATCATCAGAAATTGAGTAATTAAATTGAATTCCTTTTTGCTGAGCCATTGGCCCGAGCATAATGTTGATTTCTTTTAAACTTTCTTCAAGATGATAAGGTCTTTCTTCTAAGGTGAGTTTGCCTGCTTCTATTTTAGAAAAATCGAGAATGTCATTAATCAACATATGCAACCGGCCTGTTGATGTTGATAGGCCGTCTACATATATTTTTTGTTCTTCATTTAGTTCTGTCGTTTTAAGTAGGTTTATCATGCCAACAGCACCACTCATGGGTGTGCGTATTTCATGACTCATGGTAGCAAGAAAACGACTTTTAGATTCATTAGCGGCATCAGCTGCTTGTTTGGCGCGTTGAATTGTTCTTAGCATAGCATCGAGGTAGAAGGGCAATACAATAAGTGCAATGACCTTAAATGAACTTTTTAGTACATGGTCAGAAAAGCCAGGGTCGATAAAGCAGAGGAAAATATAAGAGATCAGACTTATTAACGCGGCAGCAAATAAATAAGGTCGTCCAAATCGACCACCTTGACTAATAAAAATGAGAATGTAAATAAGATAGAACGGACTATCTGACATGCCAACGACCATGCTTGAAATGGTCGTAAATAAAATGTCTATGAAGATAACAATATAACGTCTTGGAATGTTACCTGGTTCTTTTAAAATCCAGATAAAAATAATGATCGAATAGATCATGAAAGACGATAACAGCACGGTGAAGCCATAAGTCGAAATGGTAAAATACCCCAGCATGGTGCCAATACCGAGATAGAGACTCATAAAAATACCAATCGCAACTCGAACAAAACCTGCCTTGTAGTCTTCGTCGTTTCTAAATGCAGGTGGCATTAAAATATTGGTGAGATCTTTAATCAGCATAGGCTAGGGCATAATTTCGTTGAAATGCGTGATGGCGCTAAATTCTTTTACATCTTTTTCTGGTGCTTGGGTATCTGGTTTATAAACAGCAAGTAGATGCTCAATGCCGTAGTGTTTAGCAGAACGAAGTACTGGCAGGCTGTCATCAACCAGTAGCGTATTTGATTTATCGAAAGGTTCAGTCAATTGTAGTTTATCCCAAAACGCCGGTTCTTCCTTGGGGAGTCCAATATCATGTGCACAAATAATAGCATCGAAATGCCCCGCAAGTTGGGTTGATTGCATTTTTAGGTCGAGACTTTTGCTGTGCGCATTGGTGACTAAGACAATTCGTTTTCCTGTTTTGCGAATAGCATTGAGAAAACCGATAACATGCGGGTGGATACTAATAAGGTGTTCCACTTCGCGTTTCAATTCAGCGATATCCATACCGAGTTGTTGGCTCCAGTAATCGACACAATACCATTCCATTGTGCCTTCAGCAGACTGAAATAATGGAAACAGATGATTCCTCGCCGTCTCTATTTCAAGACCATTATATTGTGCGTAGCGCATGGGTACATGTTCGCGCCAAAAATGGTTGTCGAAATGCAGGTCCAGCAAGGTACCGTCCATATCGAGAAAAACGCTATTTATTTTATTCCAGTCAATCATAGGCTTTATGTTATTGATTTAGCTGCCGAGGTACTTTAACAGAGGATCCTATCGTTTGCTGATTTATCAGCTATATTTAAAACTATGGACTGCCTGCAATCAGGGCGAAAATGGAGGTGTAATCATGTCTAGATTGAAACTAGTCGTATTTACAATATCCTTATTTTTAATTGGGTTAAGTACGAGTGTTCTCTCGCAGCAGTTAACCCCGGAACAAATGGAAGAATGGCTGTTTGACGACAGCGACACCTTGGCAATTGATGACGTCAATGAGGGTGAATTGGCATTTGTTAAAAAGTTAAAAAAACCCAATGTTCATCACCACCATAATAAGATGACGATCACTGATGCTAGTTTGGAAGATGGCTGGGTCAAGGTAGAACAATGCCACAGTAACCTCGATGTGGTGCCTTTAGCGCAAATACTCTTTAGTAAAACGCGGTCTCGAAATCTAGCAATTTCTCGTAGTGAAAATATAGACAAGGCATGGATAGAAGAAAGCTCGGTGCAATTGGAAGATATTGGCAGGAATGCGGTTTTATGTGTAACCGCTGAAACTCGTTCGTTTGTTTATAATGGCGATGGTACTTACAGCCTACTTAGTGGCCCCTTTATGCGGCGTTTCTTTGATGGTTATTACCAGATGCGCGTCACCATGGATGTGGACATACAGGCTGAACGACTCCGATTCTATGAAACGACGCCTCCCGCCCAAGATGGTTTTAAAGTATGGCGCACCGCGAGGGCTATTCATTTTGAAGCCCTGTTTGAAGGTCGTTTGAATACTGAGATTCGTTTTCATGACCTTGTGATCGGCGATCCGGTCGCTAAACGTGAATCTAATGCTAGAATAGCCAAACTCAAGGCGAAGTAGTGCTCGCATTAGAAAGGCGAATGACCGCGGGATGCCAAATAAACCCGAGATTTTAAACACCAAAACCATCGCGAAAAGCCGTCTGTTTCATATAGAGCAGTTAGACTTGCGCTTTTCCAATGGCACCGAAGTGCAATTTGAACGCTTAGTCGGCTCAAGTAACGGCGCGGTGCTGATTGTGCCGATGCTTGATGATGACACGGTGCTGCTTATTCGTGAGTATGCGGCGGGTGTGGATCGCTATGAATTGTCCCTTCCAAAAGGTCGAATTGAAGACGGTGAAGAGATTGTACCGGCAGCTAATCGTGAAATAATGGAAGAAATTGGCTACGCATCAAAGCGCCTGACTCATTTGACATCGCTGACGGTTGCTCCGGGTTACTTGAGTGCCAACACCCATATTGTGTTGGCACAAGATCTTTATCCTGAAAAACGTCAAGGCGACGAGCCTGAAGAACTGGAAGTGGTGGAATGGAAATTGTCTGAGCTAGCTTCCCTGCTTGAGCATCCCGAATGTACAGAGGCGAGAACGATTGCTGCCTTATTTATGACGCGAGAACTGTTACAAGGAGAGGCTTAACGTGACAGCGATTGATGACAAGCTGCTTGAGGCGATTATTGAACTTGCCGAACAAGCGGGTGAAAAAATTCTGGAGATTTACGATACCGACTATGCCATTGAGCATAAAGCAGATGAAACGCCGCTCACCGAAGCCGATATGGCAGCGCATCATTTTATTGATGCAGGTTTACAGAAAATCACTCCTGAAATTCCTATTTTATCCGAAGAATCAGCCAGTATTCCCTTTGAAGAACGCCAGCAATGGCAGCGTTATTGGTTGGTTGATCCACTGGATGGTACTCGTGAATTCATTAAACGCAACGGTGAATTTTCCGTCAATATTGCCTTGATTGAGAACGGTGATGCGGTATTAGGTGTTGTGTATGCGCCGGTGATGCGTACCTCTTATTATGCGAGGCGAGGTGCGGGCGCATTTAAGCGTGAACCCGGGCGGCAGGGGAGCCCTATTTATTGTCATATTCCCTCGCGAGATAAAGTCATTGTTGCGGGTAGCCGCTCGCATCGAGGTGCCTCACTTAATGCCTTTTTAGTCAAGTTGGGAGACTATGACATTATCAGTATGGGTAGCGCCCTGAAGTCTTGTCTTGTGGCCGAAGGAGTGGTGGATGTGTATCCACGTTTAGGTCCTACCTCTGAATGGGATACGGCAGCAGCACAGTGCGTGGTTGAGGAAGCGGGAGGTCGGCTGACAGATACCAATATGGCTATTTTGCGATATAACACTAAGGACGCGTTACTAAACCCGCATTTCTTTGTATCGGGCGATCCTGAACGGGATTGGTCTGTTTATTTGGATGATGATGCAGGTTAGTTATCTTGCGAGTCGTACACGGACATAATTGATCGAAGCTCAATCAGCACTGCTTCATATTCTTGTTGGTCTAAATCTTGAGTTTGCGAAGAGTGTAGATCCATTTCCATACTCGTGATGGTTGCCCGCACTGCCTCACAGCCTGATTGGCAGAGGAATTCAACACATTGATTTACCTTGGTTTTATTCATAAATGAAAATCTGAAGGCGTTTTATAAAGGAATTGATTCAAATGGTGGCCGGAGGTGGAATCGAACCACCGACACGGGGATTTTCAATCCCCTGCTCTACCGACTGAGCTATCCGGCCATCTGAAATGCTGCCCGACCTTACGTCGAGCGCCGTATTAGACGCGATTGCCCTCCAATCGTCAAGCGATCCACTGAAAATAGCTATGCTAGCCTGATCGGGTCATAGATAAGCATTGGACAAGAACGTAGAATTCAAATTGCTGAGTCTAGAAAGGGAGGTTTTTAGCTATGATGCGTTGTCCACATTGTAAGGAAAAGGGGATTTCTGTTCTTCGTAAAATGATATTAAGTCCGGGCTTACTTGCTACATGCAATGAATGTAATCAAGATAGTAGCGTACGTTATACATCGTGGTTGATTGCGATGATCCCGGGAACCATTTTGATGATTGTTGCTTTATTTATGGATGTTAAATCCGTTGAGTGGATATTGAATATTGTTGGCGTTATATTAGTGTTATTAGTGCCACTTTTTTATACGCCATTGTTTAAATCCCCTACAGATTAGGGGTTGCCTATCGGTATTGCTTCCAATACCGTGTAGACATAGTTTACATACACCCGAGTTAAACCATGTCTGAAAATCCATCACAATCATATCGCCTTGTCGAAACAACCCTGCAAGAAAAACATGCTGACGGTACAACGAGTTGTCACCTGTGCTTATGGCATTGCAAGCTAAAACATGGCCAGCGAGGTTTTTGTCAGGCGCATGTGAATCGGCACGGCACGCTCTATAACCTTTCCTATGGCGTTATCTCCGCAATTGATGTTGGCATGATTGAAGATAAGCCGGTAAAGCATTATCAGCCGGGGACTAAGATTATGTCGATTGGCAGTTACGGCTGTAATTTCCGTTGTGGTGGTTGTCATAATCTCGAAATTTCTTGGGGTGTCACTGCACTGGATGATTTGGCGAAAGGTGAATCAACCTCAGCATGGGTGTCTCCTCAAGATTTGGTTGCTGCGGCACTGAAACACCAAGTGCAAGGAATTGCCTTTACGTATTCTGAACCGGCTGTATGGCTTGAGTATGTGATCGATGTATCAAGATTGGCACATGAGGCCGGTTTGTACACGGTGTATGTGTCAAACAGTTTTGTCACGGATGAAGCCTTAGAACTAATGGCACCATATGTTGACGTGTTATGTTCTGATATTAAAAGCCTTAGTGATGAGTTTTATCATGATATTTGTCCAACAGCGAAAGTTGAGCAAGTGTTGGCATCGATAAAGAAGGCGAAAGATTTAGGTATTCATGTTGAGACACGCACTAATATTATCCCTAGTAAGAATGATTCCATCGAGGAGTTGCGACAGATTGCGGAGTGGATTTCAGAAAATTTAGGTAATGATAGCCCTTGGCATATCACACGATTTTTCCCTGCATATAAATTATCAGATTTACCAGCAACACCATCAGAGATTATGTGGCAAGCACATGCGGCGGCGAAGCAAGCCGGTTTAGTTCACAGTTATGTTTATGATGATAAGGGTTGTGATTGTGCTGAGACGAATTTACCAATATCTGAGTATCTTGAAGGGGATGTGGTAAGTTTGGATGCGAAGCTTCAATGTGCAGCGAGTTGCTGTGGGGATGAAGGTATTTTACTTAAGAAATATGAGTGATTGGTGGGAGCTTCAGCTATTCAGATTATTTTGTTGATGCTAAGATCTCGCTTTGCTCGTTCAAAATGCATCAACAAAACAATCTGAATAGCTTCGTTTAGTCCTTCACCAATTTTTAAGGCGTTGTCTTTGCGAGGAATGAAATGACGAAGCAATCTTTTAAATTTGGCAGTTCATTATAAAGATTGCTTCACTGCGTTCGCAATGACGTAATTGTAATTACTCTTCTGGCGGCGTAAACCCTTCAGGCGTATCGCCGCCATCACCAAAGAAAAATCGTTCCATTTGTTCTTCAAGAAATTGCCGGCCTTTCGGGTCAACAACGTTGATACGATGCTCATTGATTAAAATAGTTTGTTGCCCCATCCATTTTTTCCAACCTTCTTTAGAAACATTTTTCAAGATCCGTTGACCCAGTTCACCTGGGTAGGGCGCTTTAGCAAGTGCTTCCGCTGCTTCGCCAAGAATGACGCAGTTCACCATGTTAGTCATGTTGTTACTCCTGCAATGACATCGTTATGTGTGTCGAGTAGTTTCTTTACCGGCGCAGCGAGGCCACGTGCATCCGGTTTGCATGTGTTATACCAGACTGTGTCGGCTTGTTCCATTATAACGGGTAATTCACTGATAACACTTGCATACGCAGGGGTTATATCAAGATGAAAATGGCTAAAGGTGTGGCGTATTGATTTTTCAAAGACGATACTGTTGATGGTTAAATTAAGTTGTTGTTGAGCCCATTGGGAAAGTGACTGTTTAGATGTTTTACAACCTGCTTCAGGTAGGCTCCAAAGACCACCCCAAATACCAGAAGGGGGGCGTTGGTGTAGTAACACATGATTGTCAGCATTGCGTAGTAACAACATAATAGTTGTTCGTACAGGGATGGTTTTCTTGGGTTTTGAACTAGGATAGCTGCTGACTGTCTTGGTATTAAAAGCCAGACAGTCTAAATGTAACGGGCAGTCTGTGCATTGTGCTTTACTGCGTGTACAGAGCGTAGCACCTAAATCCATAATGGCTTGTGTGTATTGAGCGGTATTTTTTTTAGGCGTTAATGTTTCTGCATGTTGCCATAGTTGCTGTTCAACCTGACGTAATCCCGGCCAACCTTCAATAGCAAAAAAACGCGTGAGTACACGCTTTACGTTGCCATCTAAGATAGCGTGATGTTGTTGATTGCTTAAAGCAAGAATGGCTGCTGCGGTAGAACGGCCAATTCCAGGTAAGCCGATGACAGTTTCTATATCCTTAGGGAAATTTCCAGCATAGTCATTCATAATGGTAATCGCGGCACGATGTAAGTTACGTGCACGTGCATAATAGCCAAGCCCCGTCCATAAATGTAAAACATCATCGAGTTCTGCATTTGCTAAGGATGATAGACTTGGGAATATTTTCATAAACCGTTGATAATAGGGAATGACGGTTGCTACTTGCGTTTGTTGTAACATGATCTCAGAAACCCAAACACGGTAGGCTGTCATATTGGATTGCCAAGGCAGATCATGCCGACCATATTTATCATGCCAATTTAATAGCGCATGCGAAAAGGTAATAGGGGTCATCGTTGTTGCGCTAATCGTTCCAGCCCTTCAATAACATCGATGGCTTCATTGCGGAGTGTTCTTTCAATAAGAAGGGGACCAATGAGAGGAGGTACCCAAAACGAGGGTTTGAGATCAGCATTAAAGTTAATACGAGTTAAGCCATCTTCATTAGTCACTTTCCAACGAGCATGTGCGTAATCGACGTCACTTTTTTCAGGTACCGTTGTAGAGATGATAATCATGCCGGGTAGTTGTTCTACATCTTGAACTTGTACGATAGTTTTACAAAAAAAAGTTACGCAGGCTTCTGTGGTAACTTTTACCCGATGGTCATTGTCAGAAAGAGAATAGACGAGATTACTGTCAGTGATCCCTTCGCTGATATTTTTGAGGTTGTCATAGTCGGTGAGGATGTTGTAAACACGCTGAGCATCGGCATTGATCACCACATCAAGGCTTATAAAGTAGCGTTTATCTTCACTGGTCACTGAGGCTTCTAAAATATCGCCGGCATAAAGTAAGCTGTGATGGAATAAAATCAACCAAGTAAAGATAAGGTATTTATAGATAAACATAAAATTAGAATAATCCTTTTAGAAGGTTTTTAATTTTTTCTTTCTTTTCTCTTTTTTTGCGTTTCTTACGCTCTTCACGTGTTTCAGGTTTAGCGGGGGCAGCTTGTGTTGTTGCTGGTACCGTTGTGGTAGATGGTGGGGTTTTCTTTTTCTTTTTACCGAACAATGAGTCGAGCAATTTTTTCTTTTGTTTCTTTTCTATAATTCGGCCAATAATGCGAAGCCAGTCAATACGGTAAGAGGGGCTGGCTAAATTGCCATTTAAATTGATACGTAGTGGAACGCCAGTTAGTGATTTATCTAGACCAACTAAATCAACCAGATTTTTATCTGCAGAGGTTTTAAGTGTGTAATCAAGGGTGTTGTTGTTTAAGTTAATGGTACCTTTACCTCTCACTACAGGTAATGCAGATGTAATAACGAGATCTTGACTATGCATGATACCGTTACGAATCTGAAAGCTAACACTCATGTTGGTAAAAGGTGTTTCTTCCTTGCTCGTTGATGCCGGGGATTGTCTATTTTTATATTTTGCATACGTATCTTGAACTGCTTTTACGATATCAATGCCCTTAAGAACACCATCAGACAAAGAAATTTTTATTTCACCGTTGAGAGCTTGTTTTAATGAAGGAATAGATTGGCCTCGTGTTGTTATGACAGCTGAGACGTTACCTTTACCCGTTAGTGATTCTTTTCCAGTAATGGTTTTAATGACTGGGCCAATATTAACATTGGTTAGTTTCTCGTTAGCCGAAATAACAGGAAGGAGTCCTTGTTGTTTGCGAGCATCTATTCGAATATGGCCAAGATAGGTTCCATTATAGGCTAAGCCTTTAATGGGTTCAATTTTCAAGAAACCATTATGCTGATTAAGAGTGAGGTTAATGTTTTCGATTTTTAATCTATTCATAATTAATTGGCCAGCCTGAATATTGCCTGCCATGTCAAAACTACGTAATAAATCAACAGGAAATAATTCTGCAGCGGCAGGCTTGGCGATAGCCTGAGAAATAAATCCAAAGTTGGCGGTTTGTTTCGCCGCAGGAGGTAGGTATCGGTCAAGATCGATTTGGTCAAGAACAAGATCATAGTTGATTAATTTTTGACTTTTATTGACTAAACTGACATTACCCTCTATTAAACTATCATCAAGAATAAGCTTAAGTTGATTGAACTTTATTTTTACCAAGCTACCACTGATATTAGTATCAAAAGAAGCTTGTGTTAGAGCTTTTGGATCTGTTGTTACTGGAACTAATATTTTTAATTTATTAAATAATTTCCTGGGACTGAAAGCAGCGACTTTTATTTTCCCTGAAAGCTTCGGGTTACTAGAGAAAATCTTGGAAACATTCATATTACCCGAGATGGTGAGTGGATCACTGCTGACTTTTAGTTTAGATAATGCCAGCGTTTGTGTAATAAGGTTTGCGGAAATGTTGGCATTGAGTGTGCCTTTAATTTCTCCGGCAGGCAGTATTTTACCTTTTAAGTCAGCAATAATTTGGCTGTTATTAAGTTGGTAAGTACCATCAAAGGGATTGGCTTTGAATTTCGTGGTGATACTAAGTGAACCATTTATAGCGGGCTTATGTGATGAGATTTGTGTGGAGAGTTCAATATCAACAGCTGCACCGAGTTCAAGTGGCCCTGTTTGTAAGTTTAGCTTACTGAGCTTTACATCTTGATTTGTGAGGGCATTACGATAACGGATGTTGGCATCTTGAATAGCGATTCCGCCAATGGCTAACGCGGCTATTTTGGGTGGGGTAGTAGATTTTGTTTCTGTGTTCTTGCTTTTATTGGGTTTGGTGATTAAGTCTGACCAGTTATTTTGACCATTTTTTAATTGTTGAAGGTTTAAATCAAGACCACTGAATTGCAGTGAGTCCATTTCTATTTTGCTACTGAGTAGAGGAATTAGTTTGACGCGTATTTGGGCTGACTTAATGGTGGCAAATGAATCATCTTGAAACCCTTCGCGGTTACCAAGGCTTAATTTCCCTGTTTTAATCCCTAGCCAAGGGAAAATACTAATATTCAAATCACCAGCTATGTCTAGTTTTCGGCCGGTGGCGTCTTCAACTATACTGGAAATCTCATCTTTAAAGTCATTGGGCTCAAGGAAAAAAGGTGTGGCAATGGCTACGGCGATAACAATGGCAATTAAGCTTAGTAATATTTTAATAAACCGCATAATTATTTTCCTTGAATGTAAAATACAAAAAGATACGCTTAAAATAATTCAATATCACCAACATTCGTTGATTTATCGAGTAATTTCCCTGTATAGACTAATTCTTCAAAACTATTGACCTGATTGCGACCATTTTCTTTCTTAAAGAAATCAATATCTAGAATAGCAAAGCAATATTGTGGTGATTGTTCATTATTGCGGCGTTGGAAGGCATTAACCACATGGTGAATGCGTTCTTCAAAAGAATGCCGGTTTAATAATCCAGTTAAAGCATCATGATTATTATTTTCTGAATAAGTAATGCTTTGGTTTAATAGGTATTGATTAAGTAGAACACTATATTTAGAGTTTTCTTCTACTAATGTACCATTGATAACTTCATGCGAAATAATTATGCAGTTAGGAAATATTTCTTTTAGTATTTTCTTAAATGCGATGATTAAATCTTCTTTGTTATGTTGTTTGGTTATTTGAATAGCAATTTCGAAACATTTTCTTTCTGTAAGCAGCATTAATTTATTATGTACCTTTATGCGTAAATGTCTTTAATAATATCGTCGTTGAGTGCGATGACTTTATTCCTTTTTATTTTCATGGTAGGTGTCATTAAATCATTCTCAATTGTCCATTGATCAAGAGAGGGAACAACACGACGTATTTTTGCGTAGCTAGGAAATTCATGCAGTGATTTTCTTATTAAACTAATGATGTGACTGTGTACACGTGAATCATTGAGATTCTCTTGATTATAAGGATCAATAACAAAATGATTAGCTAATTTAATCCATTCTTCCGCATTTAATACCACTAATGCGCTAAGGAAAGATTGTCCTTCACCAATGACCAATACTTGTTCAAGTAATGGCTCCATCACCATGACTGATTCCATATCAGTAGGAGGCACTTTTTCACCATTAGATAAAATCAGAATATCTTTAATGCGCCCAGTAATATAAATATGGTTATTTTCAATGCGTGCTTGATCTCCGGTGTGTACCCAACCATCAGCGCTAATTATTTCTGATGTGGCGGCATGATTGTTCCAATAACCCAACATCATGCCAGGTGTTTTTACTTGTAATTCATCATTTTCACCAATACGGACTTCAATGCCTTTAAATGTTACGCCGACACTGTTTGGTTCATTGTCATCAATCGGGTTTGAACAAATCATTGGGCTTGTTTCTGTCAAGCCATAGCCTTGAGTAAGGTTAACGCCAAGACCAAGCATGAATTTGGCAACAGCATGAGGCAGTGCTGCACCACCACTGACGGTTAATCGCATATTACCACCCAGTCGTTGGCAAAACTTTTTGCAGACAAGTGGGTCGAGGATAAGTAACAAGGGAAGGTAAATAAGTTTTTTAAATAAATTGCCTCTACCTTGCTGATTTTCAAAACGCCACCAACCAAGTGCCACAGTAAGATTGAATACCCCCCGAGTGATAAATGATTTTTTACTCAGTTGTTGTATCACGCTATTATGAATACGCTCAAAAATGCGCGGTACTGCAACCATGACAGTAGGTTTTATTTGTTGCATATCATCTGCAAGTAAGGCGACCGAACGAGAATAGGCAACCGATGCGCCAGCCATAATTGGCATGAAATGGCCGGTAGTGCGTTCAAATGTATGTGATAAGGGTAAGAAGGATAGAAATAGATCATCGGTATAGATAGCAAATGATAAGAGCACTGAATGGGTGACAGATAATATATTTTGATGACTTAACATGACGCCTTTGGGGCGCCCAGTAGTACCGGATGTGTAAACGATGGTAGCTAACTCATTGGGCTGTCTGTCATGTGATTGCATTTCACCTATTTCAACAGGTAACCAATTCGCTGCAATATGGGTTTTGTTATTTTCTTCAATACCTTTTACTTCCCCATCAATGGGCACGATAATGACACTTTGTAGTGATTCAACCTTATCGCATGCTGAATGTACTCGTCGCCACATGGCATCATTGGCAATGAGCATACGGGTGGCAGAGTCATTTAATATATAAGCAATATTGTCGGGTCGGTCATCACAATATAAAGGGACGATCACCATCCCTAAGCCCATTGCAGCTTGCTCTGCTATGAGCCACTCAACGCTATTCCTCATTAATAACGCAACTCGATCGCCACTTTCTAATGAGGTTTTGGCAATGGCTTGCTGCCAACGAGAGACTTGTTCACCGACTTCTTGCCAAGTAAATTCTTCCCAAATCCCCATAGGTTTATTGAACTGCCGGTAAGCGGTGCGATCTGGGCTGCGCTTGATTCGAGCCCGTAAAAGGCCATCAAGTGTGCCAGCGGATTCAGCGGTGATGATGTCTTCGCTATGAGGCATAAGCATCCTTTTTAGCACTATCTTGTTATTTCGGACTGATTGTATAACGGACTGATTTTTTTTGCATTGACCATAACAGCTGCCTACCAGTAGGCTATGGGAATGAAAATACTTCTTAATGGTGAACCATATGATGCGCCTGATGCCTGTACGGCGGCAGGATTAGTCAATTTATTGCAATTGGGCGAGTGCCGAATAGCTATGGAGGTTAATTTGGAAATCGTCCCTGCGAGCGAATACCCTAATCACGTACTTAGTGAGGGTGATAAAGTCGAGGTTGTACATGCGATTGGTGGAGGATAAGCCTCGACTGCTATACTTAGGCACTAATTTTGGTCTGGCGAACCCAGACTGTTTTTATCAGTTTCTCAGGAATACTCATGACACAAATTAAAGACCAACCGCTGCTGATAGCAGGGGTCGAATACCAATCTCGACTTTTAGTGGGAACGGGCAAATATAAAGATATGGAAGAAACCCGCTTGGCCACCGAGGCCAGTGGTGCGCAAATTGTTACTGTGGCAATTCGCCGTAGCAATATTGGCCAAAATCCTGATGAGCCCAACTTGCTCGATACGATTTCACCTGATCGGTACACCTTATTACCGAATACAGCGGGCTGCTACAACACGGATGATGCAGTGCGGACCTGTCGTTTAGCGCGTGAATTATTGGGTGGGCACTCATTGGTTAAATTAGAAGTGTTGGGTGATGAAAAGACCTTATTCCCCGATATTATCCAGACGATTGATGCGGCTGAAATTTTAGTTAAAGACGGTTTTCAGGTCATGGTTTACACTAACGATGATCCGATTATTGCCAAACGTCTTGAAGAAATCGGTTGTGTAGCGGTGATGCCACTGGCAGCGCCGATTGGTTCTGGTTTGGGTATTCAAAATCCTAACAATATTCGTACGATTGTTGAAAATGCCAGTGTCCCCATTCTTGTTGATGCGGGTGTGGGAACAGCATCGGATGCAGCAGCGGCGATGGAATTGGGTTGTGATGGTGTGTTAATGAATACCGCAATTGCCGGTGCTCAAGATCCTGTTTTAATGGCATCCGCCATGAAGAAAGGTATTGAAGCAGGTCGCGAAGCGTATCTTGCAGGACGTATTCCACGTAAACGTTTTGCAAGTGCATCTTCGCCAATTGATGGAATGTTCTTTTAATTTTTGGCAACGTAAAGAGATGATATTCGAAAAGATGTTTTAATTTCTAGTGATGTAAAAATATCATAATATGTAAATCCATTTTCTTTGCGGCCTCTGCGCCTTTGTGTCTCTGCGTTAGATTTTTGGACGATTTAAATGCCTAATACTGAAAAAAAAACCTTCATCAGAAAGATAAGAAGCTTTGTCCGCCGTGAAGGGCGTTTAACGCGGGGTCAGCAGCGTGGGCTGGAAAAAATATGGCCGCATTACGGTATTGAGTATGATATTGGTTCACTTGATCTCGATAAAATATTTGGGCGTAGTGCTTTCCGAGTATTAGAAATTGGTTTTGGTAATGGCGCATCATTAGCGGAACAAGCACAACAACATCCAGAGATGGATTTTCTCGGTATAGAAGTGCATCGCCCTGGTGTGGGTAATTTACTTCAGGTCATAGAGCGAGAAGATCTTACTAATATTCGTGTTATGCAGGAAGATGCGGTAGATATATTGCGTAAGCAAATACTGCTTCATTCATTGAATAAAGTGCAATTATTTTTCCCTGATCCCTGGCATAAGAAAAAGCATCATAAACGCCGTATTGTGCAACTAGAATTTGCCGGGTTGTTACATGAACGACTTAAACAGGGAGGCATTTTTCATATGGCAACGGATTGGCAACATTATGCTGAACACATGTTGACAATAATGAATACCGCACCGGGATACCGGAATATGTCAGAGTCGAATAACTATGTGCCACGCCCTGAATCACGACCTATTACGAAGTTTGAGAAACGTGGTCATCGCTTAGGACATGGTGTTTGGGATTTGATGTTTGAAAAGTTGTGAGGCGTCATTGCGAGCAATGACATGTTTTCTTTATACTGCGCATCTAACATGTTTGGTTATACATTCATCTTATTCCAAGCATCCAATGCAGCCACTTTATACGCTTCGGCAAGAGTCGGGTAATTGAAAACATTATCAATAAAATAATCCAGCGTACCACCAAGCACTAATGCGGCCTGTCCAATATGAATCAGTTCAGTCGAACCTTCACCGATAATATGCACACCCAGTACGCGCTTGTCATCAAGACTGAATAATATCTTTAGAATGCCTTCACTGAGTCCCATGATTTGCCCGCGTGCCGTTTCACGTAAACGCGCCAGACCAATTTCATAGGCAATGTTATTTTTACGAAGTTCTTGTTCAGTCGCGCCGACCATACTAATTTCAGGTACCGCATAAATGCCGAATGGAAAGTTCTGTGCCATATTGGTATTGGCACCATTAAATGCATGACTTGCGGCGAGCCGGCCCTGTTCCATTGAAGTTGAAGCAAGACTGGGGAAACCGATCACATCGCCTGCAGCATAAATATGTGGCACATTAGTTTGAAAATTTTCATTGACGCTAATCAAGCGGCGGTCGTCCACTTTAATACCTGCTTTATCAGCTTGCAGTGCCCAGGTTGAACCAATACGGCCTGCGGCAAATAAAACCATGTCGGCACTGAGACGTTTGCCGCTTTTGGTTGTGACAAGGACGTGTTCGTTATCACAGGTTTCAATTTTTTCGACATTTTCACCTAGTCGAATTGAAATGCCACGATCGCGTAAAGAATGCGTGAGTTCATCAACGATTTCATTATCAAGGAAGCCGAGCATGGAATCGCGTCCATCTAATAAAGTGACTTTGGTATCGAGTGTGCTGAAGATTGAAGCATACTCAACGCCAATAACCCCCGCACCGACAACGACTAGACTACTTGGCATACGTTTAATCCGCAGGATGCCATCGCTATCAAAGACGTGCTCATCATCAAAAGGAATCCCTTCAGGACGAATTGGGCGGCTGCCAACGGCAATTAAGAAATAATCACTGCTGTATCGTTCAGTGCTACCACTAATGTTTTCGATGGAGACAGTATGTTCATCAACGAAGGTGGCAGTACCTTCAATAATATCAACACCATTACGAGAGAGTTGATTTTGAATGACCTCAGTTTCATGTTGCAGGGTAATGTGTAAACGCTGCATGAGATCATCAATAGTCAGGTTAGTCTTGAGGCGGTAGTTTTGGCCATATAAACCACGTTGATCCCAGCCACTTAAATACAATGCCGCTTCACGAAGTGTTTTACTCGGAATAGTCCCTGTGTGTACTGAAACGCCCCCCAGCATGGATTGGCGATCGACAATGGCTGTTCGTTTACCTAGTTTTGCAGCTTGTATCGCCGCACGCTGACCGGCAGGACCACTACCAATGACAATGAAATCATAACCTTGCATGAAACTCTCCTTGTAGTCGCATCAGAATTTAGTATAGCTGAGGCAATCTATAATGCTGCTATCGGTAGCTCTATGATTTTCTTTAGGAATTTACTCATTACCACTTCGAACTTCAAAATGGTTTAATGTTCCATCTGCGCCTGCTTGTATCGAAAACTCAATCGGCTGGCAGCACACATAGCAATCTTCAATATAATTTTGATCGCCAGCCGAACAATCAATAGTGGTTTCAAATTCTTCACCACAGTAGGGACAACTTATTGAGCGAGTTTCAATCATGATTCTTCCTCTAAGAAAACCGCAATGAGATCATTGAGAAAATGCCAGCCATGTTCAGTAGTTTGTATGCGTGAAATATCATGGGTAATTAGCTGACGTTGTTCAGCCACGTCTAAGGCTTTGCTTATTTGATGAATGGGTAGGCCGGCTCTTTCTGTAAAGAGTGTTTTAGTGAACCCCTGTTTTAATCGTAATGCATTCATCATGAATTCAAACACCGCATCTTGTCTGGAAAGTATCGATGTTCCTGATATATGTTTGCCAGTCGAGGCAGCAAGAAATTTATCAGGGTGTTTATGTTTCCAGCTGCGTGTAATGTTCTGTTCAGCGGCACTGCTTATTTTGGCATGAGCACCTGCCCCAATACCAAGGTAGTCACCAAACTGCCAATAGTTTAGATTGTGTTGGCATTGCTTGCCGTGTTTTGCATGAGCAGAAATTTCGTAGTGACCATAGCCTGCCTCAACAAGTAGTTGTTCACATTGTTCCTGCATCGCCCAATTGGTTTCATCTTTTGGCAACACGGGAGGGCTATGGTGAAACATCGTATTGGGTTCAATCGTAAGTTGATAATGGGATATATGGCTCGGTGACAAGGCAATGGCTTGCTCGATATCTTTCATTGCTGCTTGTAGTGTTTGTTCCGGCAAACCAAACATGAGATCAAGATTAAAATTATCAAAGCCAGCCGCATGGGCTGATTCAGCTGCATTAATTGCATCCTGTGCGTTGTGAATACGCCCGAGTTTTTGTAGATGTTCATTATTAAAACTTTGGCAGCCAATGGATAGGCGATTGATGCCCGTATTTTTAAATTCAGCAAAGCGTCCTGTTTCAATAGTACCCGGATTAGCTTCAAGCGTTATTTCAGCCATGGGATCCAAGTTGAGGCGCATACGTAAACCGCCAATAAGTTCATCAATAGCTTCAGCTGAAAATAGACTAGGCGTACCGCCACCGATAAAGATACTTTGTACTGGCCGCCCCCAGATATCAGGCAAGTCATGTTCAAGATCGGCAAACAGGCTGGCGATATATTGTTTTTCAGGTAGTTCGCCATCACTCGAATGAGAATTGAAATCACAATAAGGGCATTTTCGTACACACCAAGGGATGTGCACATAAAGTGATAAGGGGGGTAAGGCAGTAAAATTGAACATTTTCATATTGTACGCGTCTATATAGGCAGATTGGAGTTCTTTGTCAGAAAACCCTGACAGGATATTCACCCATAATAATGATAGTATTATTTTTATAGATTATTTCTTTAAGGAAGAACCAGAATGATGAAAATACATGTTTTAAGGCGTTTAGGTGTCGCGCTGATATTAAGTGGCGTGATGTTAACGCAAGTACAGGCCGCAGAAGTTGCTCTTGATACGGATAAAAAGAAGTTTAGTTATACATTGGGTTATCAAATTGCCCAGAATTTAGCGAGACAAGGGGCATTGTTAGATGCTGATGCTGCAGCGAAAGCGGTTCATGATGCGTTTTCGGGTAAGCCACCCGCATTGACAGTTGAAGAAATGAAAGCTGCGGTTGCACGTGTTCAAGAAAAAGCGCTTAAGAAACACAGCGAAATAAGTAGTAAAAATCTTGTAGTAGGAAAAAAATTCCTTGAAGAAAACGCTAAAAAAGACGGTGTAAAAACATTAGATAGTGGCCTGCAATATAAAGTGTTAATTAAAGGTGATGGTGATATTCCTAAGGCAGACAGCACCGTCGTCGCACATTACGAAGGCCGACTTATTAACGGTAAAGTATTCGATAGCTCGATTAAACGTGGCAGTCCTGCAACATTTCCTGTAAGTGGTGTGATTAAGGGTTGGCAAGAAACATTAAAACTTATGCCAACAGGCTCAAAATGGCAGGTTTATATTCCTGCTAATTTAGCTTATGGAGAAAAAGGTGCAGGTGGCTCGATTGGTCCTAATGAAGCGCTGATTTTCGATATTGAGTTAATCAGTATTAATTAAGTAGTAATTTTCTTGTGGAAAGCCGCTCATTGAAAAGTGAGCGGCTTTTTTTATGCTTGTTTACTCGCAGTAACTAAATCTTGAATACGTTGAGTACAAATTATTTCTAATGCCATACGAAGTTTACCGCCGGGAATGACCAAGGTGTTGGGTCGTGACATAAAGGCGCCTTCAAATTTTTCCAGGTATATTTGAAGAGGGTATTTTTCAGGATCTCTAAAACGGACAATCAACATACTTTCTTCTGCAGTAGGGACGTCTACGGCAGTAAAGGGGTTTGACGTATCAACCAGCGGCACACGTTGGAAATTAATATCCGTTAAAGAAAATTGTGGTGTCATAAAATATATATAATCTTGTAGACGACGTAAAATAGTCGTTGTGATTTGTTCTGCTGCATGACCTTTAATTTTAGAGTCACGATGGATCTTTTGTATCCATTCAAGGTTAACGACTGGCACAACGCCAATTAGGAAATCGACATGCTGCGCAACGTCTATGCCTTTTTTACTATTAGCTTGATTGCGTCGCTCAACAACGACAGGATTATGGGATGAGCTCATGCGGCGGCGTGTCCACGTTCTTGATATAACGCCACCGTGTAGACCTTCATAAATAAGTAGGTCAGTATCATTTGGAATATCTATTTCAGGGGTAAATGTTCCCGCTGCCTGGTTCAGGCGTTTTTGATCATCTTCATGAACATACTCTCGAACTTGCCCTGTACCGGATTCACCGTATTGTTGAAATAATTTTTCCAAGAGATCAAAGCGGTTGGTATCAGGACCGAAGTGACTAACAGGTTTCCCTGCTTGGTTGGCTTTTTCTATTACCGTTACCATTTCTGTACGTTCATAACGTAAAAAACTATCACCATCGATAAAAGCGGCTTTTATATGCTCGCGGAGAAATATTTCAGCAAAGGCGTCACGAATCGTACTGGTGCCTGCACCAGACGAACCGGTAATGGCAATGACTGGATGAGAGATAGACATGCATTCTTCCTAATTTGTATGAAGTGCTATTTAATGACAAGCTGAGCCTGTAGTAAAGCGTTGCTTAAGGTTTATAGAGAGAAAGTCGAATGAAGTATTGCAGTGAATGCGGTGAAAAGGTGCAACTTAGTATCCCAGAAGGTGATAACCGGCCTCGATATATTTGTGGTAGCTGTGATGTTATTCACTATCAGAACCCTAAAATGGTCGTTGGCTGTATCGTTGAGCATGATAATAAAGTACTGCTTTGTAAGCGTGCTATTGAGCCCCGTTACGGTTTGTGGACGTTGCCCGCAGGTTTTATGGAGAATAATGAGACCACGATGCAAGCGGCAGCACGTGAAACTATCGAAGAAGCGGGGGCTGATGTTGAAATAACCCAGCTATTTACTATGTTTAGTTTACCGCATATTGATCAGGTCTATATGTTATATCGAGCCGAGTTTAAAGAAGTTAATTTTTCCGCGGGAACAGAGAGCCTTGAAGTGGCTTTGTTTTCTGAATCAGAAATCCCTTGGGAAGAGATGGCCTTTCCTGTTATTACTGAAAGTTTGAAACGTTTTTTTGCGGATAAAAAAGCAGGGCAATATCAAATTCATAATGGTGCCATGTTTAAACAGAAAGAGAACGATCAAATTTCATTTGATGTCACGGTGTTAGATGATCATTGATCAACTTTCTAACGCAACACTTTTAACAAAGCAGAAAACCGAGCAAGGAATGATTAAGGTTTTCGAGAATAGCTTATTTCGCTGGTTGTGTTTCGATGATGAGCAAGCAATTCAAAGCTGCATGTTACGAAAAAAACCAGCAAAGCTCATGTTGCCTTATCAGCCTTTTATGATGATGTGGCAATTGTTGAAATTTGATCAGCCACCAGAGAATACTTGTTTGCTTGGGCTAGGAGGCGGTGATTTAGTTCGTTATTTAAGAAAACACATCCCTTCAATAAATATACATGCCGTTGATAATGACGCAGTTGTAGTAAAATTTGCGACAGAATATTTTGAACTATATCCCGATCAAAATCTGACAATAGAAATTAATGATGCCGAAGAATTTATTCAAAATTCAGAACAATATGATTTATTGTTGATCGATGTTGTAAAAGATAATGCCTTACCGGGATTTATTTCTAAAAAAGAGTTTTGGAAACATTGTCATCATAGTATGAATGATAACGCTGTTATTGTGTTGAATGTTATTCCTGAGTCTGAAAAGAGTTTTTTAGCATTATTAAAATTATTATGTGAAGAATTTGGTCATTTACCTTTATGTATGGGAGTGCCGGATCATAAGAATGCTGTATTGTTGATGCCAGTTTCTGAGAAAGCTATTCCAAATTTGCAGGAGCTTAAGAGGCGCGGTGATGAATTGCAGGGGCAGAGTGGGTTGCCGTTTAAGGTGTGTGTGAAAATATTAGTGAAGGATAATGTGGTTAGGTTTTAATTTTTTTAGTTCTGATTTATCCGACTTATGTTTAGTTTCTTGCAGTCTCCTTTGCTTTGGTGGCTTGGAATTTCACCACTCATAGATGCCCTGAACCTCTGGAAGAGGTTAGGGTACTCATAATGAAGCTCGAAGAGATTCTATGAGCCACCCTTCGGAGCTTCATTGCAATTTTGTTTGAATCTTTCCATGGCTGAAGGGGCGAGCATAGAACCCTATCGGGTTCATTATGCATACTGCACCCATCTCCGATGAGTCGCAGCAAAAAAAAGCGCGGCATAAGCCGCGCTTTTGAAAATCCGGCATGCAGGGGGGAGAGGGGGGGGGAAGCATGCCGGTAAGTTTTTACAAACTATGGGTAAATTATACGAATAATTTTTAATTTAGATAGAGGGTAAATGTTACATTTTGTGTCAAGATCACCCTATCTCATTTGCTAATATAAGCATGAAATAACCCTAACTTATTGAAATAAAATAAATAATTTATTTTTTATTGTTGCAACACTTATTTCACAAGTCGATCGGCAAGTAATTTCAAGGCTTGACCACGGTGACTGAGGCTATTTTTTACTTCACTACTCAGTTGCGCTGATGTGCAGTTTTGTTCTGGGACAAAGAACACCGGATCATAGCCAAATCCGTTTTCGCCTTGAGGTGCTTCGAGGATTTTACCTTCCCATGTACCTTGGCAGATCACGGGAGTGGGATCGCTTTCATGGCTCATATAAACCAGTAGGCATTGGAATCGAGCAGTGCGTTCTTCAGTGGGGACACCTTCTAATGCTTGTAGTAATTTGGTGAGATTTTCCTCATCGCTGGCACCGACACCGGCGTAGCGCGCGGAGTAAATACCGGGGGCACCTTTTAGGGCATCGACTTCGATACCGGAATCATCGGCAATCGCGGGCAGGCCACTGTGCAAGGCAGCGTTGCGTGCTTTAAGGATGGCATTTTCAACAAAGGTCAGTCCGGTTTCTTCGATTTCTTTAATATCGAACTCGGCTTGAGGCGCAACATTAATCAACATGTTCGCAAACATGTCGTTGAACTCACGGACTTTACCTTTGTTGTTGCTGGCGAGTACAAATTTTTGCATGGTTTACCCTTCTAAGGCTTCACGCTGGAATTTAATTAAATCGCTGATACCGGATTCAGCGAGTGCCAGCATGTTATTCAGTTCGTCACGCTTAAATGCAACGCCTTCGGCTGTACCTTGAATTTCAATAAATTCACCGGCTTCATTCATCACTATGTTCATGTCGGTTTCGGCGTTACAGTCTTCGGGGTAGTCTAAATCTAATACGGCTTCACCGTTATACATACCTACAGAGATGGCAGCCATCATGCCATGTAATGGATTGGTTTTAATAATGCCTTTCGCCTGCATGTGGGCAATCGCATCAGCGAGGGCAACATAAGCACCTGTAATCGATGCTGTGCGAGTACCGCCATCGGCTTGGATGACATCACAGTCGATGTTGATGCTGTTTTCGCCAAGGGCTTTCATATCCACGGCGGCACGCAGGGAACGACCAATTAGGCGCTGGATTTCCATGGTACGACCACCTTGTTTACCGCGTGAGGCTTCGCGTCCCATGCGCTCGGTGGTAGAGCGTGGCAACATACCGTATTCAGCCGTGACCCAGCCTTGTTCTTTGCCGCGTAAAAAACTAGGCACGCGTTCACTGACACTGGCATTACATAATACTTTTGTGTCACCACATTCAATCAGTACTGAGCCTTCGGCATGTTTGGTGTAGTTGCGGGTAATGTTAATTTGACGTAGTTCGTCATTGGCTCGACCACTGGGGCGCATAATGTGTTTCCTTGATTCAGTTGTTTTGTGTAACAGGGTTATTTCGTGTCGGGATCATAATCCATTTCGTTCTGATAATCTTCAAGTGCTTGGGTAATGGCGGCCACAGCATGATCAACGTTATCAGTTTTCATCGGTGAAGTGTTTTTAGAGTCTGCTATTTCAACTTGCCGGTCGGCAAAACCTTTAATGCGTAGTGCGATAGCGCTGATATTGTCACTTTGCGGGTAACTACTGGATTCGGCAAGGGTGGCGAGATTGTTAATGGCTTTTTCTAAATCAACATATTTAGCGAGTTCGTGTAGTGATTGTTGATTAATCGCTGTCCAGAAGCCATCACTACAGAGAATAAAAATATCCTGTATTTTCAATGTTTCCATGTTGCCATAGCTAATGTTGGGAACATGGTCGGTACCACCAATGCACTGGGTAAGGTAGCTGCGTTTGGGGTGTGTGAGCATATCGGCTTCGCTGATGAGCCCTTGTCGAAACAAGTCTTCAACATAAGAATGGTCAATGGTGCGAGCAAGCACTTTATTATCACGGATAAGATACAGGCGGCTATCACCCACATGTGCCCAATAAGCAGATTGTCCTTGTAGAATACAGGCAACACAGGTGGTACGAGGGTCAATCTTGGTTTTGGAATCCGCGGCTTCCTGACAAATGATTTTATGTGCTGCGTTAATGGCTTTGTCGAGAAATATTTTAGGGTTAGATAAGGGCAGGGTTACTTTACGGAAAAATCGTTCTAGCGTATCAACAAAAATTTGCGCAGCAATATCGCCACCACGATGCCCACCCATACCATCTGCAACAACTAATAATACCGATTGCTCTCGTTCAACGACAACAAGACGGTCTTCATTGGTTTCACGGTTGCCAAGCCGGTTGAGTTGGGTGATTTCTAGTTCCATGTCTAGCAATCCTTAGGCGGATTCTTCCTTATGTTCCCATCGGGGTAAGACATTTAATAGTTCAGCGGCACTTTGTGGGCGAAGCAATGGATCGACCTCCATCGCCCAATCAATCGCCTTGAGTAGTTTTTCAGAATATTTTTTCTGGTACACCTCGATGGCGGGTTTTAAAGTGTCGTTTTCATGGCGTTTGATGGCTTCAAGCGGCGTACGATGATCAATGCAGTTGCGCATGCTGGCACCGACCGCATAAATATCGGTCCACGGGCCGACATAGCCACTGTTATTGTATTGCTCAATAGGTGAAAAACCGGGGGTGATGACCTGTGTAAATTGACTTTGGCGGGTTTGCATAATCGGATGCACCGCGCCGAAATCGAGTAATAATGGACTGCCTCCAGGGCGTAAGTGAACATTGCTAGGCTTAATATCCAGATGCAGGAAGCCAGTTTTATGAATCATTTGCAGCCCGTCCAGCAGTGACGGAAAAACGGTCAGCAGAAACTGTTCACTGAGAAAACCACGGTGTTTCTTAATGTAACTATGTAAGTTATGGCCTTGTTCATAAACCATCACAATATAAACCGTACCGTTGGCACTGAAGAAATTAATAACGTCAACAATGTTAGGATGTTTTAAACCAGCAAGGGCTTGCGCCTCTTTAAGAAACAGCTTGCGACCATGGCTAAAATAATCGATAGTTTCGTCACCAATCGCCACCACGCGCATTTCGGTATCACGTTTCGCTAACTTTGATGGCATGTACTCTTTGAGAATGACACGCTGACCGCTATCAACTTCTTTGGCGAGGTAAACATAGCTGAAACCGCCACGGCTAAGCGTCTTGCTGATAACATAGTTATCAATACGGGTATCATTCGGTAAGCTTTTCGCCGTTGAGATCATTAATTTACGTGAGTTTCGTTTAGTATAAGCGTAAAGCCTAGCACAAGATGTTAATAAAGCCCTTAATTTAGTAGGTAACCAATATGATTCGTAGTATGACCGCATTTTCTCGTTGTGACAGCAATACCGAGTGGGGCACGTTGAGTTGGGAAGTACGCACTGTTAATCATCGCTATCTGGAGCCGAGTTTTCGTATGCCTGAGGAATTACGGGCGATTGAAAGTAAGCTCCGTGAACGGCTAACGAAACGTCTTGGTCGGGGGAAGATTGAATGTAATTGTCGTTTTCAAGCACAGCAGACCGGTGAGACAAATTTAACGATTAATACGGAGCTGGCTAAAAAGGTGGTTGAAACCAGCCGTGAGATTGATCACATGCTCTATAACTCTGCCGCAGTTAATGCCATGGATATTTTGCGTTGGCCAGGTGTGATAGATACAGGAACAGCAGATTGGGGTAGTTTACGCAAACAATCATTACAGTTATTTGAAGAAGCGCTGGATGATTTAATTGCCACGCGTGAACGAGAAGGGGAAAGCTTAAAAACAATGATTGTTGAACGCCTAGACGCGATGGCAGTGATTGTGACCGATGTGCGTAAATGGATACCCGATATTATTACAGCACAGCGAAATAAAATTATTGAACGTCTAGCTGGTTTGGACGTTGAACTTGATGATGCTAGATTAGAGCAAGAAGCGGCGGTACTGGTTCAGAAAATGGACGTTGACGAAGAAATGGATCGGCTCGCCACCCATCTGGATGAAGTACGCCGTAATTTAGAAGGCGATAAACCGGTAGGTAGGCGATTGGATTTCTTAATGCAGGAATTAAATCGGGAAGCCAATACTTTAGGATCAAAGTCGATTAACATTGATACAACGCGCGCGTCAGTGGATTTGAAAGTATTCATTGAACAAATGCGTGAGCAAATCCAGAATATAGAATAAAGCCAGCTATGCCGGTAAATGTCGGAGTTTGGTGATCTGGCATGATAAAAAAGATAAACGAGATAGTAGTGAACAACAATGCAAAATAATTCAAATTCAGCCATAGGCACCTTATATATTATCTCGGCACCTTCAGGTGCGGGTAAAACATCCTTGGTTCATGCCTTATTAGAGCGAGATGATAAGGTCATGGTATCGGTATCGCACACCACCCGCGCGATGCGTGAGGGCGAGGTGGATGGCACCCATTATAATTTTATTACTGTTGAGACCTTTAATGAGATGGTCGAAAAGGGCGTGTTTTTAGAACATGCACAAGTATTTGGTAATTTTTATGGTACTTCTCATGAATGGGTCGAGGCGCACTTGGCTGAGGGCACCGATGTTATTCTCGAAATTGACTGGCAGGGTGCTCGTTTGGCTCGTGATGCATTCGGTGATTCAACCGGTATTTTCATTTTACCGCCTTCGCGGCAGGCACTCGAAGAGCGCCTAAAAGGGCGTGGTCAGGACAGTGACGAGATTATTGCCCGGCGTATGCGTGATGCGGTGAGTGAGATTGAGCATTTTGCCGAATTCGACTTTTTAGTCGTTAATGATGACTTTGAGGCAGCTTTGGAGGAATTATTGGCGATTTTCACCGCTGGAAGGCTAAAACGTGAGAAAAAACAGCCACAAATCGCTAATATGATCGCGGATTTGCTGGCGTGAATGCACTGATTTAAGTACAATCTTTCGCCCGCCGTTCTTTTGGGAGCGGCTAATCGATTAAAGTGGTTAACTGAATATTTTTTGGAGAAGAGCATGGCACGCGTTACTGTAGAAGATTGTCTTGATAATGTTGATAACCGTTTTGATCTGGTAATGGTTGCCACACGCCGTGCTCGTCAATTGACTAATGGCAAAGAAGCCTTGGTTGACATAGAAAAAGATAAGCCAACCGTTGTTGCTTTACGTGAAATTGCTGAAGGGCTGATTAGCAACGATATTATGGATAAGATTGACGCCGATGCCAGTGCAGCTGCTGAAGCGGCTGCCTTGGAAGCTGAAGCCAATATGGATGCTGAATTTCCTTCTCCTACCGAATAAATTTTTAACGCTTTACACACCGCGCTCCGCCCCACACAATAGTTATTATTGATGGGTATTCCTCAAAAGGGGGCGAAGGTGTTTCTTATTAGTGACCTGTGCGAGATGCTCGAGGAGTATCTTGAACATGATCAGGTTAAAGAAATCTATAATGCCTACCTGTTTGGAGCGGAAGCCCATAAGGGACAACATCGCCTGTCTGGTGAGCCGTATATTTATCATCCAATTGCTGTAGCTCAAATTCTGGGTGAGCAGCGCATGGATCACAAAACCATTATTGCAGCGATTTTGCATGATGTTATTGAAGATACCCCTACCGTTAAAGAAAACATCAGTGAAATATTTGGCGAGGATGTTGCCGAATTAGTCGATGGTGTGAGTAAGCTCACACAAATTCAATTTGAAACTAAAGCTGAAGAGCAAGCTGAAAATATTCGTAAAATGATGTTGGCAATGACGCGCGATATTCGAGTGATTTTGATTAAGCTGGCGGATCGTTTGCATAACATGCGTACCTTGGGTCATATGCGACCGGATAAGAAACGCCGTATCGCGCGGGAGACGCTGGATATTTATGTGCCCATTGCGAGCCGTTTGGGTATGAATACCTTGCGCGTTGAATTGGAAGAATTAGGTTTTAAATCCATGTACCCGATGCGTTATGCGGTTTTATCGGAAGCCCTAAAAAAAGCACGCGGTAATCGTAAAGAGATTGTGAGCAAAATTGAAACAGCGATTAAGCGACGTTTATTTCAAGAAAACTTGATTGGCGATGTTATTGGACGCGAGAAACATCTTTATAGTATTTACGAGAAAATTAAAACACGTGTTTCATCTTTGTCGGAAGTGTTCGATGTTTATGCATTCCGAATTGTAGTTGATTCGGTGGACGGCTGTTACCGAACACTCGGTGTGATGCATAATTTATACAAACCAGTACCCGGTAAATTCAAAGATTATATTGCGATCCCAAAGACTAATGGTTATCAATCATTGCATACGGTTTTGTTTGGTCCCTATGGTGTGCCGATTGAAGTACAAATACGCACGCGTGAGATGCATACAGTAGCAGAAAATGGCATTGCGGCGCATTGGCGTTATAAAACCGGTGATGCAGTAGGTTCAACCGATCACGTGCGTGCTCGAGAATGGTTGCGAAATATTCTTGAAATGCAGAAAAGTGCTGGCGACTCACTGGAATTTATTGAAAATCTTAAAATTGATTTATTCCCCGACGAGATTTATGTATTTACACCAGAGGGTAAGATTATGGAAATGCCGCGTGGTGCAACGGCGGTCGATTTTGCCTATGCGGTGCACACGGATATCGGTAACTCTTGTGTTGCGGTAAAAATAGATCGTCGCTTAGCGCCACTGCGTACACCACTGTGGAATGGGCAGCATGTCGAAATTGTTACCGCACCCAATGCACGACCAAACCCAGCATGGTTAAACTTTGTCATTACCGCAAAGGCACGATCAAATATACGTCATTTTCTTAAAAATATTCAGCATGATGAAGCGATTCAATTGGGGCAACGATTATTGGATAAAGCTTTGGCTATTTTTGGCACTGAATTTAAAGACATACCGAAGCGGCGTATAAATAAGTTACTCAAGCAATATGGATTTGAGAAGCCAGAGGATTTACTGGCTGATGTTGGCTTAGGCACGCGAATGGCACAATTAGTTGCTCGTACTTTGGTGCCAGAAGAAACGGCGATGACAGAAAGTTCTGCTGGTGAACCTGGTTCACCAGCATTAAAAATTAAAGGTACCGAAGGTATGCTAGTGAGTTTTGCTAAATGTTGCCATCCTATACCTGGAGATGCCATTGTCGGTTTCTTAAGTTCCGGTCGCGGTATTGTGGTACATATCGAAACTTGTAAAAATGTTGGTGACTTTCGTAAACATCCTGAAAAATGGATTGATGTACAATGGGAAGATGAGGTTGAAGGTGAGTTTCAGGTTGCATTACGTGTTGATGTTTCTAATCAGCGCGGTTCATTGGCAACGATTGCTGCGGCAATTTCTGATAAGGGCGCAAATATTGAAAATGTTGAAATGGAAGAACGCGAAGGTAAGTACAGTACCATGAACTTTATTTTGAGCGTTAAAGACAGACATCACCTTGCACAAATTATGCGTCATATTCATGCGAACAGAAAAGTCATGCGTATTGTACGTAGATAAAAAGAACTAAAATATTGGGAGGTAATATGGTACGCGAAATAATTTCTACAGATAATGCGCCACAGGCAATTGGTACTTATTCGCAAGCAGTTAAAGTGGATAACACCGTTTATTTGTCAGGCCAGATCCCGCTCATTCCTGAATCCATGGAATTGGTTGACGGCGACATTGAAACACAAATTGTACAGGTTTTTGAGAATTTACAAGCCGTCACGGATGCTGCGGGGGGAGATTTTTCACATATTGTAAAACTGAATGTGTTTCTTACTGATCTTGCTAACTTTCCTGTTGTTAACGAAGTTATGGCGCGTTATTTCACCGAGCCTTATCCTGCTCGTGCTGCCATTGGTGTTGCGGCTTTACCCAAAGCAGCTGAAATAGAAATGGATGCCGTGTTGGTGATTAAATAATAAAGTCATTACGATGAGTGCTGACCCGGCTTCACTTCCTGTTATACGATTACGCGGCGTTGGTGATAAAGTTGCGGAGAAGCTAGCGCGTCTCAAGATAGCGACGTTGCAAGATGTACTATTTCACCTTCCATTTCGTTATGAAGATAGAACCCGTGTGGTGCCTATTGGTAGCCTTCGGCCGGGTGATGCAGCCGTCATTCAAGGCGAAGTGTTATTAACCGAAATTAAATTTGGTCGACGCCGGAGTTTATTATCGCGTATCAGTGATGGAACCGGTACGGTTACGTTACGGTTTTTTCACTTTAATGCAGCACAAAAAGCCAGTCTTGAACGAGGTGCTATGGTGCGTTGTTTCGGTGAAGCGCGTAAAGGCGCGTCAACACTGGAAATGATCCATCCTGAATATAAAATTGTTGCTGTTAATTTTAATAATGAAGTAGAAGAACATTTAACTCCCGTTTATCCTACTACTGATGGTGTGCATCAGCTTAAGCTACGTGATTTAACCGAGCAATGTCTTCAATACATTGATGGTTTGCATGAATGGTTGCCGGATATGTTACTAGAAAAACTTGCTTTGCCTAGTTTGGGAGATGCACTTCGTTGTTTGCACCGACCCGCAGCAGATATTTCAGTTCATGAATTAACCAGTTCTAGACATCCCGCGCAGCAACGTTTGGCATTTGAAGAATTGTTGGCACAACATTTAAGTATGCGTCAGCTTAGGGAAAGAATGCAGTCGCATCATGCGCCAGCATTAAATGTTGCGGGTAAGCTGCAAAAACAATTTTTAGCAGGCTTAGGTTTTACTTTAACGGAGGCACAACAACGTGTGGCCGCTGAAATCAGAAAAGACTTAGAACGTAATACCCCCATGCAGCGGTTAGTGCAAGGTGATGTGGGTTCGGGCAAAACGGCGGTCGCTGCGTGTGCAGTTCTTACTGCTATTGAAGCAGGCTACCAAGTTGCGATGATGGCGCCAACAGAATTATTAGCAGAACAACATTATAAAAATTTCCGTCAATGGTTAGAACCAATGGGCATTAAGCTTGCTTGGCTGTCGGGTAGCCTTAAAACAAAACCACGCAGAGAATCGTTAGCGAGTATCGAAGAAGGCCAGGCACAATTAGTTGTTGGAACCCATGCGTTGTTTCAAGATGAAGTTATTTTTTCAAAACTGGGGTTGGTCATTATTGATGAACAACATCGTTTTGGTGTGCATCAACGCTTAGCATTACGTGAAAAAGGCAGCACTGAAGGGGGACACCCACATCAACTGATCATGACGGCAACGCCTATTCCAAGAACGTTGGCAATGACTTTCTACGCGGACTTGGATAGTTCCATCATTGATGAAATGCCTCCTGGTCGTACGCCGGTGACGACCGTTGTTATTCCTGATAGCCGTCGTAATGAGGTGGTGCAACGCGTTGAACAAGCCTGTCGTTCAGGTAGGCAAGTGTACTGGGTGTGTACCTTAATTGAAGAATCTGAAGCGTTGCAATGCGAGGCAGCCGAAGACACGGCACAATTATTAGCAGAGGCATTACCTAATTTAACGATTTTATTAGTGCATGGGCGAATGAAAGCGACTGAAAAAGAAGCTGCGATGACGGCATTCAAAGAAGGTAAGGTTGATTTGCTCGTGGCAACGACGGTGATTGAAGTAGGTGTGGATGTACCCAATGCGAGCCTGATGGTCATTGAAAATGCTGAACGGTTTGGTTTAGCACAGTTACATCAATTACGCGGTCGGGTTGGGCGTGGTCGCCATGAAAGCAGTTGTGTGTTGTTGTATAAAAATCCACTTTCACGGCGTGCGCGGGATCGTCTTGCAGTGATGCGAGAAACAACAGATGGCTTTGAAATCGCGCGGTATGATTTAGAACAGCGTGGCCCGGGTGAAGTATTGGGAACACGGCAAACAGGTCTGGCGGAAATGCGTGTTGCTGATTTGTTGCGTGATCAAGATTTACTTCCAATGGTTGAACAAGCCGCGACGGAGCTTTTTCAGCATTGGCCAGATCATGTTGAGCCGTTGGTGAGGCGGTGGATTGGAGATGCGGCGCGTTATGGTGACGTTTAAGGGGAGGCTGCGAAGGCTGCGCTATCAGGGTCACTTTCCTGCTCAGCACTCGTTCTAGCGAACGAGCGAAATTTCGCAGGAAAGTGACCCTGATAGCTTGCTTGGAATAGAAATTAACTTACGGAGTACGAGCCCTTCATCAACAACACTCACACCTTACGTCTCATATCCCATACATGCTAAAGTATCGCCCTTTCAGCAAGGTAGTAAGTAATGCACCACCGAGAACCTGTTTGGCATCAACAAGGGCATATTTTGCGTAGTCGAGTGCCGCTGGACTGGTGGCGTTGGTTGATTGATCCTACTTCGCTGACAAAACGTCTTCAGCAAGCTTGCGATGGTTGTTTTCGTGTTGAGGTGGTTCGGCAGGTCTGGGGTGTGCCGCAGCATAATGAATCGCGTTGTATGGGGCTTGTTGGAGGGCGGCGGGCGTTGTTGCGTGAGGTGTTTCTTTATTGTGGTGATACGCCGTGGGTGTTTGCGCGAACGGTGATCCCGATGTCGACATTGTCTGGTCGGGAGCGCCGGTTAATGTATCTGGGGAATAAGCCGTTGGGTGCGGTGTTGTTTGCAGATCCAGGCATGCAGCGTAGTGAGGTTGAGTTGGCGTGCATTGGTGCAGGGCAAAAGTTGTTTAAACGTGCCACGCAACGATTATCCAGACAGCCAAAAAGTATTTGGGGGCGGCGGTCGGTATTTAAATTACATGCTAAGCCGTTGTTGGTGAGCGAGATTTTTCTTCCAGATATTCCTAATCACCCATAAAGTTTATAAGATTGGCTTGAACCATCAAGTTTAGCGATAATCATATTCATGCAAAATCCGCTTAACATTATTCGACAATTATACCACCAGCAATTTTCCCGCCGCACTCGAGATCGTATTACGCAATATGCTCTATTAACAAGGTTAAATCGTCCTATTGGTATTTACCTGTTGTTGTGGCCGACTTTGTGGGCATTGTTCATCGCGGCGAAGGGTTGGCCGTCGTTGGGTGTCGGTATTGTGTTTATTTTGGGCGTTGTCTTAATGCGATCAGCGGGGTGTGTGATTAATGATTATGCGGATCGGAAAATAGATAAACATATTGCTCGTACTAAAGATCGTCCTATTACCGCTGGACGTGTGTCGGAGCGTGAAGCCTTGTTGCTGTTTGTTGGTCTTTGTTTTGCCGCTTTTTTGTTAGTTATGTTTATGAATTTGCTGACTATTCGTTTATCCATTGTCGCAGTTGGTTTGGCGGCACTTTATCCTTTTATGAAACGTTATACCTATTTGCCTCAGGTTTTCCTTGGTCTCGCCTTTGGTTGGGCAGTGCCGATGGCCTTTGCTGCGCAAACAGGTGAAGTGCCTATGGTTGCATGGTTATTGTTAACCGGCACGGTATTGTGGGCGACAGCCTACGACACAATGTATGCAATGGTGGATCGGGAAGATGATCTCAAAATTGGGGTGAAATCGACGGCTATTTTGTTTGGTGAAGCGGATAGGATGATTATTGGGCTGATCCAATTACTCTTAATGACGGTTTTATTATTGGTTGGACGACAGGCAGAGCTAGGACTTTACTATTATATTGGGCTTGGTATTGCGACCTTGTCGTTGCTCTATCAACAAAAATTAATATGGCAGCGACAGCCGGATGACTGTTTAAAGGCTTTTTTACATAATAATTGGTTTGGACTGGCTATATTTTTGGGGATATTAGCCGATATCATCGCTAAATAAGGTTGGAAAACTGAGGCTGGCGGGCTATTTTATATATTGACAACAATAGCTTGCTATGTGAACCTTAGAAACCACTTGAGTTACAAAGCCTTACAAGCTGTAATATTTACAAAATAGTTGTCGAAGCCTGTTTTAAGGGTAATGACAGTATTTTTGGATTAATAACCAGTAATAGGCTGGTTTAACCGAGGACAGCATTTTGTTTTCGTTATTAAAGCGCAAAACAAAGAGTAGTGGGTTAGTCGGGGTGTCATTAGACTCTGATGGTATAGCTGTCGCTCGAATAGTGCGTGATGAAACCAACCTCCCTAAATTAGATGTTTGTCACTTTACGCCTATACAAGAACACGATGATGTTTCGGCAAAGTTAAATCAGATTGTGGGCGAATACGATCTGGATCATAGTCGTTGCTCTTGTGTCATGGACACGCATTCTCACAGTTTGTTATTGATTGAAGCGCCAGATGTGCAGCCAGCAGAGTTAAAAGCTGCAGTGCGTTGGCGTATTAAAGATTTGATTGATTTTCATATTGATGATGCGGTAATCGATGTGTTTGAAATACCTGAACAAGGTGCGGCACCCGGTCGCGCAAGGTTGATGTATGCGGTTGCTGCACGTGCATCGAAGGTGCATACCAATATATCAAAGCTAGAAAAAACCTCTTTAGAATTAGATACGATCGATATCCCGGAATTAGCCATTCGAAATATTACCTCTTTACTTGATGATGATGTACGTGGCGTCGCCTTTTTATATTTAGGTGCGGAGTCAGGTGTTATTACTTTGACGAGGCAAGGTTCCCTGTATATGTCGCGAAATATTGATGTGGGATTGAAAAAAATGATTGTGGTGGCGGGGGGGAGTGAAGATTTGCACCCACAAACAGAACAATCGCTGGATAAAATAGTTTTGGAAGTACAACGTTCACTGGATTACTACGAGAGTCATTTTTCGCAACCTCCTATTACTTCATTAGTACTTGCACCCATGGAACAAGAAATCGCCGGAGTTTTACCTTATTTATCAGCCAATTTAGGCATTGCTGTTAGTATGCTTGATTTTAACAGCGTGCTGGACAGTGACGAATCCATTACAAATGAATCAAAAATAAAATGCTTATTGGCGATTGGTGCTGCATTACGTTATGAAGAAAAGGTCCTGTAGCGATGGCGATGCAGCAACAAATAAACCTTTACCAACCTCGGTTTCGAAAGCAGGAGAAAGTATTTTCTGCATCGTCGATGTTGGTTGTATTGATTGCAGCCATTGTCGTGTTGGTTGGAATTTATGGCTATGCTAAATGGAACGTCATCACACTGGCAGATGAAAAACAGCGATTGCAACAGCAGCAAGTTAAAGAAATAGCGCGTCTTGATAATTTTGCGGTGAAATATCCGGTTAAAAAAAGGAGTAAATTAGTTGAACAACAACTAAAAGATTTACAAGCTGAGAGGAAAGCTAAACAATATCTTGTTAATACTTTATCAGGAAGAAGTATTGGCAACAGCGATGGTTTTTCATCTTATTTTGCAGGGATTGCAAGAAAGCATATTAAGGGTATGTGGATTAAGCGTCTTGAGCTAGAGAAAGGCGGCGATGTTATTGGTATTTACGGCAGTACTCTAAGACCTGAATTAGTACCACAATTTTTACAGGCATTATCTGAAGAGGAAAGTTTTGCGGGTAGTCAGTTCCAGATTTTTAATATGCAGCGAGATAAAGATAATACCGCTGCAATTAATTTTTCATTACGCACCATATTAGCAGGTGATAAAAAGTGAAACAGCGTATTGAACAATTAGCACATTGGATAGATAGCCAAAGCCTGCGAGAAAGAACGTTGATTTTGTTTGCCATTATTTTTGCGGTGTTTTTGATTTGGGAAAAGGTCCTTTTGGACCCTCTTGCGGCTCAAGCCAAGCAATTACAGATTGAAGTAAAAAAGCAGAATAAAGATTTAGCGCGAATACGTGATCAGCAGGCACAAGTATTGAAACGTGCAGGTAGTGATCCCAATGCGCTAATATTAAAGGATGTCGAAGCCTTGCGTGGTGCGATGCAAACGCTTAATCAGCGTTTGCGTCAGATGACAGTGGATTTAATTGACCCTGCAAAAATGGCAGAAGTATTAGAAGAAGTATTAACCCGTGAAACGGATTTAAAATTAATTCGTGTTGAGGCATTATCGCCAAAGCCTTTAGGTAATTCTAAAATATTAGATAAGAATAAAAATAAACGTAGCAAAAAAATATTCCCTGGTGTTTATCAACATGCCTTGCAAATTGAGTTCCAAGGATCTTATTTAAGTACGCTCAATTATATGCAAGAGCTTGAAAAGTTATCGCAACAATTTTATTGGGGCAGTGTGGATTTTAGTGTAGAAGATTATCCTAATGCACATGTCATTATTACAATTAAAACATTGAGTTTAAATGAGGCGTGGATCGGTGTTTAAACGACAACACAGCTATCGTTTGGTAGCATTTATTATTGCATCTGTAAGTGGGTTGTTATTGCCACAGCTATTACAAGCGCAGTTTGACGATCCGACGTTACCGCCTAATACAACCAGTATTGCTGTAAATAATTCGAATGAAGCGATAACATGGAAATTGAGTTCTATTTTAGTTTCACCACAACGAAATATCGCCATTATTAATGGTCAATCAGTGCAGGTAGGTGACTTGGTGGTGGGAGCAAGAGTACAGAGTATTAATGAAACAATTGTTAAGTTGAAGCACCGTGGCGAAATTATTCAGTTGCAATTATTTCCAGTGACAGTGAAAACCCTGCGGGAAGAATAAGGTTAATAAGGTAGAGAGATAATGAATAAAGAAAATAGACAGAAGCTAAACATCATAAAGAATATGTTACTAAGTACTATGTTGATGGTTTCATTGTCTGGCTGCTCTACATCGGGTCCTAGAAATGATAGTACAGCAAAGGATATTGAAAAAGTGATGCAGCAGACAGTGAATGCATCACAGTCAACGGCTGAAACGCCCCAGTCAGTGAGTGATGCTTTATTGCCACCCATAAATATAAATGTTCCCACTGTCGCAAAAATACCAGAAACCCGTTTTGATATTGGGGTTGATAATGCACCCGCAGTGACATTCTTTATGGGGCTAGTTGAAGGTACTTCGTACAATATGGTGGTTCATCCTGATGTCAGTGGTCAGGTTTCATTGAAATTAAAAGATGTCACCATCCCAAGTGTGATGGCAGTACTTCGCGATGTATATGGGTATGAGTACACGCTAAAAGATCGTTTGTATCAGGTGTTGCCTCGACGCTTACAATCAAGAATTTTTCAAGTGAATTATCTTAACGTAAAACGCAAGGGCAAATCTCAGACTCGGGTGAGTTCAGGTCAAATATCACAGCCTTCAGCACGCTCAACATCCACGGGAGGAGTTGGTGGTAGGATTAATAATTCAAATCCGGTGTCACAGAATCAAACATCTCAATCTCAATTATCGGGTAGTAAAGTTGAAACTGTATCTGAAGCAGATTTTTGGGCAGAATTACGAATTGCATTACAGACTCTTATTGGAAACAAAGATGGGCGTACAGTTATTATTAACCCTCAATCAGGTGTTGTTGTTGTCAGAGCGATGCCATCCGAAATACGGGATGTGTCATTATTTCTAGGTACAACGCAAGAAGTTATTGAGCGTCAAGTAATTCTTGAAGCAAAAATAATAGAAGTTGAATTGAATGATGGATTCCAGTCAGGAATTAACTGGACGGCATTAGGTAAACCCGGGCAAGGTAAAACTATATTAGGGACACAGTCTGGAGGTGGTAGTATTTTCGATGGCCCCGGTGTCACAAATATCGCAGGAAGCAATATTAATTTACAGCCTAGAGTTGCACCCTTCTCAGGTATTACAGACACGGCACTGGGTGGCGTGTTTTCTCTAGCCTTAAATTTAAAAGATTTCACGGCATTTATAGAGTTGCTTGAAACACAGGGTAACGTACAGGTGTTATCTAGCCCGCGCGTATCAACCATTAACAATCAGAAAGCCGTGATTAAGGTGGGTAGTGATGAGTTTTTCGTTACGGGTGTAACGAACACTACCGTTACCGGAACCACCACAACCAGTTCGCCTACGGTCATTCTAACACCATTTTTTTCGGGTATTGCACTTGATGTAATTCCGCAAATTGATGAAGATGATAATGTTATTTTGCATATTCACCCAACAGTGAGTGAAGTGGTTGAACAAGTAAAAACATTCACGATTGGAGGCGAGATACAAAGTTTGCCTTTGGCGCAAAGCAGTGTGCGTGAGTCTGATAGTATTGTGCGAGCCAAGTCGAATCAGATTATTGTGATTGGCGGCTTGATGCAGAACACAACCAGAAAACGAACAGCCGGTACACCTTTTTTGAGTTCATTACCCGTTGTTGGTTCTTTATTTAGGCATAAGGTGGAGTCTAATCGCAAGAGTGAATTAGTGATTTTACTGCGGCCGATTGTCGTTAATACCCCAGCTGCATGGAAAAATACCATTCAACAGTCGGCTAAACGATTAAGGACACTGAATCGTGTCGGAAAATAAGGTATGTATTTAGAACACTTTACGCTGAAAGAACAGCCCTTTTCTATTACGCCAGATACCGGTTTTTATTTTAATAATCCTAGTCATCAGCAAGCCATGAACGTGTTGCAGGTTGCCCTGCGCAGTGGTGAAGGTTTTATCAAGATCACAGGTGAAGTCGGTACGGGTAAAACCTTATTGTGTCGTCAGCTATTAAATCAGTTATCCAATGACAAGCAATATGTCACCGCTTATTTACCAAACCCTAACCTAGGACCTTCGGCATTGAATTTGGCATTGGCCGAAGAAATGGGCTTGGCATGTTCTAAAAACTTGAATCAGCATAATGTATTGAAGCTAATTAATGAGCGCCTGATTGAATTAGCGGCAGAAGGTAAAAAAGTTGTATTGTTGATTGACGAGGCGCAGGCCATGCCTGAAAAATCGTTAGAGGCATTACGTTTGTTAACAAATTTAGAAACAGAAAAGAGTAAGTTGTTGCAGATAGTGCTTTTTGGTCAGCCCGAACTGAATGATATGTTAGAACGGCCATCTATCCGTCAGCTTAAACAACGAATACTATTTTCTTACGCCTTAGAACCGATGAATAAAGAAGGTGTTCAAGCTTATCTTGCACATCGATTATTAACAGCAGGCTATGCTGGTGCGCCGCTGTTTAATGGTCGAGTGATTGAGCAGGTGTTTACTGCGAGTAGAGGTATACCACGGTTAATAAATATTCTTGCGCATAAATCATTGATGGTTGCATATGGACAAGGTGCGAGAAAGATTTCATTAAAACATATGCAAGCCGCGATACAAGACACTGAAGATGCAAGCATGGTAAATACTAAGCAGCGCTGGTTAGTCGGTTTGTCAGGTTTGGTTGCCTCCTTACTAATCGCTGTCAGTGTGTATTTATACATGGGGCGTTTATTATGAGCGTTATTAATCAGATGTTAAAAGATCTTGAACAGCGTCGTGCACAAGGTTTCGATAATAATGCAGAGATGCTAGATGATTTAGATGTGGGTGCTGCCTCGGGTCCGCCTGCCAATGGGCGTAGCAATGTCTGGCGGGTATTTGTAGTTTTTTTGTTAGTAGCGATTATAGCAACTTGGGTGTACTTGAATGCCACATCAAAACAAGATGAAGACGTTGTTGAAGTAAAACCTGCAGAAGCCACTGAGCCTAAAATATCTGATTATAAGAGTATTGTTCAGGAAGTTGTTGTTGAGGATAAACAGCCAAGTCAACTTATCACTGAAACAACGGTACTAAAAGGCATAGACAAGACGACAGAAGAAATTAAAAACAATATTGAACCGGTAGAGGAAGAGGTGAAGATAACGTCAGTCGCTGTTGATGCAGAGCCATTAAAAGAATCTGTTTCTAAAGCATCAAATTCAGAGATAAAAATATCCGCTATTCTTCCATCACCACTATTGGCAACCGGTGAACGAGAAATCATTACTGTTTATGGCGCTGGTTTTATTGCGCCGCTTAATATTACGATGGAATGGGACGCGGGCCGAGCATTTAAGGAACTGGAGCCCTGGCAAGTTAAGGTGAACTCTGAAACAGAAATACAACTTCACATAAATCTTGGTAGCGTAGAAGATGAATGGCGACTATTAATTAAACAGGTTGATGGCAGTGAGCAAGCAGAGTATAAATTTTCAGTTTTAGACATGCCCGTTAAAGAAACCGAACCTGAAGTAATGCTCGATAAAGAAAAAACTTCAGAGAAAAAAAATGAAGTATCGTTTACTAAGGTGAATCGTACTTTAACAATAGATGAAAAAGTAAATTTAGCGTATTCAAAAGCACAATTCTTAATACAGCAAGGGAAAATCAAGCAAGCTAAAGAATCTTTGTACGAGGTGCTAGCATTGGATTTTTCTCATTTGCAAGCAAGGCAAAGTTTGTCAGCAATATTGTTTCGAGAACAAGCCTATGATGAAGCGATTGAGGTTTTAAAATTAAGCAGTATTCAGCATCCGGAGCATGTGCCGTTTACGTTGTTATTAGCAAGAATTTATACTGAACGCGGTCAAGATCCATTAGCTGTTGATTTACTTGAACGTTTACAACCAGCTGTAGCACCTAATAGCGAATACTATGCGTTGTTGGCGGCGTTATATCAACGTAGTGCGCAATATAAAAATGCTGCAGATGTATATAAAAAGTTATTGGTTAATTTTCCTTCACATGCTGTTTGGTGGATGGGTTTGGGCTTATCCTTGCAATCTTTGCAACAAAACCAAAATGCTTTAGATGCGTATAAAAGATCACTACAAACACAAGGCCTGAGTAATGAATTACGACGGTTTGTAAAAACGCGTATTACACAGTTAACGGGCTAAACATTTAAGATTCTGATGAAGTCACTTGTTGGGCAAAACAAACTTTATTTCTTCCTTGTCGTTTGGCATCAAATAATGCTTCATCAGCAGATTTTAGTAGACGCTCAGATTGTTGTTCAATATTAAGAACACTATGAGCAGGGTAAGCGGTGGCAACACCGATTGAGATTGTTAAGTTAAGGTCAGTCTCATTTGAAGCGAGCATCTTGTTTACCTCAACCGCATTGCGTAATCGCTCAGCCGTTTCTTCAGCAGATTCTGTTGCGGTATTACTCAATAAAATAGCAAACTCCTCCCCACCAAAACGAGCTAACACATCACTGCGGCGCATGTGTGCATCAAGCAGTTTAGCGATTTGTTGCAAAACCTTGTCACCAACAGGATGGCCATATTGATCATTAATTTTTTTAAAGAAATCGATATCAATAAATAGGCAAGAAAGAGGTTGGTTATTTCGTCTTGAGCGTTCGATTTCTTCAATAATCCGTTGATCAAAAAATCGACGGTTATTTAACGAGGTCAGTGAATCAGTAAGCCCGGTTCGTTTTAGCCGTTCCAGGTTGAGCGTATTTTCAAGACAGATAGTGATAATGGCTGAAAGCCGTTGCAGTAATTCAGTGCCTGTTCCGGTGATATAGCGTTTGTCATCGTGACTACCCAAATTGAGACAACCAATAATGCGTCCCTGTCGAACCAACGGCATTCGCGCAATACTATTCAGTGATTTATTGTGATTACTAAATAGTTTGCTGTGAAGATTGGTTTTGTATGGGCCTAGTTCAGGAAGATGTGAGGTAAATAAATCATTTTCAATGACATTGCTGTGTTCATTAAACTTAAGTTGAGGGTACTTATTAAGTTCAACGCCTTCATCTTCAAGTATGGTGCGAATTTCATGATGTGGATCATCGAGAACAAGACTGATGGCATCGAGTTCAAAGTCTTGAGGATATTGCATGATCACCATACGAATCAGTTCGGAAAGATTATTAGCACCCAGTAAGAGAAGTTCTAGCGATTGCAGGCGTTGATATTTATCTTCATTCCGGCGCGCCTCTGCTAGTAAGACGCGCATATGGCGCTGCAAGGTGCGAGTGTCGCTATTGGTGTCATGCATAATATGTGCAGCCATTCGGTCCATGGGTTAAGCGTAGTTAAAACCTTGCGCAATACCTGAGATCTAGGTCACATTATGCGAAAACCATGATTTATTTCCAGTATTTTATTTTCATGGGCTTATGCGGGTGGCTCTGCACGACTAAAACACCACACTGACACACGTCGTGCCCCCGCTTTTTTAAGCACTTTAGCCAACGCATTCACTGTTGTTCCACTGGTCATAACATCATCGATGATAGCAATATGTTGTTCAGTGACCTTATTATTAATGACAAAGGCATTTTGTAGATTACCTTTGCGATGCTTCAAAGTTAAACTGGATTGGGCTTCAGTTGCAATAACACGGCTGGCAAGTTCTTTGGATATAGGTATTTTTAGTTGCCTAGAAATAGGCAAGGCAATTTCTAGGGCTTGGTTGTAGCCCCGCTCGCGTTGCCGTGTGGGGTGTAGCGGAACAGGAAGCAGAGCATCCGGCAGATCATCAAGTTGTTGGAGGCAATTTTGTAATTGACGAGCCATCAATTGTCCCAATAAACGAGCGGTTGATAATTTCCCTTTGAACTTAGCGGCATGAACAAAATGATCGAAAGGTGTTATATAAGGGAAAAATGAGATTGTATGCTCAAAACAGGGTTGTTTTTGTAGGCATTGTCCGCACAGCCTGGTTTGCAATAAAGCAGGTTGTTCGAGAAAGCCCTCCAGTCGATCTAAGCGCGTTTCAAGCGGGTTGGCGCATTGTTGGCAAGTATCGCCAAGTACAGGTAAATCCGCTTCACAGTGCTTACAGAGGGATAGATCTTGATTGCTGGAAACAGAGCTACCACAGAGTAGGCAAGCTTGAGGCAAACAGCGATTTAGAGTGTTTTTTAACCAATGGTCAACCATAGGATTCCTTTCCCGTTGACAACCAGCCCATGCTGGCTACTATGCACACATTCTAACTGTTTTCATGCTGTTTCGGAGAAATCTTTTATGTCGACCTCTAGTACGACTGTTATGGCTGATGCCGTGGCAAATACAAATAAACCCACCCCTGTTCGTCACGATTGGACCGTGGCAGAAATTGAGGGGTTATTTGAGCTGCCTTTTAATGATTTGTTGTTTCGTGCCCAAACATTGCACCGAGAATTTTTTGATCCCAATACGGTACAAGTGAGTACATTAATGAGTATCAAGACCGGTTCATGTCCGGAAGACTGTGCTTATTGCCCACAAAGCGCGCATCACGATACGGGTCTAGAAAAAGAAAAACTGCTCGCTATAGAAAATATTTTAAAGGAAGCCCAAGCAGCTAAAGATAACGGTGCATCGCGTTTTTGTATGGGCGCAGCATGGCGTAGCTTGAATGATAGGGATGTTGATTACATTGTCGAGCTAGTCAGTGGTGTCAAGGAGATGGGGTTGGAAACCTGTATGACACTGGGGATGTTAAAAGGAGACCAGGCTAAGACACTTAAAGACGCAGGTCTAGATTACTATAACCATAATCTGGATACCTCGCGTGAGTATTATGGCGACATCATTACAACTCGGACTTATGATGATCGCTTGGAAACACTAAAGCATGTACGTGATGCCGGCATGAATGTTTGTTGTGGCGGTATTGTTGGCATGGGTGAAGATCGCCGTGACCGTGCTGGCTTGTTGTATGAATTAGCTACTATGCCCAAACATCCTGAAAGTGTGCCTATTAACTTATTAGTTCAAGTTGAAGGAACACCATTGGAAGGCGTGGAAGCATTGGATAGTTTTGAATTTATTCGCAGCATTGCTGTGGCAAGAATTTTGATGCCAGCCTCTTATGTGCGTTTATCGGCAGGTCGTGAAAATATGAATGATGAAACACAGGCATTATGTTTTTTTGCGGGTGCCAACTCCATTTTCTATGGTGAAAAATTATTAACGACACCTAATCCAGAGTCGGATAAAGATATGCAATTATTTGCGCGTTTAGGATTGCAAACAGAAGCGACGAATTGTTCTGAAGTTTCATAATGTTTGAGCTGAACGGTTTTCTCCAACAACAACGAGATCAGGATTTATATCGCACACGAAAAATTTGCGAAGGCAAGCAGCGCCCCGAACAAGTTTGCGACGGTAAACCGCTTTTATCATTTTGCAGTAATGATTATCTTGGTTTAGCGGCGGATGCGCGTATTGTAAAAAGTTGTCAACAGGCGACGGAACAGTATGGTGTAGGCAGTGGCGCAGCGCATTTAATTAATGGACACACGACGGCACATCATGCACTGGAAGAAGAATTAGCCGCCTTTACGGGGCGTGAACGCGCATTATTATTCTCGACAGGTTATATGGCAAATTTGGGTGTAGTGAGTGCATTGTTAGATCGTAAAGATGTAGTCATAGCCGACAAGCTGGTGCATGCGTCACTTATTGATGCAGCTAAATTATCCGGCGCACGTTTATTGCGTTATCAACATGCCGACATGCAGTCATTACAAACACATCTTGAAAATAATACTGATACAAAGAAAATAATTATGACCGATGGTGTGTTCAGTATGGATGGCGATCTTGCTCCGTTACCGGACATCATCAATCAAGTCGGAAAAAATAATTCAGCATTAATGCTTGATGACGCGCATGGCTTTGGCGTGTTAGGCCAACGCGGCGCGGGCTGTGTTGAGCATTTTGATTGTAACGATGATGTGGATATTTTGGTGGGTACCTTAGGTAAGGCATTCGGTACGTTTGGTGCATTTGTGGTAGGCAGTGATGCATTGATTGAAACCTTAATTCAATCCGCACGCAGTTATGTGTTCACCACAGCGATGCCAGCAGCGATTGCTGAAGCCACGCGAACCAGTCTTAAAATTTTACAAGCGGCCAGTGATCGACGTGAAAAACTGCAAAGCTTAATACAACAATTTAGAATCGGTGCGAAGCAGTTAGGTTTAACCTTAATGAACACAGCAACGCCTATTCAACCCGTCCTAGTAGGCAGTGCAGATAAGGCAGTGGCGATGAGTCAAGGCTTAGCCGCACAAGGAATTTTGGTGAGTGCCATTCGCCCACCAACTGTTCCAGACGGTACAGCGCGATTACGCATTACGTTTAGTGCGACACATACAGAAAAGCAGGTAGAGAAATTGTTAGGTGCGTTGGAGTCCCTGCAGTGAATGCGTTGCACTCAAGCTGCTATCAACACGCTGATAGTAGTAAGCCACATTTGGTTTTATTACACGGTTGGGGCGCACACAGTGGTGTATGGCAAAGTGTATTAGAAACGCTACTTAAAAACTTTACCATTACCTGTATTGATCTACCTGGGCATGGACACAGTGGTGATATTAATAAAAACAGTGTTGATGGTTGGGCAGATGCGGTGTTGGATGTGGCACCGGAGAAAGCAATTTGGTTAGGCTGGTCATTGGGTGGGCTCATCGCACAACAGGTTTCCAGTCGTCACCCGTATCGAATAGAAAAACTTATTCTACTTACGTCAACACCGAAATTTATAAGCTCAGCAGATTGGCTTGATGCCGTTGACGAGCAAGTCTTTCGTGATTTTCATGCCGAAGTAATTCGTGATTCACATGCGAGTCTTTTGAAGTTTATTGCATTGCAAACACGGGGTAGTGCGACGGCAGCGCAGGATAGTCGTGTGTTGAAAAAAACATTGCTTACACCAGAGCCAAGTGCAAAGGCATTAGATAATGGTATGCAAATATTATTAACCACAGATTTGCGCGACGAATTAAGTCAGATAGTGAGCCCTGTTTTATGGTTGGCAGGGCAACGGGATACATTGGTTCCCTGTTCATTAATAGACAGATTAGAAAGTTTGGTTTCCGATTTAACCTCAGTCGTTATCAAACAAGCGGGTCATGCCCCGTTTCTTTCTCATCCGGAAAAATTTTGCGATGCAGTGATTAATTTTTGTTTTAACAGTGAAGCTAACCAGCATAAGGAAGCAAGGTGAACGATCTTACCCTCTACCAACAACAAGCGGTGAGAAAATCGTTTGGTAACGCGGCAAAAACCTATGATGAAGCAGCGGTCTTGCAACGCGAAGTTGCAACACGCATGCTTGATCGACTGGAATACATTAAAGCAACGCCAAAACGTATTTTAGATTTAGGTTGTGCTACCGGTGAATATTCAGCACGCCTTGCACGATTGTATAAAGGCGCACAGGTATTCAGTGTTGATATAGCTATGCCGATGCTAAAAGAAGTAAAACGCCGTTCAACATGGCGTCGTCCCCTGCGAACTATTTGCGGTGATATCCAAGCATTGCCTGTTGCAGATAAATCAATTGATTTAATTTTTTCTAGTCTTGCCTTGCAATGGTGCGGTTCATTAGATAATGCTTTTAGTGAATTCAGGCGTGTGTTACGACCGGGCGGTTTTGTAATGTTCTCAACCTTTGGTCCTGATACCTTAAAAGAATTGCGTGCAAGTTGGGCCGGCGTGGACAATGAAAAACATGTGCATGATTTTATCGACATGCATGATATTGGTGATGCCATGTTACGCGCGGGTTTATCGCAACCGGTGATGGATGTTGAAACGATCACCTTAACCTATAATGATGCCTATGCTTTGATGCGTGAATTGAAAGACATTGGTGCACACAATATTGCTCAGACACGTTCAAAAAATCTAACCAGTAAAACAAAATTACAAGCAGTGGTTAAGGCTTACGAACAATTTCGAATTGATGAAGTATTGCCAGCCAGTTACGAAGTTGTTTATGGTCATGCTTGGTGTGATGAAACAAAACCGGGTACTCAAGTAAAGGGTGTCAGTATCGAAACATTACGTGGTTCAATGGAATGAAAGGTTTTTTCGTTACAGGCACCGATACTGGGGTAGGCAAAACCTTGTGCGCAGCTGGTTTGCTGGAAGTATTTAATCAGCAGGGACACAGAACCATTGCGATGAAACCGGTCGCAAGTGGTTGTGAGCAGACCGAAGATGGTTTGCGCAATGACGATGCCTTATTGCTTATGCAACACATGAGTGCAGAGGCGAGATATGAGGAAGTAAATCCATACACTTTTTTACCGCCAATGGCACCGCACCTAGCCGCGGCTAAAACGAATGTCATTATTAATAGTGATCAGTTAGTAGAACAAGCTCATGTGCTTGCAAGCCGCGCAGACCGAATCGTGATTGAAGGAGCGGGTGGTTGGCTTGCGCCTCTTAATGAACAACAAAGTTTTGCTGATTTGGTGGTTCAACTTGGGCTACCGGTGATTCTTGTGGTGGGAATACGTCTTGGTTGTCTTAATCATGCTTTGCTGACGGTCGAAAATATGCAGCAACGAGGTGTACAAATGGCTGGCTGGATCGCGAATACTGGTTTAGCTGACGCACAAGGCTGTTTAGATATAGAAGAAAATATTACAACACTGGTGTCGAGAATATCATCGCCATTACTCGGTAAAATTTCATATCTGAAAGATCAAGATGTCCTTAAAATAGCCAGTCTACTAAAAATCTAATTTCACTAAATATTAACCATGACAACGTCATGGGTATATCCCTTTGATTTGTGCGGGATTATGTGTCATGGTGCATCTGGATGAAGTCTAAATATAAGAAAAAGCACATAAGTGCTTGCTAATATGAGTAATTATGAGGCTCTCATTCAAATATTCTATTGCGAGATTTTAGGGCATGGTTTAGCATGCCGTTGCTAAATTGAGGGTTGAACCTGATATTTGGGGGTGCTTGGAGGTGCTATTTGAATCGCTAGAGTCGATTTAAATAGTAAAAAATCCAGATAAAATGGAATTACTCCCCTTGTTTTGCAATATTAAGGTAGCGACACAGTGCGTCAAGATACTGGAAGCTAACCGACTATAAATAAAAATACAGAAAATTATAACTATAGAGAGAGTGGAGCATGTCCGTACGTAAACTGAAACAGGCAGCCTTAGTGCTGTTTAGCTCAGTCTTGGTCATGACATCTAGTCATGCATGGGCTGATAGAGTCCTGAATCTGCGTGAGGGTGTCACTGAGGTGAGCCGAAATGCATACAGTCTGCATATGATTGTATTGTGGATTTGTGTCGTCATTGGTGTCGGAGTATTCGGCGCAATGTTTTATTCAATGTTTGCACATCGCAAATCAAAAGGCGCTGTAGCAGCAAGCTTCCATGAAAGTCATAAAGTGGAAGTCCTTTGGACGGTGATTCCTTTCATCATTCTTATTGCCTTAGCTATTCCAGCGACAAAGAATTTATTGTTGATTGAAGATGCAAGTAATGCAGACATGACCATTAAGGTAACGGGTTACCAGTGGAAGTGGAATTACGAATACATGGACGGTGACGCTGAAGGTGTTAAATACTTCAGTGCATTGGACAAGGCCAGTAATGATGCTCGTGCAATGAATTCCGGTATTGATGTCACAACAGTACCGAACTACTTGCAAGATGTAGATAACCCTTTAGTTATTCCAACGGGTAAGAAAGTTCGTTTCTTAATTACATCGAACGATGTTATTCACTCTTGGTGGGTGCCTGATTTTGGTTTTAAGAAAGACGCGATTCCAGGTTACATTAATGAAATCTGGACTTTCGTAGAAGATGCTGGCACTTACCGTGGTAAGTGTGCCGAGCTTTGTGGTAAAGACCACGGCTTCATGCCAATTGTTGTCATCGCTAAAGAAGAAGGCGAGTACAAGAAATGGGCGGCAGCTAAGAAAGCGACAGCGGCAGCAGAAGCCGCCGCTGCAGCAAGTGATAAAACATGGACTAAAGCAGAGTTGATGGCGAAGGGTGCTAAGGTTTACGGCAGTGCTTGCGCCGCTTGTCACCAAGCAAATGGTGAAGGTACAGGTCCATTCCCACCACTTAAGGGTAGTGCGATTGCAACTGGCCCCGTTGCTGGTCACATCGGTATCGTGGTTAATGGTAGTAAGACAAATCCATTAATGGCGGCATACGGTGCACAGCTTAATGACCTCGACTTGGCTGCAGTGATTACTTACGAGCGTAATAGCTGGGGTAATGATGCAGGTATCGTACAACCTAAAGACGTTAAGGCTGCCCGCTAAAGCGGTACGCGTTTCTGGAGAATAAAATTATGAGTACAGCTCACGCAGAACACGAACACCACGGCGCCCCAAGCGGTTTGCTTCGTTGGGTGTTTACTACCAACCACAAAGATATCGGTACTTTGTACCTTTGGTTTGCTTTTGCCATGTTACTAGTTGGTGGTTCATTCGCGATGGTTATCCGTCTCGAGTTACTTCAACCAGGCATGCAATGGGTTGATCCAAACTTCTTTAACTCAATGACAACCATGCATGGTTTGATCATGGTATTTGGTGCCATCATGCCGGCCTTCGTTGGTTTGGCTAACTGGCTTGTACCAATGATGATTGGTGCACCGGATATGGCATTGCCTCGTATGAACAACTGGAGTTTCTGGATTCTGCCATTCGCAGGTACCATGTTACTTTCAACTATGTTCATGGAAGGCGGCGGTCCTAACTTCGGTTGGACATTCTATGCGCCACTGTCAACTACCTATGCACCACCAAGTACAGACTTCTTCATTTTTGCTGTACATATGTTGGGTTTCTCATCAATCATGGGTTCTATTAACATCATCGCAACTATCATGAATATGCGTGCTCCTGGCATGACATTGATGAAAATGCCACTGTTCGTATGGACGTGGTTAATCACAGCGTTCTTATTGATTGCGGTTATGCCAGTACTTGCGGGTGCGGTAACCATGATGTTGACGGATCGTAACTTCGGCACGTCATTCTTCAACGCCGCTGGCGGTGGTGATCCAGTCTTGTTCCAGCATGTATTCTGGTTCTTCGGACATCCTGAAGTTTATATTATGATTCTGCCAGCGTTCGGTGTGGTCTCTCAGATCATTCCTACCTTTGCTCGCAAACGTTTGTTTGGTTACAGCTCAATGGTTTACGCTACAGCGTCAATTGCCTTCCTGTCATTTATCGTATGGGCTCACCACATGTTTACAGTGGGTATGCCCGTTGCCGGTGAATTGTTCTTCTTGTATGCAACAGTTCTGATTGCTGTGCCAACAGGGGTGAAAGTCTTTAACTGGGTTGCAACAATGTGGCAGGGTTCACTAACGTTTGAATTACCAATGAAATGGGCGTTGGCATTTGTCATTCTGTTCACCATTGGTGGTTTCTCAGGCTTGATGTTGGGTATTGCTCCAGTTGATTTCCAATACCATGATACTTACTTCGTTGTGGCTCACTTCCATTACGTACTCGTTACTGGCGCATTGTTCTCAATTATTGCCGCTGTGTATTACTGGTTACCAAAATGGACAGGACACATGTACAGCGAAACATTGGGTAACTGGCACTTTTGGTTATCAGTAATCTTTGTGAATATTACTTTCTTCCCACAGCATTTCTTAGGGTTAGCCGGTATGCCACGTCGTATTCCTGATTACAATGCGGCGTTTGCGGACTTTAACTTCATGTCGAGTATTGGTGCCTTTGGTTTTGGTCTTTCACAACTGTTGTTCTTGGCTTTAGTTATCAAGTGCATCAAGGGTGGTGAAAAAGCGACTGACCAAGTATGGGAAGGTGCAGAAGGTCTGGAATGGACTATTCCATCACCAGCGCCGTACCACACTTTTGCAGAAGCACCAGAGGTTAAATAATTTAGATTTAATTGCCCAGTAGCAAGTGTTACTGGGCAATGTTTAAATAAAGAAATTATGGAAAAGAGTCAGCAAAAGAAAGCATTAAAAGCAGTTGGGTTGTTATCTCTTTTAGCACTCGCATTTTATGTTGGTTTTATTTTAATGGTCTATCTTCGGTGAAGGATGAAAGGCAACAAAAGAATAAACGACTAGCAGGGAAGTTATCGTTAACGGCAGTGGGAATGGTGTTGTTTGCCTTATTTGTATTGCCAGCATTATATAATTTGATTTGTGATATAACCGGTTTAGATGGACGGACTGGTCGCATTGAAAAAGAACAAGCATTAGCGACCCGACCCGATAAAACACGGCTAATAAAAATAGAATTTGATGCTAATGTTAATGGAGATTTACCATGGGAATTCAAGCCGCTGACAAAGCGTATTGAAGTACACCCAGGTGAAGTGGCAACCGTTTCGTATTATGCGAAGAATTTGAGTAACCGAACGATTGTGGGACAAGCAGTACCGTATGTCACACCAATTAAGGTTGCAAAGTATTTTAATAAAACAGAATGTTTTTGTTTTACGCAACAGAAATTTGGTCCAGGTGAAGACAAAGAAATGCCATTACGGTTTATTGTCGATCCGGATTTACCAAAGGATGTGAGTACGATAACGTTGTCTTATACGTTTTTTGATACGAAACAGAGCGGAGTGGAGGAGGAACCAACGAAAGTTGGACAAGCTGCACCGCAATAATAGGGCTTCAGCCCAATAATTATAAATGTCGATGCAATTGCATCTGACAAAACAGATTTGCAACATTAAAGTTAGAGAGGATAATAGTATGTCTCAAGCAAGCGGTAGCTACTACTTACCGGAACCAAGCAAGTGGCCAATCATTGGCTCGATTGGTATGTTCACTATGTTATTTGGTTTCGCTAGCTCATTTTCGGATAAGACTCCTATAATGGGCGAAGGTAACTTGACCATGATGTATATCGGCATGGCGATTATTATTTTCATGTTGTTTGGTTGGTTTGGCCAAGTCATTCGTGAAAGCGAAAGTGGTGCATACAACTCACAAGTTGATATTTCATTCCGTATGGGCATGATGTGGTTCATTTTCTCTGAAGTCATGTTCTTTGCGGCTTTCTTTGGTGCACTTTACTACGTTAGAACATTATCAGTACCATGGTTAGGCGGTGCAGATAATAACGCTATGACCAATGAAATTTTATACAATGGATTCGTTCCCTCATGGCCACTTAATGTAATGCCAGATGCAGCTGCTGGTGGCTTTAATGTATTTAAAGAAACCATTGGTGCTTGGGGAATTCCAGCTTTAAACACAGCATTGTTACTAACATCAGGTGTGACAGTGACATTGGCTCATTGGGCGTTGAAGAAAGGTAATCGTGGTGCCTTAACATTCTGGTTGTTTGCAACCGTTGTTTTAGGCTTTACTTTCGTAGGGTTCCAAGCTTACGAATACATTCACGCTTACTCAACTGGTCTTAAGTTGTCTTCAGGTGTTTATGGTTCAACCTTCTTTATGTTGACCGGTTTTCATGGTCTGCACGTAACCATTGGTGCGATTATGCTGACGGTGATGATGTTCCGTTCAATGAAGGGTCATTTCACAGATGAAAACCACTTCGCATTTGAAGCCGCCGCTTGGTATTGGCACTTTGTAGACGTTGTTTGGTTAGGTCTGTTTATTTTTGTTTACGTACTGTAAATAAGGTAGTGTAATAAAAAAAGGCGCTGCCTATTGAGGCAGCGCCTTTTTATTTGTTATTACGATGAGGCGTAAAAGGTTCTTATTGATAAGGGCTTGGGTTAGGTTGAATGTAGCCTAGCTTGACAAGTATCAGTAGAATCACAAAGAGCACAATAGATGCACCGACTCTTAAGCTTAATGCTTTGACTGTACGTGTACCTTTGCCCTTATCTGTCATCATAAAGCGCATGGCGCTAAATAAACTAAAGACAATCCCAGCTAAAATGGCGATGACGATAATTTTCATTATTGCTATATCCTGATATGTGATTGTCGAATAGTATAACGTATTCATTTTTTACGTACAGCCAGAGTAAGTTTATGCAAATAGGCCAATATCAATTTAAGCCAACCCCTATCGTTTCTCTTATTTCATTAGTTGTGTTTGCAATTCTGGTGTCATTAGGAATTTGGCAGTTAAATCGAGCTGAGCAGAAGTTACAGACTCAAAAAGCACTTACATCTAGCCTCGTACAGCATGAATTAGACGTTGTGGAACCGTTAGAGAATCAAAGTCAGTATCGATTTAGACATGCTCGTTTTAATGGATATTTTGATTCAAAACGCCAGTATTTATTAGATAACCGTATTGAAAAGGGTCGGCCGGGCTTCTTAGTGATCACCCCTTTCGTTTATGCAGCGAATAAAGCCGTTATTTTAGTCAATAGAGGTTGGTTACCGTTGGGGCAGAATAGGCAAGATTTGCCTGATATTTCGGTGACAGATAGACCACAGATAATTAGAGGTATTCTGGCAGATATACCAGGTAAATTACCTAGTTTTGGTATTGGAGCAACTATTTCCGATGGATCCTGGCCAAAGATTATAAGGGATGTCGAAATAGATCAGATTAGCAGCGAGTTGGGGTACACTATGCCGCCTTATTTATTGCAATTAGCGCAGGAAAATAGTGCGGCTTATGCGCATAATTGGCAGCCAGTGGCGAGTGGCCCTGAAAAGAATGAGAGTTATGCAATCCAGTGGTTTGGTATGGCATTAGTTATATTTATTTTATATATCGGTTTGAATAGCCGGCGTTTGGAGGAATAATTGTGGTACAGCAATCTAAGAAATCGGGAATGGATCCACGTCTGACACTAATTTTAATGGTGTTGATATTTGTTGTGCCGGTTGGAATGGCGATTGTTTTGCATAGCGTCGGTGATGGCTATAAAACGGCTTCAACAACAAACTGGGGAAATTTGGTCACGCCAGTACGCCCCATCACTAATTTTTCTACAACAACTATCGATAATAAAAAATATGATCGTGATATGTTGAATGGAAAGTGGACGATGTTCTATATTGATTCAGCAGGATGTGATGAAAGTTGTTTTAATAATCTTTACACGATTCGTCAATCACGACTGGGCATGGGTGGTGAAAAAGATCGTGTGCAGCGACTCATGCTTCTAATTAATGATGGTAATAATAAAAACCTGGATAAGATTGTTAAAGAACATCAAGGTATGAGTATTATTCGTTTAGATAAGGCTGCGATGGATGAAGTGATAAAAGATTTTGAATTTGATGGTGTAGCACCTGCTGAAAAAGCACAGCGAATTTATTTTATTGATCCGTTAGGTAACTTGATGATGCATTATAAAAGTGACATCAGCCCAAGAGGGGTTGTTAAAGATCTTGAACGTTTACTTAAATATTCAAGAATAGGTTAAAGGTACAAAGCAATGAATGATGATACCCAAACAGAAGAGCAAGTAGTATTGAAAGACATTACTTGGCGTGATTATTACGATCTGTGTAAACCCAAAGTTGTCATGTTGATCATTTTTACAGCAGTGGTGGGTATGTTGTTAGCTGTTCCTGGCATGGTTCCATTGCAACCCTTTTTGTTTGGCACGATTGGGATTGGATTAGCGGCAGCATCAGCGGCAGCTATTAACCAAGTGGTTGATCAACGTATTGACGCCAAGATGGCAAGAACCAAAAATAGACCATTGCCAACAGGTCATATGGATAGTAAACGTGCGCTGATATTTGCACTTACCATTGGCGTTTTAGCAATGGTGATATTGGTCGTGTTTGTTAATGAATTGACGGCTATACTCACGTTTCTTTCATTAATAGGCTATGCCGTTGTTTATACGATGTATCTTAAATATGCTACACCACAGAATATTGTTATTGGTGGTGCGGCAGGAGCTGCTCCACCTGTGTTAGGTTGGACAGCGATAACGGGCGATATAAATGCACATTCTTTGTTACTGTTTTTAATTATTTTCGCATGGACACCACCACACTTTTGGGCTTTAGCTATTCATCGCCATAAAGAATATGCAAAAGTTGATGTTCCCATGTTGCCCGTAACACATGGACTTGAATTTACACGGTTGCAAATTCTGCTTTACACCATAATCCTGGTTGTTGTAACGATCTTACCGTTTGTTACATTAATGAGTGGTGTGTTTTATCTTGCAGGTGCATTAGCACTCGGTGCAGGTTTCTTATATTACTCTTTAGCAATTAAAAAAGCAGAGGATGAGACCATGCCAATTAAGACGTTTGGCTATTCTATTTTCTATTTAATGGCATTGTTTGCATTCCTATTGGTTGACCACTACATACCACAGTAATTAAAAGTAGTTATTATTTTCTATCGAGTCTATTAACTTTATTGATTTTCTAATAGGTGAAAAGTTTGCTTATTCGGTGGGAATAAAAAAAGTTTAAGTCAATTTAATAACAAGTATTTAATATCAGATAAATAAAAACGGCTCCCAAAGGAGCCGTTTCATATTCTTGCCAATAAAAGAACTTTTAGTCCATTAATGCGGTGCGCATTTTTTGCATGGCAGCTTTTTCTAACTGACGTATTCGCTCAGCAGAGATACCATAACGATCTGCTAAGTCATGCAAGGTTAATTTCTTCTCACTTAACCAACGGCTATTAAGAATGTCACGGCTACGATCATCAAGTGAAGTAAGTGCTGCAGCAAGACGAGCATTATTGTGCTCGCTCCAATCAGCGGCTTCAATAACCTTTGAAGGTTCATCACTCATGTCTTCAAGGAACTGTGATGGCGCAACGTAGAAACTGTCATCGTCATCATCTGCGTAGCCATCAAAGGCCAAGTCGCGACTCGATAAACGTGTTTCCATTTCGAGTACTGTTTCTGGTTTAACACCTAATGCGCTAGCAACCGTTTGTACTTCGTCATTAGTGAACCAACCAAGACGCTTCTTATTCTTACGTAAATTAAAGAATAATTTGCGTTGAGCTTTAGTTGTTGCAACTTTAACAATACGCCAGTTTTTCAAAATGTATTCGTGCATTTCGGCGCGAATCCAGTGTACGGCAAATGAAACAAGTCTTACGCCAACACTTGGGTCAAAACGTTTCACGGCTTTCATTAAGCCGATATTACCTTCTTGAATAAGGTCAGCAATATTTAGTCCATAGCCAGAGTAACCACGCGCGACGTGAATAACGAAACGCAGGTGGGGAAGAATAAGCTTACGTGCTGCTTCCACATTGCCGTTTTCTTGCAAGTCTATGGCGAGCGCGTGCTCTTCCTCAGCGGTCAGCATAGGAACGCTGTTGGCCGTTGTAATGTAGCCCGAAATGTTACCGGTCGGGACAGCTAATTGTAATTGCATGGTGTTATCCATGATTTTCATCCTCGCAAAATGTGTTGGGCGATATATTCGGATATGCTTATATTAGCACTCACATAGTGAGAGTGCCAATAATAGTATAAGTTCCCACAGAATACAGAAAAAATAGCTTAAAAACTTCTAAATCAAAGGGTTATTGATTGATTTGAGGGAGCAAGCAAGGCTTCAGGTCCTTCTTTGGCACCGATATAGACACGATTTCGACCGTTCTCTTTTGCGGCATAAAGGGCTTTATCAGCGAGTGATAGTAGTTTCGTAATATCTGCGTCGGGGTGATCGTGACTACAAGCCACGCCGATACTGAAGGTGACATCAACATCAGCAGGGCGAAGCTGTTCTATAATGATGCGAAGTTTCTCCGCTTTTTCTGCGGCTTTTAAGGCGCTTATATTAGTCATGATGATTGAAAATTCTTCGCCACCAAATCGCACTACCATGTCATCAGGGAAGCTTTCATTAAGCTGACTGCCAATGCCTGCTAATACATGATCACCGGTTAAATGCCCCAGTTTATCATTAACATTTTTAAAATGATCAATATCCATGATCATCGCAGAAACGGGCTTATTGGCTTCTTTATTAAGTAATTTATTGCCGTTATCGAGTAGGAACCGCTTACTTCTCACTCCTGTGAGGCTGTCGGTGGTCGCAAGGCGGCTCATTTCATCGGTTTGATGTTTTAAGGCAATGAATTGTTGTTTGATCAGTAATAATGAGCGAATTCGGGCAATGAAAATTTCTTCGTAAATTGGTTTTTGTACGAAATCATTGGCACCAGCATGGAAAACCTCGGCCTGTTTCTGCTGGTTATCCGTAACGGTGATCACCAATACCGGCATTTCCTGCTGTGAATAATGAAAGCGGGTGCGGATGGCATGCAGCAAGTCGCCACCGGTTAGTTTGCCCTTGAGGAAGAAGTCGGTGACGATAATATCAAAGCCATCATCCTCACTGCCCCAACCATTGGCAACGCCTTCAAGCAGTTCTAACGCCTGTTCAGCATGAGTCACATGTACTACTTTGAGACCGTGTTTTTGCATGATTCGTATTGTGATGGCGGCAGCCGTTGGGCTATCTTCAACATAGAGAATCTTACCCACCAGACCTGAATTTCGTTGCAGAAAGGATTTAATGAAATCAACAAATGCTTTATAACCACTTGATTTATCAAAATAATCAGTGACGCCTGCCGCAAAACCTTCGCGTAATAAGCGGCTATCAGCATCGCCTGAGACGACAATAACGGGTGTGTAATGATGACGTTCGGAAGAACGAATACGGGTGCAAAGATCAAGCCCGTCCATATCCGGCAGCATTAATGAGGTGGTGATGAGGTCAAACCGCTCCCAATTGCCGAGTCGTTGCAGTGCATCAGTGGCTGATGCACAGGAAGTAATATTGACGTTCTCAATTTCATTCTTAAGAATCCGAGCGATAATAGTCCGAGAGACTTCAGAACCATCAACGATCATGATGCTGGTTTGACGATGTTGCATTTTTTTCCGTTACCCCACCCGTGTATCCATACGCGCGATATGTTATTTTCGCAAAAATTTACATTTGTTTTCTAATGATTAACAGTGTGGCACTGAATAAGAATTTCGCAATGTGAATTCTCTAAATTATTGGGGTTTTTTGCTTATTCAGGCTCAATGGCATGCAAATGGCGACTAACGGCAATCCATGAGCCGGTTAGTCCGAGTAATATGCTAACGCCAAGTAGCGTTAAACTGCCTAAAAAGTCCAATGATGAGAGTGAGTAGTTACTATCATATAAAGTAGCTAATTGGCTGACTGGTTCGCTGAGTAACCAAATTGAGAGTGTTACCAGCAACCAGCTTAAAATCCCCCCGCTTAGGCCGTACCAGAAGCCGGTATAGAGGAATGGCCGCCTAATAAAAGCATCAGTGCCACCAATTAATTTAATGATTTCAATTTCATCACGGCGGTTTTGGATAGCAAGACGAATGGTGTTGCCAACAACCAGTAGTACAGAGAGCGACAACATGGCAGCCAGTACCCAAATTCCACGACGACCAAAATCCATGATGGCATAAAGACGTTTGAGCCACTGCATATCAAGTTGCGCTAGCTCCACTTCGGGGCGCTGTTTAAAGCTAGCGAGCATAGTTTGCACGGTGAGTAAGTTATCCGATTGTTCCGTTGGGTAAATCACGATCACGGCTGGAAAAGGGTTATCTTCAAGAGCCTCAAGTGCTTCACCAAAGCCTGAATTTTGTCGAAATTCCTCCAATGCTTGGCTGCGAGTAATGCGCGTTACCGATTTAATATCTTGACGTCGTTGCAAGATATTGGCGAGTTGATCGGCTTGTTTGTCGGTTACAGAAGGCTTAAGAAATAGTGATATCTGTGCAGCGCCATCCCATTGCGCCGTGACTTGTTGTACATTTTTGAGCATGACATGTAAACCGGTCGGTAGCGCTAGCGCAATGCCCATGACGGCAATGGTCATTAAGTTCGACATCGGTGCGCGTACCATCTCACCGAGAGTTGCCAGCATCACCTGCATGTGGCGGGCGATATAAACGCTAGGCGACATCATCGTAAACCACCCTGGGGGCGGTTATGCATACCCCCTGCGACCATGCGACCTTCATCGAGAGTGAGGACTTTATGCCCCATTTGGCTAATCAAGTCCAAATCATGGCTGGCGATTAATACACTTACACCGACCTGCTGGAATTGCACAAACAAATTCATAATTTCACGAGAAAGCTCAGGATCAAGGTTACCGGTCGGTTCATCGGCAAGCAGAATAGGTGGTTTATTGACCACCGCGCGAGCAATACCCACACGTTGTTGTTGCCCACCCGATAAGGTGATGGGTAATGACTTCTCTTTATTCAACAAGCCGACTTTATCTAGCGAAGCACGCACTCGACGACCTATTTCACGGTGTGATAATCCGGAAATAACCAGAGGCAGGGCAACGTTATCGAACACTGTTCGGTCGAACAATAATTTATGATCCTGAAAGATAATGCCGACATTACGGCGCACATACGGGATACGTTTGCGGCTGATATGGCCAATATTTTCGTTGTTAATGAGTACCTGACCGTTAGTGGGGCGGATAAGTACGGCAATGAGTTTCAATAAGGTACTTTTGCCCGCACCGGAATGACCGGTAAGAAAGGCCAATTCACCGCTGGCGAGTTTAAAACTTACCTGGCTGAGGGCATCACAACTACCGGGGTAGCGTTTGCTGACATTATGAAATTCAATCATCTGAGTGCGTAGTGACCGGCTATTGTGCTTATTATATTGAGTATTGTGGCACGAACACGGGGCTTAAAACAGGGCTTCGATGAAATCCTTGGCGTTAAAGGCGCGTAAATCGTCAATGCCTTCACCTACACCAATAAAGCGGATGGGTAAGCCGGTTTTGTTAGCGATAGAAAAGATAATGCCGCCTTTGGCAGTACCATCGAGTTTGGTTAATGCAACACCGGTTAGACCAATAATTTTATTAAATTGCTCGGTTTGAGCCAGTGCATTTTGGCCGGTGGTCGCGTCCAATACGATTAAGACCTCATGCGGTGCTGCAACGTCTAACTTCCCAAGAACACGCTTAATCTTAGCCAGTTCTTCCATTAAATTGTCTTTATTGTGGAGGCGGCCAGCTGTATCAGCAATCAGGACATCAATCTTTTTAGCTTGTGCTGATTTCAGCGCATCAAAAATTACCGAGGCGGCATCTGCACCAGTGTGTTGAGCCACCACAGCAATGTCATTGCGTTCACCCCAGACTTCTAATTGTTCTACCGCTGCAGCACGGAATGTATCTCCTGCCGCTAACATGACTGAGCGGCCATCGGCTTGCAGTTGTTTGGCAAGCTTGCCAATAGAGGTGGTTTTACCAACACCATTGACACCAACGACAAGAATTACGAACGGTGAGTCTGAATCAGGGATACTAAGGGGAATATTGCTGGGTTCAAGCATTGCAGCGAGATCATCACGCAGGGCACTAAGCAATGCGTCACTGTCAGAGAGTTGTTTTCTGGCGAGCCGGTCGGTTAAATCGCTAATAATTTGGCTAGTGGCATCAATACCGACATCGGCGAGGAGAAGCTGCGTTTCAATTTCTTCTAATAATTCGTCATCGATGGTTTTTTTGCCGACGACAAGATTAGCAATGGCGCCGCCAAAACTGCCACGCGTTTTCGCTAAGCCCTGTTTTAGGCGTGCAAACAGACCCACAGGTTCTTTTTCGATAGCTTGATCGCTATCTGCTTTAGGAGTTTTGCTGTTTTTTCCGAAACCAAACATACTTTACAACTGTCTTAGACTCGCAGAGGATAATAAGATTATTCACACTTAGGTGCGGCGCTATCGTAACATTGTGTAGGCCTCGCTGAAAAAAAAATTTAATGGGAGCAGCAAAAACATGCGTTTAGCATCAATATTACTCGTGTCAGTGGCGCTGACAGTGAGCTTCATGTCGCCATTACAGGCAAAACACCGTGAAGATGTCTCAGATGTCAGACAATATATACTGGATAATGGGTTAAAAATTCTGGTGAAAGAAGATCACCGGGCCCCCGTGGTAGTTTCGCAGATCTGGTACAAGGTCGGTTCTAGTTATGAATATAATGGCATAACAGGCGTTTCCCATGTATTAGAACATATGATGTTCAAGGGAACCAAGGATTTAGGACCGAACGAATTTTCCAAAATTATTGCTGCCAATGGTGGTCGTGAAAATGCCTTTACCGGTAAAGATTACACTGCTTATTTCCAAACACTGCACAAAGATCGGCTTGAAGTCAGCATGCGTCTAGAAGCAGATCGTATGCATAATCTTTTATTGCGTCAGGAAGATTTTGAAAAAGAAGTGAATGTCGTAAAAGAAGAACGTCGTTTGCGTACTGAAGATAAACCCACATCACTGACGTATGAACAATTTACTGCCACCGCATTCCAAACCAGTCCTTATCATCACCCGGTCATTGGCTGGATGGATGATTTAGAAAGCATGCAGTTGGAAGATTTACAGCACTGGTATAAACGTTGGTATTCGCCTTCTAATGCGACCTTGGTAATTGTTGGTGATGTGCAAGCAGACCGCGTGTATCGCTTGGCAAAAAAATACTTTGGTGTGATTCCAGATGTAAAAATAAAACCAGTGAAACCGCAGCACGAAACCAAACAACGTGGTGAACGTAGAATTAAAGTCCGAGCACAAGCCGAAGTGCCTTATTTGTTAATGGGCTACAAAGTCCCGGTGTTAATGACAGCGAAAGATTCCAATGAGGTGTATGCGCTTGAAGTGATGGCGGGTGTTCTTGATGGTGGCAACAGTGCGCGTTTTTCAAAGGAATTAGTACGCGGCAAGCAGATCGCAGTCTCGGCAGGTGCTGGTTACGATATGTACGATCGAATTGATAACTTGTTTTTGTTTGATGGTCGCCCCGCAACAGGGCACAGTATTGAAGAACTGGAAAAAGAAATTCGCGCACAAGTTCAGCGATTACATACCACATTGGCTACACAAGGTGAGTTGGATCTTATTAAAGCGCAAGTGGTTGCATCGAAAGTCTATGAGTTAGATTCAGTATTTTATCAAGGCATGCAAATTGGCACCTTGGAAACGGTTGGGCTCGATCATAAATTGTTAGATGAGTATGTAAATCGGATTCGTGCCGTCACACCGGAACAAATACAGGCAGTGGCTAAAAAATATCTCATTGATGATGGTTTAACGGTGGCTATCCTTGAGCCATTAAACGCTAAAAAAGAGTCTAGTCAAAAAATAGAAGAAACTAAGTCAGGAGCAGACCATGCGAAATAAATTTATAGTGCTACTGAGTTTGGTTCTTATCTCCAGTGTTAGTTTCGCAGGACCAAAAATAGAACAGTGGAAAACTAAAAATGGCGCTAAAGTATTTTATGTGAATGCACCCCAGTTACCGATGGTAGATCTGCGACTTGTTTTTGATGCAGGAAGCGCGCGTGACGGTGGAAAGGCTGGATTAGCAGCACTTACTAATAGTTTGTTAGATGAAGGAACTGGTACACTCAATGCCGATCAGGTCGCTGAACAATTTGAAGGCATTGGTGCACAATTTGGTGGTTCGTCATTACGAGATATGGCTGTTGCGAGCATCCGTAGTCTGAGCGATAAAGCTATCTTAGATAAAGCATTAAACTTGTTTAGTGCAGTTGTTGCAAAACCTTCATTTCCAGAAGCCTCATTTGAACGTAACCGTAAAGCGATGCTAGTGGGTTTAAAAGTCGCGAGTCAGCGTCCGGGTTCTATTGCAAGTAAAACCTATTACCATGCTGTATTTGGTGATCATCCTTATGCCATTGATAGCAGCGGAACAGAAGCCAGTTTAACTGCGATGACGCGTCAAGATGTGCTTGATTTTCATAGCCGTTATTACGTTGCCAATAATGCTGTCATTGCCATTGTCGGCGCAGTATCGCGTATAGAGGCTGAAAAAATAGCCGAGAAGGTATCTAGTGGCTTAGCCGTAGGCGAAGCGGCTCCGAAACTTGCTAAGGTTAAAGCATTGAGTGCGCCAATTACCAAGCGTATTAAACATAAATCACAACAAACACATATTCTTGTGGGGCAACCCGGTATGCACCGTGGCGATCCAGATTATATTACCTTGTATGTGGGTAACCATGTCTTGGGTGGCAGCGGTTTAGTATCTCGACTTAGTGAACAGGTACGTGAGCAACGCGGTTTAGCGTACAGTGCTTACAGTTATTTTTCACCTATGCGTGAAGATGGCCCGTTCACGATGGGTTTGCAAACCAAAAATTCTCAAGCCGATGAAGCCTTAGCCTTGTTAAATAAAATTATAAAAGACTATGTGGAAAATGGCCCAACGGAAGAAGAGTTAAAACGCTCAAAACAAAATATCACCGGTGGCTTTGCTTTGCGTGTTGATAGCAATAAAAAAATTATTGAATACATCGCAATGATTGGTTTCTACGGCTTGCCATTAGATTATCTTGATACTTTTAACGACAGAGTTGAAGCGGTGACCGTTGAGAAAATAAAAGATGCATTCAAACGCCGTATTCACCCGGATAAATTAGTCACAATAATGGTGGGTGGCGAAAAATAAATCATGAAGTGGTTGGTGTTATTGGGTTTATTACTAGGTGGCTGCGTCACCACGTATGCACCGCCTAAAAATAAAGTTCAACCGACTATTCGAATAGATATGAAAAACATCAAAAGGTTGATGTTTTTTGAGGAAGGTAAAGATTGCTCTCAGGCGACCACATTGCGAGGACCTTATAATCCTTATTTGACCAACGCCTTACCATTACCTGTTAGAGGCAATAAATTACTTGCATTTCAGTTGGCGTATTCGAATAGCCGAGAGGCGTGTGAGGTGATGGTATCTTTTTATCCAAGGGTAAACTATGACTACGTCATTTATAATAAGGTAAAGTTCGATCAGCGAAATAATCTGAGTTGTCGATTTAAAATAATCAGGAAGTATCGCGCAGATAAACAAGCACGTTGGCAGAACGAAGAAACCGTAAAAATTCGTAAGCCAGTGAAAGCCTTAAAATCTGATGTACGGCATTGCCGATAATGAGTCGATTAATATTTTTAGTGATTAGTTTATTTATTGTTGTACGTCTGTATATGTTGAATGGTATCGAGTCAAGTCTTGCGGGGTTAGCCGGTGTTTTATATCTGGCATCAATGGTCTGGTTTGCTGATTTTTGGGCAAACACGATGTTGCGTATTGGTTTTTGGGCATCAAAAGCAGCTGACTATAAAACATCTAAAAATTCTGCGCCGGCAATGGTCTTATTCGGATGGATTCTATTATTTTTATTCGTGTTGCTAGTGGCATTGAAATAAATTTTTATGGCAAAACAAACCAATACATTACGCATCATCGGTGGTGCACATCGCGGACGTAAACTCAGTTTTGTGGATGCACCGAATTTACGCCCTACGCCAGATCGACTGCGTGAAACTTTATTTAACTGGTTGCAACCGGTAATTATTGAGTCGCGTTGTTTAGATTTGTTTGCTGGCAGCGGAGCACTGGGTTTGGAAGCTTTGTCGCGTGGAGCGAGTGAGGTGGTTTTTGTTGAGAAAGATCGTAATGCAGCGCAACGTCTAAAAGAAAACTTAACATTACTGAAGTACGAGCCTGGTCAGTGTCTTCAACAAACAGCACAAGATTTTTTCGATAATCCACCGAGCGCCTTTGATGTGGTGTTTTTAGATCCGCCTTATAAAAGTGATTTGTTGCCGGAGGTAATTAACCAACTTGATAAAGGATGGTTGGCAGAGGGTGCTCGTATTTATCTTGAGCATGATAGTCATCAGCTTACCCCGACGTTTCCCGATGCGTGGACTGTCCTAAAACAAACCAAAGCAGGTCAGGCGACGGCCTTATTATTGCAAGTTGGCGATCGCTAATGGCTGACAGCACAGCGCGTACATGGTAATTTGCACGCCATGAATATTACAGCAGTTTATCCTGGAACATTTGATCCTGTCACCAATGGGCATAGTGACCTTATTCAACGAGCCTCAACGTTATTTGATCGTGTGATTGTCGGCGTGGCGGAAAACCCAGGCAAAGGTGCAACGTTCAGTCTTGATGAACGGGTCGAGATGACCACAGAAGCCTTGTCCGGTATTTCGAACGTAGAAGTGAAGGGGTTTAACTGCTTACTGGTTGATTTTGTTGCAGATAATGGCGCAAGTGTGATTTTACGTGGTTTGCGGGCCGTGTCTGATTTTGAGTATGAATTTCAGCTTGCCGGCATGAATCGCCGACTTGCGCCCGAAGTTGAAACCTTATTTTTAACCCCTGCCGAGCAATATGCCTATATTTCCTCGAGTTTAGTTAAGGAAATCGCTGCACACGGTGGGGACATTTCGGCTTTTGTCCATACAAAAGTCATGGCTGCACTCTCTGACAGAATCGGCTAATATACTCACCTAGCCCAATTTGTCTGGGTGAATAACCGATTTAATGGAGTTTTAGCATGGCCCTGATGATTACCGATGAATGTATTAATTGCGATGTCTGCGAGCCCGAGTGCCCGAACGAAGCGATTTATCAGGGTGATGAAATCTACGAGATTAACCCTGATTTATGTACGGAATGTATTGGTCATTACGATACGCCACAGTGTGTCGATGTTTGCCCAGTTGATTGTATCCCCAGCAACCCTGATCGCGTTGAGTCAGAGCAAGAACTTCAGCTTAAATACGAAAAACTACAGGTGGAAGGCTAATACAGTTAGCTTGGCGTAATGTGTTAAATTTAAAAAGGTTCCGGTTGGGGCCTTTTTTGTGCGTGGGTATCTTTTTAGGAGAAGCGTATTTTGTTTAGATATTTGATTTTAAGTCTATTCTTGTTTTTGAGTGTCAGTGTCTTAGCACAGCCATATCCTAATGCGGGGATAGCCACGGCACACCCTTTAGCAACAAAAGCGGGTCATGATGTATTGGCACAGGGTGGTAACGCCTTTGATGCAGCGGTTGCGATTACCGCAACGCTGGCAGTGGTCGAGCCATATAGCTCAGGGCTCGGTGGTGGTGGTTTCTGGCTACTGCACCGTGCCAGTGATGGCAAGCAAGTCATGTTGGATGGGCGTGAAATAGCGCCTGGGCGTGCGCACCGAGATATGTATCTGGATGATAATGGCAAGGTACGCAGTGGAGCTTCGGTTGATGGGCCAATGGCAGCGGGTATTCCAGGCGTGCCAGCAGCGATTGAACATCTGGCGGTTCAATACGGCAAGTTACCTTTAAGTGTTTCTCTTGCCTCTGCGATTAAAATTGCCCGTGATGGTTTTGTTGTCGATGCCTTTTATCAACGCATGGCAGGGTTTCGTTTAAAAGCCTTGCAAGCATCGCCAGAAGCAGCAGCGATTTTCCTTGAAAATAATCAGGTTCCTGCGGTGGGTTATCGAATCCGTCAGCCTGACTTAGCGAATACTTTGAAAGCAATTGCAGCGAAAGGGGCAGCCGGTTTTTATCGCGGTGTTGTTGCACAAAAATTAGTGACTGGTTCACGTGATGCTGGCGGTATTTGGCGGCTGGAAGATTTAGCACGCTATCGCGTAATTGAACGTAAACCATTAACAGGCACAATTGGTCAGGCAAAAGTTATTTCTGTTGCCCCGCCCTCATCGGGTGGCGTGGCGTTGTTATCGATCTTGCAGCAAATGGATGGATTTAATCATTTTGATTTGAACACGCATTTTGATCATATCGTGGTGGAATCAATGCGCCGTGCTTACCGAGATCGCGCCGAGTTTTTAGGTGATAGTGATTTTGTTGATGTACCGGTTAAAAAATTAATGAGTCGTCAACACAATGAGATGCTGCGTCGTAGTATTGATTTGAATGAGGCAACGCCCAGTTCAGCTTTACCGAAGACATATGTAGAAGAAGGGGCAGGAACGGACACCACGCATTTCTCAATTATCGATCGCAAAGGTAATCGGGTCGCGGCAACCTTGAGCGTGAACTATCCTTTTGGTAGTGGTTTTGTTGCACCGGGAACCGGCGTATTGTTCAATGATGAAATGGATGATTTTTCAGCCAAGGCGGGTGTGCCGAATGTGTATGGTTTAGTTGGAGCAACGGCTAATGAAATCGCCCCATACAAACGGCCTTTATCAAGTATGTCGCCTACCTTTATTGAGTCACCGCGTGGTGTGGCAGTATTAGGAACACCCGGTGGTAGCCGGATTATAACCATGGTGCTGCATGGCATCATTGATTACCTGAACGGCGGCAATGCGTTGAGTATGGTGAGTAAGCGTCGTTATCATCATCAATATCTTCCCGATGTTATTCAGTATGAACAGGGTGCGTTTACGCCACAGCAATTAGCAGATTTACAGTTACACGGGCATACGCTCAGCCTTCAAGGTGATTATGGCAATATGCAGGTGGTGTTGTGGGAACGAAATACAAACCAGTTAGATGCAGCAAGTGATCCACGCGTGATTGGGAGTGCGGTAGTTAAATGAATAATTCATCGGTCACCATGGCAGGTTTGTTAGCGACCATGCCTCAAGTCGGCCAATTAGATTGGATTGGTATACGAGAAATTAAGCGGGAACCTTTAACGGTTGTTGAACAAGTTGAAGTATTAGTAAATCGAGGGCTAGCAGGTGATCACCGAACTAAGCGTGAAGGTGGTAAGCGACAGGTGACATTAATTCAGGCAGAGCATTTACCGGTGCTGGCCACCATCATGGGGCATGATGAAATACCGGCCGCATGGTTACGACGTAATTTAGTGGTGTCTGGGATTAACCTGTATGCCATGCGCAAGAGTTGTTTCATGATTGGTGATGTGTTGTTTCAGGGCAGTGGCTCTTGTCCTCCCTGTTCGCGAATGGAAAAGACTTTAGGTCCCGGTGGATACAATGCCATGCGAGGGCATGGTGGGATCAATGCACAGGTGGTTGAGGGAGGGGTGATTTCTGTGGGTGATTCGGTTCGGTTTGTTGAGTGATGGTATGCTTGTTTTTAATTGATTGCTCAAATAAAAAGCCATCACTAATATGCTCAATATGAAAATACAAATAAACAAAACCACAAAAACGATTCTTTTATTTATATTTTTATGTATCAGCACCTTTGGGTCACAAGGGATAGCACAAAGCTTAAATTTCAATTCAACCCTCAAGGTAGACGGACTAGGATTCATTGATGTATGGCTGCTACGCAGTGATGTTGCCAAAGTTGAAGCGCTGACCGCGAGCAATAATACCGAGGCATGCATTATAGAGGGCGATCCTGAAGAGCCATTACCGACACCAGAACAAGCCAGACAAAACGTAATCGATGAAGAGACTTGTACTCAAGAAGTACTTGAGGCGTATGAAAAGTATCAGAAGGTATATCGTTCATTCAATGAAGCGTGGTTGCCGGTTATGTATGGGGCGATACGACGCAGAGATTTAGTGGCAGAAGTCATCATGCGTCAGTGTGACACGACCAGTGCCTTTGATCGAAGCAAAATAGAATCAACCTGTGATTCGGATACAGAGAAGAAAGCAATTGCACTAAATCGATTAAAAGAAATTGGTTTTGCACCGGCTTATCAAGACCCAAGGATACCCGGTAAAAGGGTGTACGGCACACGGGCATTTACTTTTCATCGTAGTAATGAAGCGGCTTGGAAAACAGATTCTTTTGCCTATCTGCGTCTTAATCGAATGCCAATGACACCGGGGTATTTAACCTGGGGGAATGAGTTGTATTATGGCGGTAGGAGAGATTTTTATACAGGACTGGATAATTTCGATCTTCCTTGGAATGGCGCATTTATTAAAAAAGAGAATGAAGAAATTGATTATTATTTAAAAGAAGATTCTCGATGGGCTGTTTTTCTTATTCATCGTATTGGTTATCACGAATGGGTGCCCGAAAGAATGAAAAGCACGACTCATCTGCTTAACCCTTCATGGGAGGGTAATTGGGAGCTTAAAAAGCACGCAAATAACTGGACATTGCCAATGGAGCCAGCAAAGGGAAGCGCAAGTATCGCGCGCGATGGCGAGTTTATGAAAATCACTATTGACGCTGAAATAACAAGACACCCGCTAAAGAATGTTGTTAATTGTACGCTTCGATATAGTGGTGGCCTTACTTACCTGCCTGAACTCACTCCCCAAGGCCATTCTTCAAGCAGGACAATGCTTGGTTATTTTTATAAAGCAGGCGCAAGTAGAATGCCAAGATCAGCCTTTCGTAAGGCGGGTGTTTTTGTTAAAGATGGGGAAAACAAACAGGCCGTCACCCCCTTTGGTCCTAACAATCGTTACAAGCAGGTTTTAATGCAGTGTCCAAATGCTGAGTCAGATAAATCAGGCAGTATGCGATTCTTATTGCTCGCTAATGATGTCCTTGTTGAATTTGGAGGGCTTCAGGATCAACTTGCTGTACGGCATTACTATCGAAAAAAGCAGAATTAGAGATAGTTATTGCTAATATTGTGATGTATCTATGTTCTGCATTACTAATTGGGTATATTGGCTATTAACGAACCCAAAGAAGACAAAAACTTATGCTAAATAAAATATTAAAATTAATCAAAAGCAAATATTATGTGGACAATGACAGTTCTGTCTGAATCATACTGTGCACATAGCGATAAATGTAAAATTACTTTAAGGCTTAACGATGGTTCATCCAATTATTGAAGATCTCCAGTGGAGACATTCCACTAAAAAGTATGATACGAAAAGAAAGGTGTCTCAAGTAGATCTTGATGTGCTGTTTGAGGCGATGCGTCTCTCTGCATCATCAATTAACTCACAACCCTGGAAGTTTGTCGTTATTGAGAGTAATGAGTCAAAAGAGCGGATGAATAAAACCTTTGCCAATAAACATGAATATAATCAGCCGCATGTATTTGATAGTTCACATATCATTCTCTTTGCTTACAATCCTCACTACACCCGTGATGATTATGCTCAAGTCGTGGATAAAGGCATTGAGGATGGGCGAGTAAAGTCAGAAGAACGTGAGAGTGCCTTTGGGGTTTTTGGATTTGCCGAATTCAATACCGACGAAGCAGGAAACACAAGTTGTTGGACAAAAGCACAAACTTATCTTGCTTTAGGTAACACGTTACACACTTTAGCTCGCCTCAAAATAGATTCGACTCCCATGGAAGGAATCGATATTGATTTAGTCAATGAAGAATTCAAACAAGAGCTTGATGGTTATCAGTGTGACGTGGCCTTGGCTATTGGATATCATCATCCAGAAAATGACTTTAATGCAAAGCTTCCCAAGTCACGACTTAGCTTGGATAGTATTTTAGTACGAATATAAAAAAGTACGCTGCGTAAGTTACGCTCAACCATTATGATTCAATAATCTACTTTTACTAATTATTCTATAGAAGTTTCCAAGCATAGATAGCCGTTATTATCAGTGTATAGCTGGCGAGAATAATAACATTGACTGGGTTGCCGGAAAATTTAGGCGTTTTTATCTGTGACACATTTAAGGCTGCGAGACCTACACTGCTAGCATAGAGAATAATAGAAAAAGCACCATGGCTAAAAAGGCCTTCAAATAAAAAGATAAAAACGAGTATGATGCTGTTGTTATCAAGCGCCAATCCTGTGTAGTGGGTTC